>CAIRQL010000149.1 GCA_903880675.1 uncultured Holophagaceae bacterium | reverse complement strand
GGCCGTGGCACCCCGGGATGTCTTCCGGCGACGCCGGAAGCCGCCTTCGGCGGGCCCATGCAGGTTGGGTCGGCGCGCCTCTGCGCTCTCTGCGTTCTCTGCGGTTGGCGGTTCTTTTCTCCGGAATTCCCGGATGAACCAAAAATAAGAACCGATACGCGGGACAAACTGATACTTGGTGCCTTGGTGGCAAAGGCTTTTTGGACTCGATTCATTGGGTGTTGATGCTACTCCGCCGGGGCTGCTTCCACCCGGTTGCGGCCGCCCTGTTTGGCCCGGTAGAGGGCGTCATCGGCCCGCTTGAGGAGGCTCTCCGCCGTCGGCGCAGTTCCCTCACCCTCCCAGGCGGCTAGGCCCATGCTGACGGTCTGCCGCAGGGTTGCCCCCTCCACCGCATGGGCCTGCTCGGCAATTTTCTGGCGCAGGACCTCTGCCATCTGCAGGGCTCCGGCGGTCCCGGTGTGAGGTAGCACCAAGGTGAGTTCCTCGCCCCCGAAGCGCGCCGCCAGGTCCGTGGCCCGGACGGAGTCCATCAGGAGAGCTCCCAGGTTCTGCAGCACCCGATCCCCGGCGGCGTGGCCGTGGGTGTCGTTGACCTGCTTGAAGTGGTCCAGGTCGACCATGACCACGGCCAGTGGCGTCCCGTGGCGCTGGGCTCGCTGGACTTCCTCCTGCAGCCGGGTCATCAGGTACCGCCGGTTGGCCAGCCCTGTGAGGGCGTCTGTGATGGAGAGCGTCTCGAGCTGGCTGTTCTTCTCCCGCAGCTCATCCTGGAGGCGCTTGAGCTTGGTGTGGATGCGGACCCGGGCCAGGAGCTCCTTCTCGTGGAAGGGCTTGGTGATGTAGTCCGAGGCACCCCGCTCGAGCAGCTCGGCCTTGCGCTCCAGGTCATCTTCGGCGGTGAGGATGATGACGGGAATCTGGTCCAGTTCCCGGCGGCTGGCCTTGAGCCCCAGGAACCTGAGGCCATCGAAGCCCGGCATGACCAGGTCGCAGATCACCAGATCCGGGGGCTGCTCCAGGATGGCCTTGAAAGCGGACAGGCCGTCCTCGGCCTCGGCGAAGTGGTTAAAGGTGCCATCCTTCATCAGGACAGCCTTGATCCCGCTGCGGATGGCGGCGTTGTCGTCCACGATGAGGACTTGGCCGGTCATGGTCCCATCCTGGCCAAAGCTGTGGTGCGCTCATAGATCCGAGCCTCGATGAAGATCCGCAGAACTTCCTCGTCCAGGAGGTTCACCCGGGCCTCCTGCCCGAGGATCTCCAGGCTGCGCTCTACACTCACGGCCGCCTTGTAAGGTCGGTCGGCTGCGGTCAGGGCATCGTAGACGTCCGCCACGGCCATGAGCTTGCTCTGCACGGGGATGTCGGCGTCCGTGAGTTGGCGGGGGTAGCCCTTCCCGTTGAGCCGCTCGTGGTGGGCCCAGGCAATGTCCGGGACATTGGCCAGCTCCGAGGTCCAGGGGATCTGGCTGAGGAACCGGTAGGTATAGGTGACGTGGTTCTGGATCTCGTTGCGCTCGTCTTCGGAGAGGCTGCCCTTGGGGATCATGAGGAGGTCCAGGTCCTGTCGCTCCAGGAGGGTCTTCTTGGCCCCGGACCAGTGCTGGAAGGTCAGGTCCTGGAGGAGGTTCAGCTCCAGGGCCACCTCCTGGGGGAGGACGGTCGGCTCATTGCTCCGGCGCACCAGGTCCATGAGGCGGTGGGTTTCCTCTTCCTGCTTCCGAAGGATGCCGCCCAGGGCCTCCGGGTCGAAGGTGAGGCCCCGGCTCCAGGCGTCGAGGAGGCGGTCCCGCATGGCTTCCAGGGACCGCTGGTGGAGCCGCTGGAAGATGCTCTCCAGGTGCTCCCCTTCGATCTTCTTGGCCTTCACCAGCACCTGCTCCCGGACGCCCACCTTGCCAAAGTCGTGGAGCAGGCTGGCGTACCGGATCTCGCGGATCTGGAGGTCATTGAACAGCAGCCCTCCGTAGGGGCCATTGGGGGTCCCGTTCACCGCCTCGGCCAGGCCCACAGTGAGGTCCGCCACGCGGCTGGAGTGGCCGGAGGTGCTGGGGTCCCGGGCCTCGATGGCGGTCACCGAGGCGTTCACGAAGCCTTCGAAGAGCTGCTCGATGTCGTTCTTCAGGCCCAGGATTTCTTGCGTGCGGGCCGCCACCATGCGCTCCAGATTTTCCTGGTAGTCCTCGTTCTCCCGGAGCAGGCGGTAGTGCTCCAGGGCGCGCGCCAGGCTGGCCTCGATCTCCACCAGCTTGAAGGGCTTCTGGATGAAGTCGTAGGCGCCGCGCTTGAGGGCCTGGATGGCGGATTCGGTGGTGGCGTAGCCCGTCATCAGGATGCCCATGCTACGGGGATCCCGGTCGTGGACGGCCCGGAGCAGCTCCAGCCCCGAGAGGCCCCCGGGCATGTTCAGGTCCGTGAAGATCACGGGGAAGTGCTGGTCCTTGACCAGAGCCAGGGCCTGGGCGGCGCCGTCCGCACCCACGGCGGCATAGCCCTGCTCGGTGAGGGCCTCCACGAGCAGGTCCCGCAGGTCCGCTTCGTCATCCACGATGAGGATGGGGATGGGGTGGTTCAAGGGCACAGCGGCTCCGGCGACCCCCCTTCATCGGATCCCCGGGGGTGCGGGCCAAGTTTCAGAGGGGGAAGTTGGAGTCGCCCCGGCCCGCCCGCTCCCGGGCAGCGACCTGAGCTTGGTGAATGGATGGCGTTTTTTTCTAAATCTGGACAGGCATTGACATGAATCCACAGTTGCTTAGCCTGACTCCAATCATCCCGATTTGCTGACTCTGGAGGCCCCATGGCTGCGTCGTCCAACCCCCATCGCGTCGGACTGATCCCCGAGACCCCCTCGGACCGGGGGGGTCGTCTGGGCCGGCACCTGCACTTCGATGAGCGCAGCCGGGACTTCGGGGTGCCCCTGCCCAAGGGCGCCAAGGTGATGACCCGCACCTGGGAGCGGACCTTGGCCGCCTTCGACCAGGGCCAGCTGGGGTCCTGCACTGGGAACGGGGCGGTGGGCCTCCTCTGCACCGCCCCCTTCCGGGAGAAGGGGCACCGGTACACCGAGACCCTGGCCCGGAAGGTCTATTCCCGGGCCACCCACGACGACACCATCGTGGGCGAATGGCCCCCCCAGGACACGGGCTCCACGGTGCTGGGCGCCATGAAGGCGCTCAAGGACCTCGGGTACGCCAAGGGCTACCACTGGTGCTTTGGGGTGGACGAGGTCCTGAAGACCCTGTCGACCCTCGGTCCGGTGGAGGTGGGACTGAACTGGTACGAGGGCTTCGACCAGCCCAATGCCAGCGGCCAGGTGAAGCTCCGGGGCGCCGTGCGCGGCGGCCACGCCTTCGAGCTGCTGGGGGTGGACGCCGAACGAAAGCTGGTGTGGGCCATCAACTCCTGGGGCCCCGAGTGGGGCCTGCACGGACGCTTCGCCTTTAGCTGGGCCGACCTGGACCGCCTGCTCCACGAGAACGGCGAGGCTTCCACCATCACTCGCTAGAGGGCAGTCCGGGGCTGCACCGCCGCCTGGGCCAGCAACAACCCCATGAGCAGGGCGATGGTCACGAAGAGGGCCTGGAAGGCTGTGTCCAGGCCCAGCACCAGCTGATTCTGGAGGATGAGGCCGAGGCCCCGGAAGCCCAGGCCCCCCGGCACCAGCACCATCAGGCCCGGGAGCATGGTCACCACCGATGGTCGGCGGCGGATCCGTGTGATGAGGTTACTGGCCACACCCAGGGCCAGCGCGCCCAGGGCCACGCCGAACTGCGGGCCCAGGAGGGCGGCGCCCTGCCGGGTGCCGTAGAAGGCCAGGGTGCAGGCTGCGAAGATCCACGGCAGGTCGGAGGTGCGAGCCTTGAAGATCACCACAAAGGCCCCGGCCGCCAGCAGCAGGGTGGGCAGCAGGGTCCAGGCCGGCAGGGGCAGGGGCACCCCCAGGAGGGCGTGGGGGAGGAGGGCGGCGGCGAGCCGCTGCCCCAGGGCTACCCCAAAGCCCAGGGAGAGGAAGGTCAGGCTGGCGTCCATGAGGCGGGCGGTGCCAGCCACCAGGTTGCCGGTGGCCAGCTCGTTCATGGCCAGCACCAGGCGCAGGCCCGGCACCAGGACGATGAGGCCCGCCAGGGTCAGGACTTGGGGCGACACATGGTCGAAGCGGGCGGCGGCGGCCAGCGCCAGGAAGCCCACCAGGGCTCCGGCCACGGGGTGGACCAGGCGGGAGAGACCGATGGAGCGGCCCAGCAGCAGGGCGGTGAGGCCGATCAGGGAGCCCAGGAGGGCCGTGAGGACCATCTCCCGCCAGCCGCCCCCGAAGAACAGGGCCGCCGGGGCCGAGCCCAGGCCGAAGCAGAGCAGGGTGAGGGGCCTCCCCCAGCGATCCGGGGCCGCCAGGATCGCGCTGATCCGGAGCCGGGCCTCGGCGACGCTCAGGCTGCCGGCCAGGAGGTCGTCCGTGGTCGCCTGTAGGTCGGACAGCTTGCCGAGGTCCACATCCCCGGAGGGACTGCGCTGAATGAAGGTCCAGTGGCGGCCGTCCTTCCCCAGGGAGGCGAAGAAGGCCGTAGGCAGGGCGAAGAACTGGCCGTCCAGGCCCAAGCGGGTGGAGATGCGGCTGAGGGCGTCCTCGAAGCGGTGGGCAGGGATGCCCAGGGACTGGAAGGCCCGGCCCAGCTCCAGGCACAGGGAGATCTCCGGCGGCTCAGCGGGCTGGGGCGGGGTGGTGGGCTGGGGGTCCATGCCCCAGGGTAGCCTCGGAGCGGTCCGTGAGCAGGGCAGTGGTACATTTTGGTCGGGGGAGGCCCCATGCCTGAGCTGGCTCGTTTCTTCGGGATCGTGGTGGTCATGCTGTACCGGGACCATGCTCCGCCCCACTTCCACGCCTTCTATGGGGAGGAGGAGTGGCGGGTTGGGATCCAGCCCATCCGGGTGTTGACGGGGGGTGGCAGCGGCCGGGTTCGTTCTCTACTATTGGAGTGGGCAGCACTGCACCAGGACGAACTGCTGGCCGACTGGGTCCGTGCGCAGAATCGCGAACCACTCCTCCCCATTGATCCCCTGGACTGAGCCATGCACCGCATTCAGACCTTAGAAATCCTCCCTGACCATCGGCTGCGCCTACGCTTCGAGGACGGATCTGCTGGTGTCCTCGATCTGAGTGCTGATATCCAGGCCGGGGGCGTGTTTGCGGAGCTGGGTGACCCAACGGTCTTTGCTGCAGCAACCCTGGAACACGGTGGCCGCATCCTGGCCTGGCCTTCTGGCGTGGACCTCTGTGCTGATGCAATCTGGCTGGAACTCCACGGCAAGGACACTTCAGCCGCCTGATGGCCCCGCCACTTCCTCCGCCAGGGTCAGGCAGGCCGTGAGGCCCGGGGACTCGATGCCGAAGAGGTTCACCAGGCCCGGCACGCCATGGGCGGCCTCCCGCTGGATGAGAAAATCCGGGGCGGGCTCGCCGGGGCCGTGGAGCTTGGGCCGGATGCCCGCATAGGCCGGCTGCAGGGCGCCCTCGGCCAGGTCCGGCCAGTAGGTGCGGATGGCGGCGTAGAAGCCGTCGGCCCGGCGGGGGTCGACGTCATAGTTCTCCCGCTCGAGCCACTCCACATCCGGGCCGAAGCGGGCCTGGCCGCCCAGGTCCAGGGTGAGGTGCACGCCCAGGCCCCCATGGGAGGGGACCGGGTAAACCAGGCGGGAGAAGGGCGCCGATCCCGACAGGCCGTAGTAGTTGCCCTTCGCCAGGTGGAGGGGAGGCACGCAGCTGGGGGCGATGCCCTCGAAGCCCCGAGCCACGGCCTGGGCGCCGAGGCCGGCGGCGTTGAAGACCCGGTTCGCCACCAGCGTCATGGGGTCGGCGCCGCCGACGCTGACCTCGAGGCCCGCCGCTGTGGCGCGGCCGCCCAGGACCGGGCTCTTCAGCACCACCGCAGCGCCGTGGTCCTCGGCATCCTGGCGGAGGGCGCGCATGAGACCGTGGCTGTCGATGATGCCGGTGCTGGGGGAGAGCAGGGCGGCGGCGCAGTGCAGGCGCGGCTCCAGGACCCGGGCCTCGGCCGCCGCCAGCCACTGGAGGTCCGTCACACCGTTGGCGTCCGCCTGGGCCTGGATGCCCGCCAGGGCGTCCGTCTCGGCGGCAGTGGTGGCCACGATGAGCTTGCCGCAGCGGCGGTGAGCCACGCCGCGGGCGGCACAGAAGGCGTAGAGGGATCGGTTGCCAGCCACGCAGAGGCGCGCCTTGAGGGACCCGGTCGGGTAGTAGATGCCGGCGTGGATGACCTCGCTGTTGCGGCTGCTGATGCCCGTGCCGATGCGATCCTCCGCCTCCAGCACCACCACCTCGCAGCCCCGCAACGCCAGGGTCCGGGCCAGAGCCAAGCCCACCACCCCCGCCCCGATCACCACACAATCCACCCGTTCCATGTCCATATCCTACCTTGCGGCCAGCGCAGGCTGGGTTGTGGGAAGATCGGTGTTCCCTGGATTCATGAGTCACAAAGCTAAGAAAGGAAGGAATGAACGCTGAGGAAGGCCGAGGAGCGGAGGAAAGCGGAGAGCTGGAGCTGGGGTCTCTTTCGGAAGTGATCCTGGGGTGCGCCATCCAGGTCCAGCGTGCCCTCGGCTCCGGTCTGCTGGAGGGTGCCTACGAAGCCTGCCTCGTCCACGAGTTGGAATCAGCCGGGCTTAGTGTTCAGCGGCAGGTCCCTATCGACATTACGTACGGAGGCATGGTCGTTCCAGGTGCCTACCGACTGGATCTGTTGGTGGAGGATCTCATTGTGCTGGAGCTCAAGACGGTGGATCACCTGACTGACCTCCACAGCGCTCAACTGCTCACTTATTTGCGCTTTCCCGGAAAGCGCATCGGGTTCCTCCTGAACTTCTGGCGCTGGCCCCTGAAGGACGGCGGCATCAAGCGGCTCCTGAACCCCAAAGCCCCTCCGCTTTCCTCCGCTCCTCCGCACTCCTCCGCTTAATCTCATCAGTAGCCTCTTTTTCGAAGGCCCCCATGTCCACTCCGATGATGCAGCAGATCGCGGGCCTCAAGCGGGAGGCGGGCGACGCTGTGCTGCTGACGCGCATGGGGGACTTCTACGAGATCATCGGGGAGGATGCGGTGCGGGCGGCGCCGGTGCTCGAGATCGCCCTCACCCTGCGGGGCAAGGGCACAGTGGGGGAGACGCCCATGTGCGGGGTGCCCCACTTCGCCCTGGAGTCCTACCTGCCCAAGCTGCTGGCAGCGGGCTACTCTGCGGCCATCGCCGAGCCCACGGCCAAGGCCGAGGAGGTCAAGGGCCTGCTGCCGCGAGCCATCAAGCGGATCATCACGCCCGGCACCTGGCTGGACGACGATGCCCGCTGGCTCTGCGCCATGCACCGGGTGGGCGGGGCCTGGGGCCTGGCCCTGCTCCAGCTGGCCTCGGGGGCCCTGCGGGTGATTCCCGGCGACGGCGAAGAGGCCCTGCACGCCACCCTGGAGCGGCTCGACCCCCAGGAGCTGATCCTGGCGGAAGGTGCGCCTGAGCTGGCGGACCTCGAGGCCGCCCGCACCCGCCTTCCGGCTTGGCGCTTCGAGGCCTCCCGCGCCCGGCAGCAGGTGCTGGCCTTCTTTGGCTGGCAGCACCTGGAGGGTGTGGGCCTGGATCCTCATCCCGCGGCCCTGGGCGCCCTGGCGGCCCTGCTCGACCATGTGGAGGCCACCCAGAAGGGCCGCCCCGCCCACCTGCAGGGCGTGGCCCTGGAGCTGGGCGCCGCCGGGCCCCTGCTGGATGCCACCGGCGCCCGGCACCTGGAGGTGCTGGCCAATGGGCTGGACGGCGGGCGCAGCGGCTCGCTGCTGGCTCTGCTGGATCAGTGCCGCACCCGCATGGGCTCGCGCCTCATGAAGGCGTGGCTGGAGCAGCCCCTGCGGGATGGCGCCGCGCTGGAGGGCCGCTGGTCCCAGGTGGCGTGGCTGACGGAGGATCGGCGGCGCACGCCCATCCAGACCCTGCTGACCCAGGTGCCGGATCTGAACCGCCTGCTGGGGCGCGTGGCCCTGGGCCTCGCCAATCCGCCGGAGCTGGCCCAGCTGCGGGAGGGCCTGGCGGTCCTGCAGCAGCTGCCGGCCCGCATCCAGGACGAGGGCTGGGCTTCGGAGGTGGCAGACCTCGGCCTGTGGTCCGCCGCCACTCCCCTCTGCGGCGCCCTGCTGGCAGAGCTGCAGCGCTGCCTCGCCGATGCCCCGCCCCTGGACGCCGAGAAGGGTGGCAGCATCCGGGAAGGTGTGGACCCGGAGCTGGATGAGGTGCGCCGTTTGGCCCGGGACGCCCGTCAGGTGATGCTGGAGCTGGAGGAGGAAGAGCGCCGCCTGAGCGGCATCCAGAGCCTCAAGATCAAGTACAACCGCGTGTTCGGGTACTACTTCGAGATCACCAAGTCGAACCTCGGCGCGGTGCCTGCGCACTTCCTGCGCAAGCAGACCCTGGCTAATGCCGAGCGCTTCACCACCGAGCGCCTGGTGGCCTTCGAGCAGCGCCTGCTCAGTGCGGAGAGCGACCAGGTTCGCCTGGAGGCCACCCAGCTGCAGCGCCTGCTGGCCCTCGTGGTGGCCCATCGGGCGGACCTGCTGGCCCTGGCCCAGGCCGTGGCCACCCTGGATGCCCTGGCGGCCCTGGCGGAGCGGGCCCGCCTCTCCGGCTGGACCCGGCCCGAGCTGGGCGAGGACCGGGAGCTGACCCTGGCCTCGGCCCGCCACCCCATGCTGGAAGCCCGGCTCGGTCGCGAGTGCATCCCCAACGACCTGCAGTTCGGTGCCGCCCAGCCCATGGCCGTGGTTACCGGGCCCAACATGGGCGGCAAGTCCACGTTCCTGCGCACCTCCGCCCTGCTGGTGGTGCTGGCCCAGACCGGCTCCTTCGTGCCCGCCGAGCTCATGCGCTTCGGGTTGGTGGACCGCATCTTCACGCGCATCGGGGCTTCGGATCAGCTGGCCAAGGGGCAGTCCACCTTCATGGTCGAGATGACGGAGACGGCGCGGATCCTCAACCAGACGACGTCGGCCAGCCTGGTGATCCTGGATGAGATCGGCCGGGGCACCAGCACCCGGGACGGCCTGGCCCTGGCGGAGGCCATCGCACTGTTCCTGCGGGACCTCAAGGGCGGCGCGCCGCGCACCCTGTTCGCGACGCATTACTTCGAGATGACCAAGCTGGCGGAGGACTCGCGCATCCAGAACCTCCATGTGGAGGTCCAGGAGTGGGAGGAGCAGCTGCACTTCCTCCACCGGGTGGCGCCGGGCCCGGCGGATCGCAGCTACGGCATCCAGGTGGCGCGGCTGGCGGGCCTGCCCAAGTCCGTCATCCAGAAGGCCCAGCGGCTACTGGCCCAGGCCCCGGAAGCCCCGCCCCGGGCGCCGATGGCGTCCCAGCCGATCCTGCCCATGTTCGAGGTGGAGCCCGACAGCCTGCGGGCGGAGCTGGAGGCCCTGGACCTGAACCGGATGACACCCCTGGAGGCACTCAACTGGATCGCCGGAAAGCGCTCCTGAGCGCAGCGGTCAGAACGCCACCCTCAGCTGGCGCAGCTGGGCCATGAGGGCCACGGGCGTGGTGTAGGTGAGGCCGTGCAGGCCCAGCTTTGTGGCTGCCTCGGCGAAGGGGGCCAAGTCATCGATGTAGACGCAGGCCTCCGGGGGCAGGCCCAGCTTTGCCAGGGCGTCCTGGTAGATCCGGGGATCCGGCTTGCAGGCGCCGACCTCGTAGGACAGGGTGACCGTGTCGTAGAGGGGAAAGACCGGGGCGGTGCGGATGGCATGCTCGAAGTGCCAGGGGTTGGTGTTGGAGAGCAAGGCGATGCGGTAGGCGGGCTTGAGCCTCCGGATCAGCTCCAGGGTGCTGTCGATGGGGGTGAAGATTTCGGTGAACACGGGCAGGAACTCGGCCTCGGTCAGGTCGCGGCCACAGAGAGTGGACACGCCCGCGAGGAAGGCCTGCGAGTCGATGCGCCCGGCCTCGTAGTCCTGGCTCAGGGATGCGTCGCCGTAGATGGCCTGCTTCAGGTCTGCACTGGAACGGCCGGTAAGCTGGGCCAGGCCCGCCAGGATGCGGCCGTTGTCGAAGCGGTACTGCACATTGCCAAAGTCAAAGATGATGGCCTGGATGGGAGCCGGCTCGGTGTCCCGGGGCAGGAAGGGGACATAGTCCTGGTCGGCCCGGGTGATGTGCTCCAGGTACCAGTGCTTGAGGAAGTCCAGGGTCTCGCTGAGCAGGCGGGGGTCGGTGGGGTCGTAGGTGCGGTCCAGGTCGATGAGTCGTGCGGTGAAGCTGGCATGCATGGCCTGGTGCTCCGCCAGGCGGGGATAGGCGAACTCCTGGAGGTAGGCCTCCTCAGTGCTGAAGTGGACCCGAACGTACTCGCAGAGTCGGTGAAAAATGCCCGCCACGACCGCCACATCCCGGCGCTCCCCCACCAGGTCGATGAGGTCGTTGAGCAGGTCCAGGAGCACCTTGTGCTGGGCGTCGATGTCTCGGAAGCCGATGTTGTAGCGGTCTTTCCACTGGATATGAGCCATGGGTGCGTCCCGTTTCGCTGTCTATCGGCAGGCATCGGCCGCCAAGCAAGTCCCGTCGGCAGAGCCACCCGAACCGGATTCAGTCCACCGCAGCGCCCTTGAACTCGGCCTGGTTGTGGCGGGTCTGCTCCTCCATGAGGAGGTGGCTCAGCTCCTTCTTGAGGGCGTTGAAGGCGGGACTGGAGACGTCCCGGGGGCGCTCCAGGTCGACCATGAGGTCGCGCTTGATGGTTCCTGGCCGGTAGGTCATGACCACGGTGCGGTCCGCCAGGTAGAGGGCCTCCTCGATGCTGTGGGTGACAAAGATGATGGTCTTCTTCAGCTCGGTCCAGATGCGCAGCAGCTCGTCCTGCAGGTTGCGGCGGGTGAGGGCGTCCAGGGCACCGAAGGGTTCGTCCATGAGCATGATGGGCGAGTCCAGGGCCAGCACCCGGGCGATGGCCACCCGCTGGCGCATGCCGCCGCTCAGGTCCTTGGGGAAGCGCTTCCGGAAGTCCGTGAGGTTGAGCATGGCCAGGAGGCTGGCCACCTTGTCCTCGATGGCGGCCTTGTCGATGCCCTTGATCTGGAGGCCGAAGGCCACGTTCTGCTCCACGGTCATCCAAGGGAACAGGGCGTACTCCTGGAAGACCATGCCCCGGTCGGGGCCAGGCTCGGTGATGGCCGTCCCGTCCACCGTGATGGTGCCGGCGGTGGCGAGGCTGAAGCCGGCCACGGCATTCAGGAGGGTGGACTTGCCACAGCCCGAAGGCCCCAGGAGGCACACGAACTGGCCCCGGGGGATCTCCAGGTCGATGGCTCGGAGGGCGTGGACTTCCTGGCCCCCGCTCTCGAAGACTTTGTGAACACCCTGAATGGAGATGTGGCTGGCCGGGTCGCTCATCCCTGCTCCAGGCCGCGGTGCCACTTCAGCAGGTGACTGCTGAGGCTGCTCATGAGGGTGTCGATAGCCAGCCCCAGGAGGCCGATGGTGAACATGCCGGCGATGATCTTGTCGGACCAGAGGTACTCGCGGGCCTCCAGGATGCGGTAACCCAGGCCGTTGTTCACGGCGATCATTTCGGACACGATCACCACGATGAAGGACGTGCCCATGCCGATGCGGGCGCCGGTGAAGATGTAGGGTGTGGCAGCGGGCAGGATGATGCGGGTGAACTGGGTGAGGCGGTTGGCTCCCAGGTTGCGGCCCACCCGCAGGTAGATGCTGTCCACGTTCTGGACGCCCGCCACGGTGTTCATGAGCACCGGGAAGAAGGCGCCGATGCTGATGAGAAACACCGCGGGGGGATTGCCCAGCCCAAACCACAGGATGGAGAGCGGGATGTAGGCGATGGGCGGGATGGGGCGAAGCACCTGGACCAGCGGATTGAACAGCCCGTAGGCCACCCGGCTGTAGCCCATGGCCAGGCCCAGGGGCAGGGCCAGGCCGCCGCCGATGGCGAAGCCCACCAGCACGCGGTAGAGGCTCCCGATGGTGTCTTGGATCAGCTCACCGGTGAAGCACCACTTGAGGTAGGAGCCCTGGTTGGGGTCGAAGGCCTCCAGGGGCCGCAGGTAGGCCCACCACTTCACGACCACCGCCCCGGGGGAGGGCAGGATGGTGGCATTCACCCAGCCCATGGTGGAGAGCAACTGCCAGAAGGCCAGGGCGGCCAGGGGGACGAGGACGCCGGATGCGGCGTGGCGGTAGCCTTTCATCCCTTCTTGGCCTTGGCAGGCTTGGCGGGGGCGGCCTTGGGGGCCTCGATCTTGAGCTGCTTCTTGGCCTCGGCGAGCAGGTCCAGCTTCACCCAGTCACCGGCCTTGGGCGGGTTGGCCATCTTGCCGACGCCGTACTTGGCCATGAGGTCGGTGGTGACCTGCACGTGGGCCACCGAGATGTCGTAGCTGAAGGGCGAGTTGCCGATGGCGTCCTGGTAGTCCTCGGAGGTGATCTGGCCCTTGAACATCACGTCGCGGACGAACTTCTCGGCGGTCGCGGGTTCGTCGATGAACTTCTTGGTGGCCTCCACGAAGCAGAGCAGGAACCGCTGGGCCACATCCCGGCGCTCCTTGTACATCTTCTCGGTGATCACCAGGGCCCGGATGGGCTCGCCCAGGGGCGTGTCGTAGGGCTTCAGCAGCTCCACACCGAACTTCTTGTTGATGGCCTGGGAGCTGTAGGGCTCGCTCTGGCACATGGCGTCAATGTTCTTGGCCATGAGGGTCTGGTTGAGGTCGGCGAAGGGGAGGTAGAGCACCAGCACGTCCTTGCCGGGCTTGTCCGACCAGGTGAGGCCCACGCTGGCCAGCTCCGCCAGCAGCAGCAGCTCCTGGGCGCCGCCCCGGGCCACGCCCACCTTCTTGCCCTTGAGGTCCTTGAGGGATTTGATGCCAGAGCCTGTGCCCACCACGATGCGGGCACCGCCCTTGGCGAAGCCCGCCACCACGTAGATCGGGACGCCAGCGGCCCGGCCAGCGATGGCCGCATCCAGGGCCGCGGCACTGGCGTCAATCTCGCCCGCCACGATGGCCGGGTTGATGTCGATGCCCTTGGCAAACACCCGCTCGTCGATCTTGAGCTTGTACTTGGGGGCGATCTCCTTCATGTAGGACACGGCGCCGTAGTGGGCGAACTTCAGGTTGCCCAGGCGGACCAAGTCCTGGGCCGAGGCAACCAGGGAAGACAGCAGCAGCACGGAAAGGATGGCCTTCATGCGCATGGGGGGCTCCAAAGTTGGGACGGTTGTAGCCATTCTAGGCCAGGGTTCCAGTGGCCGGGGGCTGAATGAGGACCTGCCTCAGCGGCGGCGAGCAACCATGAGGTACTCCCGACCGGCCCGCCGGGGATGGCTGGCGGTGGCGTGGTCCAGGTGGAGCACGTCGAAGTGGGCCTCTGCCAGGTGGCGCAGCTCGTCCATGGGGATGGCGTGGGGCGGACCTGCGGGCCCCTTGACCTCGTGGAACAGGGCCACCATCCAGAGTCCGCCGGGCTTCAGGTGACCCGCACAGGCCTCCACATAGGCCGGGCGCCGGGGCGGGTCCATGGCCACGAAGCAGGTGTGGTCGAAGATGGCATCCCAGGGACCCAGGTGGGTGGCGAACCAGTCGCCCTGGGACCACAGCACCCGCTCGCCGTAGCGGCCCATGGCGCCTTGGATGGCCAGGGGGGCGAAGTCCAGCCCTGTGACCTGGAAGCCGCGCTCCGCCAGGTCGGCGGCGTCATGGCCGTAGCCGCAGCCCGGCACCACCAGGTCCCCACCCGGCCGGAGCCCCAGCGGGAGGGCCAGACCCAGCAGCTCCTCCACCAGCGGCGTGGCCCGGTCCATATCCCAGCCGGGCCGGCCCTCGTCCTCGTAGATCTGGTTCCAGTAGTCGGGGTGCGTGGTCATGGCTCGATTCTAGACGCACCGCATGTCCGAATAACTTTGCCTTGGAGCCGATAAAGAAAGAAAATTGTGCAGCCCGGCGGTTCGCGTCCGGTTGCACCGGAGGAAGGCATGACCTCGCCCCACCCGCACCTGCCCGCCGCCCTCCTGCTTCTGGCCGCCCTGGGTGCCTCCGCCCAGACCCCGGTGCAGAACCCCTCGGCCCGCAACGACCCCAAGTCAGTGTACCGGCGGATCATTCAGCCCCAGGAGAAGCCGGAGCGCATCGACTGGGCGGGTCGCATCACGGAGCTGCTGAAAGAGGAACCCGGCGACCTGGTGGTGACCGCGGTGGGGGACATGATCTTCAACGAGCCCATCAGCCAGCTGGAGGCGCCGGAGCGGGCGGGCCTGCTGCGCCTCATGCAGGAAGCGGATGTGGCCTACGGCAACATGGAGTTCTCCCTCAATGACCGGCCGGAGCTGCAGCGCCCCTTCTACAACTTCCGTGCGCCCGTGGCCTTCCGCTGGGAGCTGGCCCGCACTGGCATCAACCTGGTGAGCGTGGCCAACAACCATGCCCTGGACTTCGGCCCGGAGGGCCTCAAGGAGAGCCTCAAGGCCCTGGATCAGTCCAACATCACCTATGCGGGCGCCGGCACCACCCTGGCCGAGGCGCACGCCCCGGGCCGCCTGGAGCTGGCGGGCCACAAGACCCGCGTCGCCCTGCTGTCCTACATGCGCTACTGGACGGCGAAGTACCGCAGCAAGGACGCCAGCGGGCCCTCCCTGTCCACCATCGATCCCGCCGTCATCCTGGCGGTGCAGAACGGCAAGGTGGCGAAGGTGGAAGGCCCACTGGAGAGCGATGTGCTGGCCATGGAGGACGACATCCTGCTGGCCCGGCGCCGCAACGACCTGCTGCTGGTGTCGCTCCACAACCACGATGTGACCCACCACCGCGCCTACGGCATCCAGGACACCACCCCGCCCAACGAGGAGATCATGTTCCACCGCGCCATCGAGGCCGGGGCGGATCTGGTGCTCGGCACCGGCCCCCATGTGCTGCGGGGCATCGAGCTCTACAAGGGGCGGCCCATCTTCTACAGCCTGGGTGACTTCATCTACCAGTACCGCACCCCTGAGCGCATCCCCGTGGACCTCATCCACCAGCGGGACATCGAGATGCCGCGCCCGGCGAATGTCTCGGTCTTTGACCTCCGGGAGTCCCAGGAGGTGCTGGAGACGGTCATGGTGCGCATGACCCTGAACCAGGGGAAGCTCAGGCGCATCCAGCTGCTGCCGGTGACCATCGACGACGAGGGCCCGCTCTACGGCGTGCCCCGCCTCGCCAGCACCAAGCGGGGTGGCGAGATCCTCGCCCTCCTGCAGAAGCTGTCGGCGCCCTACGGTACGAAGATCACCATCAAGAGCTGGTACGGCGAGGTCCAGCTGCCGTAGGATCCTGCGATCCTGAAGGCTCACTCCCGAGGTCCCCATGGGTCACCGCCTGCTCCTGCTCTGCCTCGCCGCCCTCTGCCTCCAGGCCGCGCCGCCCTCGTTTACCAAGGTGGGCAAGGGGCCGGGCGTCTTGCTTATCCACGGCTTCGGTGGGAACAAGGAGGTTTGGACCGAGGTGGCCGCAGAGCTATCCCGGGACCACACGGTCCTGAGCGTGGACCTGCCGGGAAGCGGGGGTACCCCGGGTCCGGCGGAGGTGGAGGGGCGGGCGGACTTCGGTGCGGTGGCCAAGGACCTGGCCAAGCTGGTGCGCCAGGAGGGCCTGGTTCCCTGCCTGGTGGTGGGCCACTCCATGGGCGGCCCGGTGGGCGCTCGGGCTGTTCTCGAAGATCCCACGGCCTTCCGGGGGCTGCTCCTGGTGGACAGCTTTCTGAGTGCGCTGCCAGCGGCCTACCTGGAGCCCACCGCCGTCGCCATGGGGTCGGACCCCGGTGCAACCCTGACGGTGTTCCTGGGCCTGATGACGAGCTCCCAGGAGCAGACCAAGCGGGTGGTGGCCGAGGCCCTGCGGATCCCTCCGGCGGCCCTCCAGGCCTACCTGCGGGGCATGTGTGGAGACATCCTGGGGGGCCGCCATGCCCAGCTGCGCCTGCCGGTGCTGGACCTGGCCTCAGCGCCCCTGGAGCCCGACCCCGCCAAGGAGGCCGCCAGCCTGGCCATCCATGGCTTCTCCCTGCTGCCGGCCTTCCGCATCATCCATGTTCCCGCCACCAAGCACTGGATCATGTGGGACACCCCCCAGACCTTCCACACCGCCCTGCGCGCCTTCGAGGCCGGCCTGGGGCGCTGACCGTTTCTGGGGCTCGGCTCATCCCGAGACGCATTGAAACCTGGTGTCTTGGTGGTGATCCTTTTTCTTTGGCTGCAGATCGAGCTCACCGATCGGCCAGCAGCCAGGCGGTGGCTAGGACAAGGCGGGCCATGCGGCGCACTTGCTCGGGGTCCAGCTGGGCCAGGGTGTCGCCGGGCTTGTGGTAGTCCGGGAAGTAGTCGCCGAAGAAGCGCAGGAAGGGCACGTTGAGGCGGGCGAAGTCCCGGTAGTCGCTGCCGCCGCTCTTGCCGTCGGTCCAGTCCAGGTGCAGAGACATGCCCGTGCCCCGGCCGGCCCGGGCCACGACGGGGCCAAGGTCCCGGTGGCTGGTAGAGAGGCCGGGCTCGGCGAAGTGGGTGGGCTGGAGCCCCTCCAGGAATTTCTCGGGTGCCTTTAGGCTGGGATCGGCCACCAGCTCCTGCAGCTCCTGGAGGGTCCAGGGATGGCCGATCATGTCGAGGTTGAGGTAGGCCTGGGTGGCCGCCAGGGGCCAGCGGGGGTGGCGGGTGTAGTGGCCCGAGCCGTACTTGCCCTCCTCCTCGCCGGTCCAGAAGGCAAAGAGGATGGTGCGCTTGGGCCGCACGGGACTCGCCGCCAGCACCCGGGCCAGCTCCAGCACGGCGGCCACGCCCGAGGCGTTGTCGTCCGCCCCTGGATGCAGCACGCCCCCGGGCTTGCCCAGGTGGTCCATGTGGGCGCCGATGAGGATGGCCTGCCCCCGCAGGGCGGGGTCGGAGCCTGTCAGGCGGCCGAGCAGGTTGAAGCTCTGCAGGGCCTTCACCCGGCTCCGGATGGCGAGGCTGGCGGTGCCTTCGACGGGGGTCTGCAGCAGGGCCTGTAGCTCCGGGTTCAGCGCCACGCGGGCCAGGGGCGGCTCGCCGGAGGTGCGCACACCTCGTGCCGCCAGGAAGTAGGGCAGGGCCGGTTCTTTGCCCGCCTGGATGCGCCGGTCCAGGCCCTCCTCAAGGGCGACGGCAGCCTTGGCGCCCAGCTTCTCCAGCAGGGCCAGACGGGCGTCGTAGCGGTCCGCGGGTCGCTCCGAGGCGTACTTGGCCCGCAGCTCCGGCTTCTGCCAGGCGGCGCCGGAGGGGATGCCTTCGCGGAAGATGACGACCTTGCCGCGCACCTCCAGGCCCCGGTAGTCGTCGTGGCCCAACGCAGGTTCCTGGATGCCGAGGCCCACATAGACACAGGGGCCCACCAGGGCGCCTGGCTCCGTGGGGGGCAGGATGGCGCTGCTGCCCGCCTGGAAGGTGAGGCTGCGGCCCCCCAGGTTCAGGCGGACGGACCCCCGTCCCGGCTGCACCTGGCGGAGCGGGACGGGCTGGCGGCGGGATGTCCCCAATGCGGGGATGCCTGCGCTGCGCAGCTGTGCAGCGATGTACTCGGCGGAGGCGGCTAGGCCCCGGCTGCCCAGGCCCCGGCCCTCCCGCAGGGGATCGCTGAGGAAGGCGATGTGGGCCTTGAGGCGGGAGGCCTCCAGACCGTCCACCAGGGCGGCCAAGGGGGCGGGCAGGGGGTCGGTTCCGCTGACTCGGATGAAGTCCGCCGCCGGGTCGGTGCCCTGGGCCAGGCCCCCGCCGGCCAAGAGGGCCAGGAGGGCGACGGCGCGCAGGCTCACGCCGGACCCCAGTGGAAGAAGAGCACCGGCGGGATGAGCAGCAGGAAGCTCAGCAGGATCAGGATCACCAGGAGGGGCAGGAACCAGCGGGCCCACTTGTCCCAGGGGATCTTCGCGGCGCCTAGGACGCCCATGGTGACTGCTGAAGTGGGCAGGATGGGGTTCACAAACTCGCAGAGCTGAAAAGCGTAGACTGCGGTCTGGCGGGTGACACCCACGAGGTCGGCCAGGGGGGCCATGATCGGCATGGTCAGGGCGGCCTGGGCGGTACCCGAGTGGATGAGGAAGTTGATGGCGGACTGGATCAGGAACATCACCTGAGCCACCACCACCCGGGGCAGCACGGCCATGGCCTTGGAGGCGGCAAAGAGCATGGTGTCCATGATGCGGGCGTCCTGGGCGATGATCAGCAGGGCTCGGGCGCAGGCCACGATGAACACCACGCCCACCATATCCTTGGCACCCGCCACGAAGAGCGAGGCGATGCGGCTGGGGCCGAGGCGGCCCACCACGCCGAGGGCGATGCCCATGCCGAAGAACAGCACGGCGATCTCCTCCATGTACCACTTCCAGCGCAGCACCCCCACCACCAGCAGCACCATGCAGAAGGCGAAGAGCACGAGGGCGGCGACCTTGCGGGCATCCCAGGCGGCACTCACGCTGGTCTCATCCAGGCTGCCCCGCGCCAAGTCCAGCTCCCGCACGGGACTGAGGGAGGGGTCGCGCTTGATGCGCCGGGCGTAGAGCATTACGTAGGCGATCACCACGGTCGTGCCGATCACCCAGGTGACCAGGCGGTAGGCGAGGCCGGAGTAGAGGGGCAGGCCGGCGATGCTCTGGGCGATGCCGACGGTGAAGGGATTGAAGAAGGCCGCCGCAAAGCCAGCGGCCGCCCCCAGGAAGGGGATGGAGATGCCGACGATGGAGTCATAGCCCAGGCGCCGGGCCAGGGGGATGAAGATGATCACGAAGGGGATGATCTCCTCGGCCATGCCGAAGATGCCACCCGCCAGGGAGAAGGCCGTCATCAGGACGGGGATCACCAGGCCTTCCAGAGCGGGCCGCCGGGCCAGGAAGTCCGTCAGTCCGCAGATGCCGGACTCCACGGCGCCGGTCTCCTGGAAGACGGCGAAGGTCCCGCCGATCACCAGCAGGAAGCAGATGAGCAGGGAGCCATCCAGGAAGCCCTTGATGG
>CAIRQL010000148.1 GCA_903880675.1 uncultured Holophagaceae bacterium | reverse complement strand
CCGAGTTCGCCCGGGAGCAGGCCATCTCCCACGGCGTGTTCTCCAGCACCCAGTGGACCACCGACGTGAACTGGCCCGGTGCCAAGGACTTCGGCAAGCGCTACAAGGCCAAGTTCGGCAAGGAGGAAGTGCCCTACCACGCCGCCAATGCCTATGCCTCGATGATGGTGATGGCCGAGACCGCTGCCAAGGTGGGCGGCAACCGCGAGCGCCTCCGGGACGCCCTCCGCAACGGCAAGTGGGACGGCATCATGGGCGAGGTGGCCTTCGTGGACTTCAGCGGCTACACCAACCAGAACAAGCACCAGATGCTGGTGGAGCAGATCCAGAACGGCAAGCACGAGACCGTCTGGCCAACCGCCTACTCGTCCAAAAAGCCCATCTTCCCCTTCAAGTGGAAGTAATGGGTTTCTGAACACCCGCTCGACATGTCATCTTATGAGGCATGCACATTGGGTCCATTCTCACAGTCATGGCTGCGGCCTTTGTTGCCGGCGCCATCAACTCCATCGCGGGGGGCGGCACCTTGGTGTCGTTCCCCGCTTTGCTTGGTATCGGGCTGACGGGCCAGCAGGCCAACGTCACCAGCACCCTGGCCCTGCTGCCGGGCTCCTTCGGCGGCTTCTGGGGCCACCGGGATGACCTGGCGGGCACCAAGGCCTTCGCCAAGCGCCTGATCCCCGTGTCCCTTGTGGGCGGCGTGCTGGGCGCCTGGGCCATGCTGGTCACGCCCCAGAAGCTCTTCGATCAGCTGGTGCCTTGGCTCATCCTGGCGGCCACGGTGCTGCTGGCGGCCAACGACCCCGTGGGCAAGCTGCTGAAGAAGATGGGCAACCACGAGCGCACCACCGGGTGGTGGATCGGTGCCATGGTCTTCCAGTTCATCGTGGGCATCTACGGCGGCTACTTCGGTGCCGGCATCGGCATCCTCATGCTGGCGGCCCTGAGCCTGCTGGGCCTCACGGACATCCACCAGATGAATGGCCTGAAGAACCTGCTGGCCCTGTGCATGAATGGCATCGCCGTCTTCGCCTTCCTGGGCATGGAGTACCTGCGGCACCCCGGCAATGTCCAGTGGGCCATCGCCGGGTTCATGGCCATCGCAGCGGGTCTGGGTGGGCTCTTCGGGTCGCACATGGCCCACCGGGTGGGGCGCACCACCGTTCGCTACGGCGTCATCAGCATCGGCTTTGTTTTGGCCGCTTGGTATTTCTACAAGACCTACGCCCTTTGATGTAAAGACAAGCGCTTGAGTTGTGCTAGGTTGGTCCCCAGCCCTCTCAGGAGACCCCATGCGCTTGTTGTTCGCTGCCCTGCTGGCCACGGCCCTCGCTGCAGCCCCACCTCCGGATGCCGATGACTGTGTGGCTTGCCACGACACCATCAAGCTGGACGTGTTCCGCACCCGGGCCCATGGGGGACTCCAGTGCTTCGCCTGCCACACGGCCACGAAGAAGCTGCCCCACCCCGACAAGATGTCCCCGCCCAACTGCGTGCGCTGCCATGACCACCAGGGCCAGGAGTACGCCAACAGCGTGCACGGCATGGCCCGCAAGAAGGGGAAGGACCACGCCCCCACCTGCATGACCTGCCACGGCCACGCCCACGAGCTGCTGTCCCGCAAGGACCCCGGCTCCCGGGTGGCCCGCCAGAACATGGATGCCACCTGCGGCAAGTGCCACGACAAGGCCCACCTGGACAAGCTGCACACGGCCCTCACCAAGCGCGCCACCCGCATGGACCTTCAAAAGATGCCGGGGAAGAAGTAGCCCACCCTGGCTGGGGAACCCTCCGGGTCTAGCCTCACATCCGGGAATTTCGGGAGGGAGCTCCCTGCGCTGAGCCGATCTCTCGTCCCGAAATTCCAGGATAGGCTCGTGGTGTTTTGGCATAAGCCTCCACTCGAGTGGTGGGATTGCCCGAGGGCCTTCACTTGAAGCTACCCTAAGTCAACATTTGCAGAATGCAACGATAGATTACCTGTTCATCATTTTATTAAAGGTCGCTGGGCCAGGGTCCGATACCTGATCGAACGCGCACTCCCTCGGAGCGGCTTCTGCTCGACCGAGAGGTGTTCGCACCGGGGGCAGAGATGCTGAACAACCTGCGAATTGGAACCCGACTTGGGCTCGGGTTTGGCCTCATCCTCGCCCTGCTCCTGCTCATCGCTGGGGTGGGTCTCAACCGCATGGGGGCCATTGCTGGGGACACGGAGAGCATCGTCACCCACTACAACCGGCAGCTGGCTCTGACCAACGACATGTCCGAGCAGGTCTTCCTCATCACCCGCATGGTGCGGACCATGTACATCATGGAGAACCCGGCGGATCGCAAGGAGAACCTGGTCCGCATCACCAAGGCCCGTGAGGTCTATGACGCCAAGGGCAAGGAGCTGGAAGGCACGCTGAGCAGCGAGGCCTCCAAGGCCGAGTTCGCCACCATCCAGGCCAACCTGCTGAAGTACCGGGCGGCGAATGGGAGGGCCCTGGATACCCTCGCAGAGGGCCGTGACAAGGAGTCCATCCGCATCCTGTTTGATGAAGTTCGGCCCACGGAGAAGGGCTTCCAGGACAGCCTCGCCAAGCTCCAGGACCACTGCAAGGCCGGCATCCAGAAGCGCTATGAGCAGGCCCAGGCGAGCCATCGCAGTGCGGTGATCTTCTCGGTGTCCCTGGCGGCGCTGGCGCTGGTCATCGGCGTGGTCATCTCCCTCACCATCACGCGCAGTGTCACGCGGCCCCTGGCGGCCATGGGCGTGGTCATCGAGACGGTGGCCCAGGGCGACCTCACTCAGCGGCTTGAGATCAACTCCAAGGATGAGCTGGGGGTGTTGGGCGGCATCCTGAACACCACCAACGAGGGGCTGCGCGAGATGGTGCTGCAGATCCAGGAGAGCGCCCTGGCCATCTCCACGGCCTCGGGTGAGATCTCCATGGGCAACACGGACCTGAGCCGCCGCACGGAGGAGCAGGCCGCCAGCCTGGAGGAGACCGCCAGCAGCATGGAGCAGATCACCGCCAACGTGAACCAGACCGCCGACAATGCGCGCTCGGCCAACACCCAGTCCAGCAAGGCCCGGCAGGTGGCCCAGGATGGCGGCGCCGCCGTCACCCAGGTCATCGCCGCCATGGAGTCCATCAACGCCTCCTCCGCGAAGATCAACGAGATCATCGGCGTGGTGGATGAGATCGCCTTCCAGACCAACCTGCTGGCGCTCAACGCCGCGGTGGAAGCCGCTCGGGCCGGAGAGCAGGGCCGCGGCTTTGCTGTGGTGGCCGCCGAGGTCCGCAACCTGGCCAAGCGCAGTGCCGACGCCGCCAAGGAGATCAAGGGCCTGATCCGCGAGAGCGTGGCCAAGTCCGAGGATGGCAACAAGGTGGCCGCCCATGCCGGGGCCACCATCCAGGAAGTGGTCACCAATGTGCAGCGGGTGACCAGCCTGGTCAGTGAAATCGCCAACGCCACCCAGGAGCAGAGCACCGGCCTGAATGAGATCAACAAGGCCGTGGTGCAGATGGACGAGGTCACCCAGCAGAATGCCGCGCTGGTGGAGGAATCCGCCGCCGCCGCCGAGTCCATGGATGCCCAGGCCCAGGCGCTCACGGAGATCGTGGCCCGCTTCAAGACCGGCGTGGAGGTGCGTCGCCCCCAGGCCACCCGGGCCAGGGCCGCAGCCCCTCGCAGTGCCTCCCCTCGTCCGGCGGCCCGCGCCGCCCTTCGGCAACCTTCGGGACGGCCTGAGCTGAGTCAGGGCCGTTCCTCCGTCCCAGTTGCGGTCCAGGACGACGACGCCAGCTGGCAGGCCTTCTAAGGAGACCCCCATGGCCACCCTTGGAACCACCTCTCAGGCCCTCCAGCAGGTCCTCTGCTTTGCCCTGGGCGGGGAAGCCTACGCCCTGCCCATCCTCAAGGTCCGGGAGATCCAGGCCCAGGCCACCCTCACCCGTATCCCCAGTGCGCCGCCCTGCATGCCTGGCGTCATCAACCTCCGGGGGGCCATCGTCCCCATCCTCGAGCTCAGGGAGCGGTTCTCCCTGGGGGCAGCACCGGAGGAGACCCGCCCCGTCATCGTCATCGTGGAGGTCCAGGGGCGCACCGTGGGCCTGCGCGTGGACTCGGTCTCCGATGTGCTGGACCTGGAGGCCAGCGCCATCCGGCCCGCTCCGGAGCTGGGCACCCAAAGCGCCCTGGGCCGGGAGTTCATCTCGGGTCTGGCCAGCCTGCCCGGAGCGACAGGGACCGACACCATGCTGATCCTGCTGGACCTGGACCGCCTGCTGTCCGATGGGGAGCTCAGCGCCATGGAGAGCGCCAGCGCCTGATTATCGGCCTGACTCCGCCAACTCGCGCCTTCAAAGAGCGCCTTTGCGGCGATTGCCGCTCAGGCGCCGACGGTGCGGCGGAGGGCCTGGTCCAGGTCGGCCAGGATGTCTTCCACGTCTTCGATGCCGATGGAGAGGCGCACCAGGCCATCCGTGATGCCGGCGGCCAGGCGGTTCTCCCGGGCCATGCCCGCATGGGTCATGGAGGCGGGGTGGCTGATGAGCGTCTCGACGCCGCCAAGGGACACGGCGAGGCCCGCCAGCTTCACGCTGTCCATGACGATGCGGCCGGCCTCCGTGCCACCCTTCAGCTCGAAGGCGATCATGGACCCGTAGCCCGTCATCTGCCGTCCGGCCAGGGCGTGCTGGGGATGGCTGGGCAGGCCGATGTAGCGGACCCAGGCCACCTCGGGTCGGGCCTCCAGCCAGGGGGCCACCAGGCGGGCGCTCTGCTCAGCCCGCTCCACCCGCAGGGCGAGGGTCTTGAGGCCCCGGCTCACCAGGTAGGCCTGGTGGGGGTCCATGTTGGCCCCCAGGTTGATGAGCATGGCCCGGATCTGCTTGTGCAGGGCCTCGGTCTTGGAGACCACGATGCCGCCCACCACATCCGCATGGCCGTTGATGAACTTGGTGACGGAGTGGAGCACCAGGTCAGCACCCAGGTCCAGGGGCTTCTGCAGGTGCGGGCTGGCGAAGGTGTTGTCCACCACCAGCAGGGCCCCGGCAGCATGGGCGATCTCGGCAGCGGCGGCGATGTCCGTGACGGACATGGCGGGGTTCGACGGCGTCTCGATGTAGACCAGCTTGGTGTTGGGCCGCATGGCCGCCCGCAGGTTGGCCAGGTCCGAGGTATCCACATAGCTGGAGGCCACGCCGAAGCGGCTCATGTGCTTCTCCATGAGGCCCCGGCTGGGACCGTACACCGAGTCGGTGCTCACGATGTGGTCCCCCGCACTGAGCAGGGCCAGGTAGACCGTGCTGACAGCACCCATGCCGCTGGCCATGGCCGTGGCGCCGAAGCCGTTCTCCAGCTGGGCGACGTTCTCTTCCAGGGCCACGGTGGTGGGGTTGCCGATGCGCGTGTAGATGTAGCCGCCCTCGGTGCCCGCAAAGCGGTTGGCCCCTTGCTGGGCGTCCCGGAAGGCGAAGGTGGAGGTCTGGTAGATGGGCGTCACCACACTGCCATGGGCATCGTCGGGGATGCCTGCGTGGACCAGCTTGGTGTTGAATCCGCAGGATCGAGTGTCCATGGCAAGGCTCCAAGGGCGCCGCAAGGGGGCAACCCTGGAGCCAAGTGTTAAGGGACCTCTGGGTCCCGGCAAGAGATTAGAGCTAGAGAGCCTTATTCTCGCTGCAGGCGGCTGGTGCTTTTACGGTTTGTCAGGGTGGACAGAAGATCCACATGGCTCAATGGCTGGTTTCGGAGGGCGGGTGGCTTGCAGGGCAGGGGAGGCGGGCCCCTGGTGCATCAAAGGACTTAATGGTGATTTGAAATAAAAAGAGAATCACCACTTGCTAAAAACAGTGGTTGAAACGACATTCTGATTCTTCTGTACCGGGCGCTACGATTCGTCGCCATGTGCAGTTCCTGGAGTCGGGCATGCCACCTCCTAGCCCCATTGTCCGCTGCGCCGGGTGCGGTGCCGTGAAGGTGGCTGTGGCTTGGTTGCCGGGACCCCACCCCTGGCTGGCGGCCAGCGCAAGCCCGGGCCCCGTGTCCGGGGGCCTCTGCCAGTGCTGCGCCCAGCGTCACCCGCACGCTCAGCGCCAGCGTCCCTTCCGGGGCCCTTGTGGGCACCCCGGCGAACTTGTCCGGAAACCGTGAAGGAGGGACGCATGTTCTCCTACAAGGCCTTCCTCGAGAACCAGATCTGCGCCCTCACCCACCAGACCCCCAGCGGGGGCCAGTGCCGGGTCGGGGACGCTGTGTTCACCGTCTTCTACACCGAGGACCTGTGGGAGTGGGAGTACCGGGGGGTGACCTACTTCGACCCCCAGGACCTGGCCGAGGCGATCCTGGCGGTGGGGCGGCGCAGCCATTGGCCGGTCCCGCCCCGACTGGAAGCGGTGTCCTTCCGGCTGCCGGCCTGACCCGCTGAAGCCGTTCCCAACAATCGGCCATGCTTCGTTTCCTCGGAGCGTCAAGGACCTCCACTAAGGACACGAAGAACTGCCTCGAAGGGCCACGAAGGCCCATTCGTTGCGCCGACCCACCCTGCATGGGCCCGCCGCAGGCGGCTTCCGCCGAGGCCGGAAGTCATCCCGGGGTGCCACGGCCGCGCCCCCCAAAAGGTGCGGCAGCGGCGCCCCCGGGATGGAGCCCATGGCCCACGTGCCCCCCCAACCATGGACGCTTTATCACCGTCCATCACCGTGCATCCCCGGCTAAAGAACTTTCTCGCGAGTTTCACCATGCCCGGAAGAACCCCTGGCGCGCCGCTTTCCTCTGCGCTCTAGGCGTTCTCCGCGGTTGGCGTTCCTTCTTTCCCTAGACTAACGAGTGGGCCTTCGTTGTCCGGCTGCCAACCAGCAAACCCTCAGGTCCTGAACCGCGCGACGATCTCTGTGAGGGTGCGGGCCTGGCCGTCCAGGGACTCGGCGGCGGCGGCGGCCTGCTCCACCAGGGCGGCATTCTGCTGGGTGACTTCGTCCATCTGCACCACGGCCTTGTTGACCTCGTTGAGGCCCGTGCTCTGCTCCTGGGTGGCGTTGGCGATCTCGCTGACCAGGCTGGTCACCCGCTGCACATTGCTGACCACCGCCCGGATGGTCGACCCGGCATGGGCGGCCACCTTGTTGCCATCCTCGGACTTGGCCACGCTCTCGCGGATCAGGCCCTTGATCTCCTTGGCGGCCTCGGCGCTGCGCTTGGCGAGGTTGCGCACCTCGGCGGCCACCACGGCGAAGCCACGACCCTGCTCACCGGCCCGGGCGGCTTCCACGGCGGCGTTGAGGGCCAGCAGGTTGGTCTGGAAGGCGATCTCATCCACCACGCCGATGATCTCGTTGATCTTGGCGGAGGAGGCGTTGATGGACTCCATGGCGGCGATGACCTGGGTGACGGCGGCGCCGCCATCCTGGGCCACCTGGCGGGCTTTGCCGGACTCGGCGTTGGCCGAGTGGGCGTTGTTGGCGGTCTGGGTCACGTTGCTGGTGATCTGCTCCATGCTGCTGGCGGTCTCCTCCAGGCTGGCGGCCTGTTCCTCCGTGCGGCGGCTGAGGTCGTTGTTGCCCATGGAGATCTCGCCGGCCGCCGTGGCGATGGCCTCGGCGCTCTCCTGGATCCGGACCACCATCTGCCGCAGGCCCTCATTCGACTCATTGAGCACCCGGCCCAGCTCGCCCAGCTCATCCCTGGACTGGAGCTCCACCCGGCGGGTCAGGTCCCCCTGGGCCACGGTCTCGATCACTGCCCCCACGGCTTTCAGGGGCAGGGACACCTGGGTATGGACCACCCAGCCAAGGCCGGTCATCAGGATGAGCAGGCCCGCCAGGGAGAGGCCCGCTGCCAGACCGTTTTGGGCATTCATGGCCCGCCAGTCGGCGCTCACATCCTGGATGGTCACCATGCTCCCGGAGATGGCCACGGCCGGGTCGTGACAGCCATGGCACCGGGGCTCGTTGACAATGGTCCGCACCTGTAGGAGGCTGCGTCGTCCGTCCAGGTCCACCAGTCGCTGGGGCTCAGCCTGCTTCTGGATGGCCTCAGCCACCATCTCCCGCAGGTCCGTCTGAGCCGCTGTGGCGGTCAGGCTCGAGCCCAGGAGGGCATCCCTTGTGGTGAACTTCACCTTGCCGGTCGCATCGGTGAGGTGCAGGGTCAGGTTCGGGTTGAGGTCACGGGCCTTCTGAAAGACCGCCCGCATCTCGTCCACATCACCCCGGAGCATGGTGCCGTCCATGGCCAGGGTCAACATTCCGGCCACATTCCGGCCCCCCTGGGAGATCCGCTCCGTGGCATCCCGGCGCTGGGCGATGGCATTGACCCCAAGGATCAAGCTGAAGACCAGGACGATGATGACCGAAGCCAGGGTCAGCACCTTGGCTCCGAGGGAGCGGCGGAGGTTCATGGCGGTCACAGGACCCCCTTCATGGGGACGGGTGGAGGGGGAGGCGAGAGACGGCTGGTTGGGTGGGCAAGAACGCAATTACCCCTGGGGGGCAGGACGGCTGGCGAGGGCCTGGAAGAGGAACCATCGAAACGGGATTTCGGGATAACAGAAAAAACCTTGAATTTTGACTGGTATTCAATGGATTTAACCCAAATCTTGGGATGGACATGGGGCCGGGATGTCCTATAATATTAGTCTGTTATAGTTTATTTAATATCTTTAAAGTGTTGATAAAAATATAGTTCTATTTTTTTTGTTCAAAAAAAATCAACAACATGTGATAAAATATAAAATTGACAGGCAAAAATTGGCGCAAAATAGAACTGTAAATTGGGGTGGATATGCTTCGCTTCAAGCCTGCTTCGGAGACTGCCCAGCGGATCCTTGCTGGGGCGCTGGCGCTCATCCTGGCGGGAGGCTTTTGGGAGGGGCGCCTTGAGGGCAGTCCGCCGCCGGAAGCGGCCCGCAAGGTGTACACCACCCTGCCCAAGCCCGGCCAGAAGGTCGCCCTCGATCCGGACACCTACTTCATCTACGGGTTCACCAAGCAGCCCAAGCTGGGCATGGCCGTCATGCGCGTCGAGGTCTTTCGCAAGGGGGGCGAGCGTGACACCTCCTACACGATCAAGGGCGACCTGGACATGCCGTCCATGAGGGGCGCCCACAGCTCCGGGGATAGGCCCTTCGCCTGCTCCAAGCAGGGCGTCTACCTCCTGCCGGTCTCGCTGGTCATGCCTGGGGACTGGGAGCTGCGTTTCACCTTTGAGAAAAAGGGCTTTGCAGGGTTCCACGGCGCCTATCTGTTCGACCTCTAGGGAGCGGGGCCACCATGCACACAGGCTTCGGGACCAGGCTGTCTTTTCCCACGGGGAAGGGCCTCCTCGTGCCGGCCATCCTGTGTCTCTGCCCCCTGGCCACCCCCCTGTCGGCGGCTATCAGCTGCGAGCTGAACTTTCCCGCCAGTGATGTGGCCCGCCTGTTCCCAGGTTCCACTGGGTTCAAGACGATCTACTTCTCCTTCGCCGGGCACGGGGGTCCACCCCTTTTGCGGAAGGTGGAAGCCCGCCTCGGCGGGGTGCCTGCGCTCTACGCCCCGCTGGATGTGCCCTATGTGCTCTACGAGGTCTACAAGGGGACCAAGAAGATCGGCTATGTCCACGGCGTGAACCAGAAGGGGCAGTTCGGCGTCCTGGAGGTCTTCGTGTCCCTGGATCTGGAAGGCCGGATCAAGGCCTTCTACCTGCAGCGGATCGCCGGCCAGTGGGCGAGCAAGTTCACCGCCAGCAAGTTCGGCGCCCCGTTCGTGGGCCTGACCCTGCGGGACTTCGACCAGTACAACCTGCTGACGGGCAAGGGCCGGGGCAGGGTGGCGGCCATGGTCAATCCGGCCCCGGAGGCGGCGACTGATTTCTTCGGCCTGCTGCGGGCCGTGAACAAGAACCTCGTCCTCATGGATGCATTCTTTTTGGCCCCCACGCCGGTCGTCCCATGATCAGCCGGCACCAGATCGCCTTCAAGAACCTGCTGCGGAAGAAGGCGCGCACCTTCCTGACGCTGGTGGGCATCGTCCTGTCCTCCTGGGTGCTGGTGAGCCTGCTGGGCTTCAACCGGGGCTACGAGGCGGCCCTCAACCGCGACATCGACAACATGGGCTACCAGATCATGGTCATGGCCAAGGGCTGTCCCTACGAGGCCGCCACCATGATGCTGCAGGGCGGGGCAGGCCTCCGGTACATCGAGGAGGACGTGGCCAAGGGGATCGAGACTCGGCCCGAAGTGGCGGGGGTGACCCCCATCCTCATGCAGGCCTTCTTCGATCCCAACAAGGGCGATGGGGGCGGCATCGCCGGGTACTACGGCGTGGACATGCAGACCTTCCCGGCCATGAAGCCCTTCCTGCGCTTCCAGCGGGGCGGGTGGCCCCAGGGCAGCGAAGCCGCCGAGGCCGTCATGGGCTTCGAGGCCGCCGAGCTGGAGCAGCGCGAGGTGGGGGACTCCATCCTCGTGCCGGAGAAGAATGTCGAGCTGAAGGTGGTGGGCATCCTGGAGCGGACCGGCACCCAGGATGACGGCACCATCTTCGTCCCCCTCAAGACCCTCCAGCGGGTGGCGGGCCTCGACAAGATCACCACCATCGGCATCAAGGTGAAGAAGGATGCCGATATCGCGAAGCTCGAAGCCGCGCTCTACCAGCTGCCGGACATGCAGGTGGTGAGCTTCAGCCAGGTCAAGCAGACCATCATGAAGCTCATCGCCACGGCCCGGGTGATGGTGCTGTCCATCGCGGTCATCGCCCTGCTCATCGCCATGGTCGGCGTGGTGAACACCGTGCTCATGTCGGTGATGGAGCGCCAGCACGAGATCGGCATCCTGAAGACCATGGGGGCCATGCCGGGGGATATCTTCCGCCTGGTCTGGACCGAGACCCTCATCCTCTGCACCAGCGGCGGGGTGCTGGGCATCGGGCTGGCGCTGGCCTTCGCCCGGCTCTCCGACCTCCTGGTGCGGCGGGTCCTGCCCTATGCCCCGGGCGGGGAGCTGGTGGCCATCGACCTGAAGCTGTGCGCCCTCACCCTGGTGATCATCGTGGCAGTGGGTCTGCTGAGCGGCGTGTATCCCGCCTGGAAGGCCGGGCGGGTGCGCCCGCTGGACTCCATCCGGGGGGGGCTATGACACCCGGTTCGGAAATCATCCTGGAGGCCCGGGGCCTGACGCGGCTCTACGGCCGGGGCAGCGAGCAGGTCCAGGCCCTCAATGGCGTGTCGCTGCAGATCCAGCGGGGCGACTTCATCTCCTTCACCGGGCCCTCCGGCTCCGGGAAGACCACCCTGGTGAACCTCCTGGGCTGCCTGGACAACCCCTCCGCCGGTGAGCTGGACGTGGCGGGTCGGCGCATCTTCGGCGGGGGGGCCCCCCTGGGCGAGCGGGACCTCACTCGGATCCGGCGGGAGATCTTCGGCTACATCTTCCAGAACTTCTACCTGATCCCCACCCTCACCGTGGCTGAGAACGTGGCCCTGCCCCTGGCCTTCTACCGCAAGCCCGGGGTGGAGGGGGAAGTGGACCGGCTGCTGGCCTTGCTGGGGATGGAACACCGACGCAACCACCTGCCGGGGCAGATCTCCGGCGGGGAGATGCAGCGGGTGGCCATCGCCCGGGCCCTGGTGAACAAACCGGCGCTGCTCCTGGCGGATGAACCCACCGGCAGCCTGGACACCCAGCGGACCCAGGAGATCGGCGAGATCCTGCAGGAGCTCAGTGCCCGGGCGGGCCTCACCATCGTCATGGTGACCCACAACCCGGCCCTGGCGAGCCTCGGCACCCGACGCATCGAGATGCGGGACGGGCAGATCCTGGACGCCTAGGGGGGAGCTGCCTCGCCCATGGATGGTCCGCTCGGCCTTGCGGCTGGGGGGGCAGGGCCTCCTCCGGGGGCGTCCAGGGCGAACTGCGGATTGAATACGTTTGTAGCGAGTGAGTGAAAACACCCATTCGCTACAAGGAAAACGTGCATTTTATAAAATCAAGTAATTGTAAAAGAAGAAATAAAAAAATTTATGAATAAATTATCAATTTGTCTAAGTAATTATCCGTATAGCTAATCCATGGAGATCTTCCATTCTTGGTCTGGACACTATTAAGGGGTTTCTATGGCTAAAATAAAAAACGAAATTAATAAGAAAAAAGAAAAGTTAAATTAATCAACAAATACACATTATAAACGCAATTAATTAGTTGTTAGCTTACTTAATATCAATAGATATGTCAAATATACTACCGTTCATATGATTGGTTAGATCGCCTATAAAAAATTATAAATGTTTTACCACCAGGAGGTACCTCATGCTGAAGCCATCAATGCGTCTGATGGCACTTTTCGCCATCATCCTGGGAGGGCCCAACCTGCAGGCGGTGGACCCGGTGGTGCCCAGCCGCACCGGACCCCCCGCGGTCAGTGGCGACAAGGTTGCCGTTGGCGAGCGGGTCATGCGCAAGCGCGCCATGGCCCAGGCTCGCCAGGCGGCGGCCGTGCGTCAGCAGGCCGCCCTCAAAGCCAAGGGGGGGAAGGTTGACCCCAAGCTGTTCGGGCGGAATCCCGCCTACGACCTCAATGCCATCAAAGGCGGACCCAACGCTGCTTCCACCGTGAAGCCAGGCGACGGCCACCTCCTGGGGCTCGCCGTCCCCGGACCCGGCTTCCAGGTCGAGCAGCCCGACTACATGTTCGGCACCGCCGGCAACTACCACTACACCAAGCCCATCCGCAAGTTCGTGGACACCCTGCCGGGCCTGAGCGCCGCCCACAAGAACAACCTGGGCAACTTCATCCCCGTGGCCAAGCCCGTGGCCGGCGTGTACGCCGACGGCTCCGACTACTACGAGCTGGCTGAAGTGGAGTATACCCAGCAGCTACACTCGGAGCTGGCCCCCACCCGCCTGCGCGGCTACCAGGACATCAGTGCCAATGCGGAAGTCACCGCCAACGGTGCCACCAACAGCTCCAACTACCTGGGGCCCTTCATCTTCGCCAAAAAGGACAAGCCGGTGCGGGTGAAGATGACCAACCTGCTGCCCACGGGCGCTGCGGGCGACCTCTTCCTCCCGGTGGACACCACCATGGTGGGTGCCGGCATGGGCCCCCTGGGCATCGGCAACGGCACCGCCCTGGCCCCGGAGGTCTACAAGCAGAACCGCACGGGGGTCCATCTCCATGGTGGCCTGAACCCCTGGATCAGCGACGGCACGCCCCACCAGTGGATCACGCCCCAGGGCGAGATCACCAGCTATCCCAAGGGTGCCACCTTCCAGAATGTGCCCGACATGGGCGCCGGCACCCCCGGCGATGGCATCGCCACCTACTACTACCCGAACCAGCAGAGCAGTCGCCTCCTGTGGTACCACGACCACACCTTCGCGCTCACCCGCCTCAATGTGTACGCCGGTCTGGCCGCTGGCTACCTGCTTACGGATCCTGTGGAGGAGAAGCTCATCACCGCCGGCATCCTGCCGGACAACGGCGATCCCACGGGCGTCTACCGCTACGGCATCCCCCTCGTCCTGCAGGACAAGACCTTCGTGGATACCAGCACCCTGGGCACCCTCGGCGTGATGGGTGGCACGGACCCCACCTGGTCCGTGGCCAAGTGGGGCGGTGACGGCAGTCTGTGGTACCCCCATGTCTACATGCCCAACCAGAATCCCGCCGACATGTCCGGTTCCACGGCCATGGGCCGCTGGGACTACGGCGCCTGGTTCTGGCCCCCCATGACCACCGTCGCCAACGGCGGCAACCTGGTCCATGGCGCCGAACCCGTTCCCAATGACCCCAACGGCACCGAGTACCCCGGCACGCCCAATCCCTCGCTCACGCCGGAAGCCTTCATGGATACCCCGGTGGTCAACGGTGCGGCCTATCCCAAGCTGGCTGTCGAGCCTAGGGCCTATCGCTTCCGCATGCTAAATGCCTCCAACGACCGCTACTGGAGCCTGTCCTTCTTCGTGGCGGATGCCACGGGTACGGATGTCAGCATGGTCCCTGCGAACAGCAACCCACTCTGGCCCTCCACCTGGCCCAAGGATGGCCGGGATGGCGGCGTGCCCGATCCCGCCACCGCCGGTCCTTCCTTCATCCAGATTGGCAACGAGAGCGGCTTCCTGGCCACCCCCACCGTGATCGTGCCCCAGGCCGTCAACTATGACTACAACCGCCGCAACATCGTGGTGCTCAACGTGATTGACCAGGGCCTGGCCCTGGGGGCCGCCGAGCGGGCGGATGTCATCGTTGATTTCTCCGGGTTCGCGGGCAAGAAGATCATCCTCTACAACGATGCCCCCACCCCCTGGCCGGCCTTCGATCCCCGCTACGACTTCTACACCGGCGACGTCGATCTGACCAGCACGGGCGGCGCCCCGAGTACCCAGGCTGGCTACGGCCCCAACACCCGGACCGTGATGCTCTTCGAGGTGGCCGCCACCACGCCCGCCCCGGCCTTCAATCTGGCCGCCCTGAACACGGCCTTCCAGTCCACGCCCACCTTTGTCGGCGCCTTCGCCGAGTCCCAGCAGCCGCCCATCGTGCCGCAGCTCGCCTACCGCAGTGCCATGAACAGCACGCCGTCCACGGTCGCGCCGATCGCCTTTACCAACAACGTCTACTTCCGCATCCAGGACAACCAGTCCGCCTTCCCCTTCCCCGCCACGGAGAACGGCGACCTCATCCAGCCACCCCTGCAGCCGAAGGCCATCCAGGAGCTGTTCGAGCTGGACTACGGCCGCATGAACGCCACCCTCGGTGTGGAGCTGCCCCTCACGAACTTCAACATCCAGACCACCATTCCTCTCGTCTATGACGATCCCCCCACCGAGTTCCTGACGGATGGCACCACCCAGTACTGGAAGATCACCCACAACGGCGTGGACACCCACCCCGTGCACTTCCATCTCTTTGATGTGCAGGTCGTGAACCGGGTGGGCTGGGACGGCGCCGTGCGCCTGCCCTTCGCCAACGAGATCGGCTGGAAGGAAACCGTGCGGATGAGCCCCCTGGAAGACATCATTGTCGCCTTCCGGCCCCTCTCCCCGCGCCTGCCCTTTGTGCTACCCCACAGCCTGCGCTCGCCCCTGGTGACGCGCATGGCCACCGATGTTGTCACCCAGACCGACGTCGCAACCGGCAACCCCGTGACGGCCCCCAATGGGGTTCACGACTTTGAGTGGGAGTACGCGTGGCACTGCCACATCCTGGGCCACGAAGAGAATGACTTCATGCGCCCCGTGGTGCTCACCGTCGCCACCACCGTGCCTGCGGCGGCGACCCTGCTCACCGCCACCGCCCTGCCAGCTTCCCCTGGACGGGCCGACCTGGCCTGGACGGACAACGCCACCGATGAGACCGGCATCACGGTCCAGCGCCGCAATGGCTGGACCGTCATCGCCGATCCCTGGGTGACCATCGCCACCCTGGTGCCGAACGTGCGGACCTACAAGGATCTCAACATCGTTACCGGTGCGACCTACGACTATCAGGTCATCGCCTATAACCAGGCGGGCAATGCCGCCGCTTCCAACACGGCCTACTTCAACCAGGCCGCCGGCGTGTCTGGCAATGTCAGCAAGTCCACCCCCGCAGGCCTCGTGCCTGTAGCGGGTGTGATCCTCACGACCACGACGGGCGAGAGCACCGTCACGGATGCCAGTGGCAACTACAGCTTCAGCCTGCCCCCGCACTTCACGGGGAGCATCATCCCGGCGCTGTTGGGCCTGACCTTCACCCCGGCCAGCCTCAGCTACGCCAACCTCCTGTCCAGCCCGACCGGGCAGAACTTCACCGCTGCCAACGTCGTCTCCATTTCGGGAACCGTGAGCAGAGGTGCCGGTGTGCAAGCCGGTGTCACCCTGACGGCCAGCAGTGGGCAGACGGCCGTCACCAATGCCAGTGGCGCCTATACCCTCATCCTGCCGGCTCCCTTCAGCGGGATGATCACACCCAGCCTGACGGGCTATGTCTTCGCCCCGACCAGCCGGGCCTACACAGCTGTCTCCGTTGACCAGACCGCCCAAAACTACGTGGCTTCACCCCTGATCACCATCTCGGGGCGGGCGCTGCTGGGCGGCACCGGGCTGGCCGATACCACCATCACCTTCATGACGGGCGCGACGGTCACCCATGTCGTGAACACCGACGCCACCGGGGCCTACTCCGTGAGCGTGCCCGCACCCTACACAGGCACCGCCACGGCCTTCAAGGCAGGCTATTACCTCACGCCCGTTGGCATCACCTTCGCAGCCAGGACCACCAACCAGGCGAACCAGAACTTCACCGCCGTCGTTGGCGTGGCGGTCTCTGGCCTCATCACCACCAACGCTGTGCCCGCCGTGCCTCTGCCGGGTGTGACGGTCACCTTCTCGAATGGGGTTGGTACGGCGGTCACGGATGCCAGTGGCCTCTACACCCGCTATGTGCCCACCCGCTACAGTGGCTCCGTGACGCCCGCCCTGGCTGGCTGGATGTTCACGCCCATCTCCCGCAACCTGACCAATGTCACGGCTGCCCCTGCCAGTCAGAACTTCACCGGCGCCCAGCTCTTTACCGTGACGGGCACCATCACCTCCAATGGCCTGCCGTTGGCGGGTGTGCGAGTGACCTTCAGTAACAATGCCGGCGTGTTTGCCACCACCACCGCCGCCGGAACCTACACGCAGACGCTTGTGAAGGGGTGGACCGGAACCATCACCCCGACCTTGACCGGACGGATCTTCCTGCCGGCCGTGGTCACCGTGACCACTCCGCTCGCTGGCAACCTGGTGCAGAACTTCGTGACTGCCCAGACCATCGCTGGCGTTGCCTCCACCCGCGTGGGCGGTGCGAATGTCGGCCTCGCCGGCGTGACCATCACCCTCAGCACCGGAGGCACCGTCACCTCGGCTGCCAACGGCACCTTCACAGTCACCGTTCCCACGGGCTGGACCGGCAACATCAGCGCTTCGGATACCAATCTCACCCCGAGGCACACCTGGACTCCCGTCAGCTTCATCTACACCAACCTGAGGGCGAACGTCGCTGGCATCCGGTTCAGCGGAATTTAGGCCTGACCCCCCCCGGGCGGAGCGATCCGCCCGGGGACCGTTTTTGGCTGCCCCCTATCGTGCAGTCCGCTCGCAGTCCTGCGATGGGGGAGGGATCCCACCCTCCTCCTTCGTGCGAAAACCGCCCGACCCGTACGCCTTGTCCAGCGTTTCAGGCCCATCCTCAGGGAGTCCTCCATGTCCTCGGTCCTGGTTTGGCCCAGCATCTTTCGTAAAGCCATTGTGTTCCTCGGGGTTGGCGTGCTGGGTCTGCTGGCCTCGCTCGCCTGCGGTGGGGGCGGCTCTGCCGCCGTTCCCCCGCCAACGCCGGTGATCACCAGCTTCGGCGCGGCCAAGACTCCCATCACCACCGGCACCACCACCACGCTGACCGCCGTGTTCTCCAACGGCACCGGGGTCATCGACAAGGGCGTCGGAACCATCACCAGCGGCACCCCGGTCACGGTGGCCCCCACGGCGGATACCACCTACACCTTGACGGTGACCAACTCGGCCAGTGTCGCCACCGTCTCCACCACGGCGGTGGCCTTGGCGCCAGCGCCCAGCGTGCCCGTCATCACGGCACTCACCAAGGTCACGGCAGGCCTGGGCGGCTACACCGCCTCGGCCCCTGCCCAACCCGGCATGACCCTGGCCTGGACCATCACCAACGGCACGCTTAGCTCCGCCGCCAGCGGCGCCAGCGTCACCTTCACGGCCGGCACCACGGGCTCCGTCAGCCTGAGCTGCGTGGCCACCAATGCGGCCAGCACCCCCTCCAGCGCTGGCCTCGCCACGGCGACCATCGTGGCGGCCCCCAGCACGCCGGTCATCACTGCGCCGACCCATGTCTCCGCAGGCGAAACCGGCTACCGCGCCTCGGTGCCCGCCCAGGCTGACTCCACCTACACCTGGACCCTCAGTGGCGGCACCCTGGTAACCGGGGCGGGCACCGCCAGCATCACCTTCGCCCCCGGAAGTACCGGGTCCGTCGTCCTCGGCTGCCAGGTCACCAACGCGGCGGGAACCCCTTCCGCGGCGGCCAGTGCCAGCAGCCTCATCGTGGCTTTCCCGACCATCGAACAGCTCTACGTCAGTGAGACCGAGGTCGCCTCCGGCACCGCCACCCTTCTGGGCTTTGCCTTCAGCGGGGGGACCGGTGTGGTCGACCACGCGATCGGCACTGTCACCAGCGGAGCCACCCGGGAAGTGAAGCCCACGGTCACCACCACCTACACCCTGCGGGTAACGAACCTGGCCGGGGACTACACCTACGACTCGGTCACGGTCTCGGTACCGGACCCCGCCACCATCACGGCCTTCAGGGCCAACCCCGCCGCCATCACGACGGGGCAGGGCACCCTGCTGACATTCACCTTCACCGGGGACGGCAGCATTGACCAGGGCGTGGGAACGATCACGAGCGGCAGCCAGATCGCCGTGCTGCCCACCGTGGGAACCACCTACACCCTCACGACCACCAACTCAGTGGGGCAGGCCACCCAGCAGGCTCTCACCGTGGCGGTGCGCACCTTCACGAGCAAGTTCGTCTACGTGGCCAATGCCGGCGGAGGCATCAGCGGGTTCTCCCTCAATGAGGCCACCGGGGCCCTGCGGGCACTGGCCCAGTCGCCCTACGACGTCGCCACCACGGCCCTCCATGTCACCTCCGATCCCGCCGGCAAGTTCCTGTTTGTGGTGAACGGGAATGGCGTGGTGAAGGTCAACACCCTCACGGTCTACAGCATCAACGCCGCCACCGGCGCCCTGACCCGAGTGGCTGCTTATGCGACCGGCACCGGGCCCTGGTCCGCCGCCGTGGATCCCGGTGGCAAGTTCGTCTATGTGCGCTGCGAGGGGTCCCTCTCGGCCTACGCACTCAACGCCACCACCGGTGCCCTCCTGCCGCTGGCCACGCCCAGCATCGCCACCGCCGGCGGCACCGGGGATGTGCTCATCCACGGCTCCGGGCTGTACCTGTTCACCGCGGGCCGAACCTCGGACACCCTTCAGGTTTTCACCCTGAACCCGGCCACCGGAGCCCTCACACCGAACGCCACCCGCAACCTGCCCGCCAGCACCGGGCCCCTGGCCCTGGCCCTCAGCCACACGGGGGAGTACCTCTACACCAAGAGTGAGGGCCGCGCCGGTGGTGCCGCCCAGGCCTGCCTCGTCTATGGGTACCACGTGGACGTTGCCACGGGTGGCCTGACGGACCTGGCACCCATGGACACGGGGCTGAACAACAGTGACGCCTATCACGGCGTCGCTGCGAATCCCACGCAGGCCGTGATCTACATCACGCTGGTGAACTCGGACAACGACTTCGCCGCCTATGCCCTGGACCTGATCTCCGGTGCGCTCACGCCCATCATGGACGATGACTATGACCTGTTCGAGGCCGCCGGGTCGGACTGCCTGGTGGTCAGCCGCAGTGGGAAGTGGGGCTTCCTCGCCGACTACCACGGCAACCAGATCGCCCTCTGTTCCGTGGATCCCGTCACCGGTGTCCTCCTGGAGCCCACCTTCTACCCGACTGGCACCGCCCCTGTTTCCATCACCGTGGTGGGGACCATTCCCTGACGCTCGCCAGCAAGGAACGTTCACCCGGCCGTTTGCCCATCGGAGGAGGGGACATGCAGCCCACCACCCCGTTTCGCCATCTGGCAGAGTCCCCATGAGGGGGCGTGGACTCTGCGCCCAGGTGTCCAGGACCCTTGGCTGGGTGCTGGGCGTCCTGGTTCTTTCCGGGGCCCTCTGTGCGGGGACCCGGGACCCTGCCCCAGCCTCCTCCTCCGGGGCTGTGGCAGGGCTTTCTCCCGACCGGGCACTGGCCCTGGGCGAGCGCATGTACCGCCAGGGCCTCCTGCCCTCCGGTGCCCCCCTGGGGACCCAGGTGAGCGAGGGTGTGCCCGTACCGGGCAGCACCTTCACCTGTCTGAGCTGTCACCTGAGGAGCGGCGTCGGCTCCATCGAGGGGGGTGTCGTCACGCTCCCCGCCAACGCCGCCCGGTTGTTCCAGCCCCGCTACTGGAAGCTCCCAAACCTCTCGCCCGAGGCCCGGAAGGACATCCTCGCCATCACGCCGGAGGCGCGACCCGCCTACACCGACGCGACCCTGGCCCGGGTCCTCCGCACCGGTGTGGACCCCACGGGTCATGAGCTGCATCCCGCCATGCCCCGGTTCCAGCTGTCCGACCCGAACATGGCCATCCTGATCCACTACCTGCGCTCCCTCTCGGCCACCGTGTCCCCGGGCGTGGACGCCACCACCATCCGCTTTGCCACCGTCGTCACCGAGGAGGTCAGCCTCGAGGACGAGCGGGCGATGCTGGTGCCCATGAACAACTACCTGGCGCGGCACAACCGCTACTCGGACGGCTTCGACAACCGGATGTACCAGAGCGCCGGTGGCAGTGAGATGAACGGCAGCTACCGCAAGCTGGCCCTCTCCGTCTGGCGCCTCAAGGGCGCCCCCGAGACTTGGGGGCGACAGCTGGAGGCCTATCTGGCAGAGGAGCCCGTCTTTGCCCTGCTGGGGGGCATTTCCTACGGGGACTGGCGGCCCATCCACACCTTCTGCGAGACCCACCGGCTGCCCTGCCTGCTGCCCATCACCGACCTGCCGGTGCTCTCCAACACCGACTGGTACACGCTGTACTTCTCCAAGGGGTTCTATCAGGAAGGGCAGGCCGCCGCCCGCTACCTGGCCAGCCTGCCCCCGGGCGGACGGGTCCTGCAGATCACCCAGGAGGGCCCGGCGGGTCAGGCCCTCGCTGCCGGTTTCCGGGAGACCTGGCGGGAGCTGGGACGGCGCGGCCTGAAGGAAGTCCGCCTCGGCCAGGGCGAGACCCAGGTCTCTGGCGCCCGGCTCCATGCCCTGCTGCGCAAGGAGCGGCCGGCGGCGCTCCTCCTCTGGACCGGTCCCGGCTCCTTCGCGGCCCTGGGCGAGCTGGCGGAGTCCGCCAGGCACCCCGAGCAGGTGTTTCTCTCCTCGCGCCTGCTGGGCCCCACAGTGTCGGAGCTGCCCGAGGGGGCGAGGGCCTTCACCCGCATCACCTATCCCTACCGGGACCCCAAGCACGAACCCGAGGTCTCGAAGTATGCCGCTACGCTGATGGCCGGGCTGACGCCGAGGAACCCCGAGTCGCGCATTGCCACCCGTGTTTACTCCATGATCCAGGTGCTCCGCCAAGGCCTCGCCGAGATGTACCTCAACTTCTACCGGGACAACCTCCTGGACCGCATCGGGATGCAGGCGGAACAGGCGCTCCCGGATTACCTTCGGCTCAGCTTTGGTCCCGGCCAGCGCTATGCCGCCAAGGGCTGCTACATCATGCAGCTCAGCCCCGGCCCCGATCCCCAGCTGCTCCGCCGCAGCGAGTGGATCATCCACCCGGAGTCATTGCGCCCCTAGGGCTGGTTATCCAGATACCCGTCGATGAGCGCATCCACTGGCCAGCTCTCGGACTGCTTCTGGGTGCCCTTCAGGAAGCTTGCGGCCTCCGGGGGGTTGGCCTTCCGCAGCTCCTTGAGGGTGGGGTAGCGCTCCGCCAGCACCCGCAGGATGGCGCCTTCATCTTCCGTGCCCACACGCCACCCCGCAGTCACCACGCCCGTGGTGCAGCGTGAGCCTGCGCCCGGGCCGCCCTCCTGTCCATGGGAATGATCGGAACGCAGGCCGTCAGTGCTTTCCGTTCAGGGGGTCGGTGCGGCTGATGGCGCGGGTCGCTCGGTGGTGGCGATGGCGTACAGCTCTCCGGATTCCCTGAGCAGGGCTGTGGAGATGATCGAGACGGCCAGGCTGGCGCCATCCTTGGTGAGCCGCTGGGTCAGGTACGGCGCCAGAATCTCGGCCCGACTGAGCTGGGCGAGGGTGGCCAGGGCCCCTTTCTGGAGCTCCTTCGGAATCCGGTCCCGGACATTCATGGCCAGGGCCTCGGCTTCCGTCCAGCCATACAGCCGCTCCGCCCCGGGGTTCCAGGCCAGGGTGCGGCCCTCCAGGTCCTGGACCGTGATGGCATCGTGGGCATCCCGGACGACCACCGCCAGGCGGAGCAAGTCATTGGCTTCCTTTAGGGCTTCCTCGGTGCGCTTGCGCTCGGTGATGTCGTGGAAGTACACCGACAGCCCGTCCGCAGAGGGATAGCAGCGGCACTCCAACCACTTGTTGAGGGGTCCCGGGTAGTACTCCTCAAAGTGATTCGGTAGCCCTGTCTGCACAGCCTGGCGAAAGTTTTCGCTGAACTTGGAGTCTTTGGCCAAGGGGAACAGGTCCCAGACACATTTCCCGATGAGCTCCTCGCGGCGCATCCCGAGGATCTTCGCACCCATCTCGCTGAAGTAGGTGTAGACCCAGGCGTGGTCCAGGACCAGCAGGCCATCGGTGATGCTCTCAACCATGGTTTGAATTTTTTGATTGGCCTTCTGCAGTTCTTCCCGGGCCTGCCTCCGCTCAGTGATGTCCACGAAGGTGATCACGGCGCCTTCGATGACATTATCCAGGGTGCGATAGGGCTGGATCCGCATGGTGAACCACCTGCCGTCCTTGGTCTGCACTTCCGCTTCCCTGGGGATCAACGAATCCAGGACCGCTTGCGCATCCGTGATCATGTGGTCGCAGCCCACCAGGTTGGATACCAGATGGGCCACGGGGCGCCCCACATCGTTGGGAATCAGGTTGATGATGGCGCTGGCCGTGGGGGTAAAGCGGAGGATGCGCAGGTGCAGGTCCACAAAGACCGTGCCGATGCCCGTGCCCGCCAGCAGGTTGTTCATGTCGTTGCTGGCCCGGGACAGATCCACCACCTTGGTCTGCAGCTCCCCGTTGACGGTGGCCAGCTCCTCGTTCACCGACTGCAGCTCTTCCTTGGAGGTCTCCAGCTCCTCGTTGGTGGACTGCAGCTCCTCGTTCACCGACTGCATCTCCTCGTTGGAGGACTTGAGCTCCTCGTTGGAGGTCTCCAGCTGCTCATTGGCCGTCTGGAGGTACTCCTCCTTGATGCGCAGCTCCTGTTTGAGCGCCGTGATGTCCCCCCCGGAGAGCGAAGCTGGATCCGGGGTTCCTGGCGCTGGCTCGGGTCCGGCCAAGACCGGGGCGCCAGTCTCCTTCAGGACGATCAGGAAGAGGTCTGCCTCCAGGGATCCTGGAGCCAGCTTGCTCCCTCGGCCCGCCAGGGGATGGATGCTCAGGTTGACCCGCGTGAAGTGACCATTGGTCCTGACCTGAAGGGCCGGGCAGCTCACCGGCTCGCTGGTCCCTGCGGCCGTGTGGAGAGCTGTGACCAGCTCGCGGCGCAGGCCCTCCCGAGCCATCTTCAGGATGTTGGGGAGGCCGACCTCGCCGGCGGCCAGCTCCAGGAAGGTCCCCGTGCGGCCGTGCAGGTACAGGATGTCGCCCTGGCTGTTGACGAGGGCACCCGGCGGGGTGGCCTTCTGCAGGAGGGCGTGCTCCGTCAGGTCGCGCAGCTGGTTTCTCACGGGGTAGGCCGTCTTGCCGGCTGCTTGGGGCAGGGAGGCGTGGATCGCCGTCATGGGCGGGCTGAAGGGGCCGAAGGCCGCCCGTCGGCTGCTGCGGGCGTCCTCCTTGCGCTGGTAGAGCTTGGCCTGGCGATCCACCACGCCAAAGAGGTCCGTATGCTCGCCCACGGTCTCCGAGGTGCCCAGGAAGAGCATGCCACCGGGGTTCAGGGCGTAGTGGAACAGCGGGAGCAGCTTCTTCTGCAGGTCGCTGCCCAGGTAGATCATGAGGTTCCGGCAGCAGACGAGATCGAGCCTGGAGAAGGGCGGATCCTTGATCACGTTCTGCTCGGAAAAGACCACCGTGTCCCGGATGCCCTTGTGGATCCGGTAGCCCCCGCCGCCGGGCTCGGGCACGAAAAACCGGGCCAGCCGTTCCGGTGAGAGATCGACGGCGATGCTGGCCGGATAGAGGCCCGCCCGGGCCGCAGCCACCGCCCGGCTGTCGATATCCGTGGCGAACACCTGCAGGGTGAACCGCTGCTTCATGGCCTCCATGCGCTCCTGCAGCAGGATGGCGAGGGAGTAGGCCTCCTCGCCGGTGGAGCAGCCCGCGCACCAGACCCGGATCACTGAGCCTACGGGGCGGTCGGCGAAGAGGCTGGGGAGGGCCAGGTCTTCCAGGGCCTGGAACGCCGCTGGGTCCCGGAAAAAGTTGGTGACGCCAATGAGCAGGTCCCGGAAGAGCGCTTCCACCTCCACCGGCGCCTGCTGCAGGTAGCTGACATAGGTCTCGACGGCATCGATCTGATGCACGGCCATGCGGCGCTCGATGCGGCGGTGGATGGTGCTCGGCTTGTACTGGGAGAAGTCGTGGCCCGTCTGGGACCGCAGCAGGATGAAGACCTTCTTCAGGGCATTTTCCAGCTTGGGCGAGGGGATGCTCGTCGACCGGGTGAAGGGCTGGCCGAAGGCGTGGGCCGCATAGGCCATGAGCTGGGCGGCCATCTCGGCAGGCGGCAGCACGAAGTCCACCAGCCCTGTGGCGAGGGCGCTCTGGGGCATGCCGGCGAACTCGGTGGACTCCGGGGTCTGGGCCATGGCCATGCCGCCTTCGCCCTTGATGGCCCGCAGGCCCAGGGTGCCATCACTCCCGGTGCCCGAGAGCACGATGCCGATGGCCCGTTCCCGCTGGTCCTGGGCCAGGGAGCGGAAGAAGAAGTCGATGGGGAGACGCTGACCGCGCGGTGCTGCCGGCTCCAGCAGCTGCAGGGTGCCGTTCAGGAAGGCCATGTCCCGGCCCGGCGGGATGATGTAGGCGCAGTTGGGCTGGACCACCATCCCATCCCTCACTTCGAAGACATCCATGCGGGTGTAGCGCCGGATGAGCTCCGTCAGGAGGCTCTTGTGATTGGGGGCCAGGTGCTGGACCAGTACAAAGGCCATGCCGGGATCCGCCTTGGCGGGCATGCCCGAGAAGAAGGCTTCAAAAGCACCCAGCCCGCCCGCCGAGGCGCCGATGCCCACGATGGGAAACGGGTTCGCTGGCTGCCGTACGGGGGCGTCGGGGAGCGCAGGGGGGGAGGGTGCGAGGGTCTTGGGTGTCCGTTTTGGTTTGGCTTCAATCTTTCGGGCCATGGCACACCTCTGCTTTGGGAATCATGCGCTTGATTCGGTGGGCCCACGGGGCCAAATGCATCGGCGGAGCAGGCCTTTGTCGTTTTATTTAAATAATAATTTATCAGGATTTGCGCAGTGCGCCGTGGGCAGCGCAAAAGCGGGGCTTCGCCCACCTGCACGGAACGCAACCTATCACCCCATGAGTCAGGGAATTCGGCGCATGATTCATCTGGCGGGTGACCCCATGCTGGGAACGACAAAGGGCCTTCAGAACCTGGCGGTAAAAGCCTGCTGGCCCCGGCAGGGCCAGGGTGCGCCGGCAGCCCTCCGGCCTCCTTTCGGCCCTCGGGCTCTGCCGCCACGGATGACGATCGCCCGGAATGGTCTGCCATGATCGACTCGCCGAAGCCCTCTGGCGACTTGCGCCGCCAAGCCGAGAGGATCTTTGCAGGCCGCCCGGGGGCGTCCGCCGACAGCATGGGACAGGCCTCGCCTGCGGAGCTGCACCACCTGATCCATGAGCTCCAGGTCCATCAGATCGAGCTGGAGCTCCAGAACGAGGAAATGCGCAGGGTGCAGGTGGAGCTGGACGCTTCCCTGGCGCGGTACTTCGACCTGTATGAGCTGGCACCGGTGGGTTATTGCACCCTCAGCGAACAGGGGCTGATCCAGAAGGCCAACCTCGCCCTGGCTACCCTGCTGGCCGCGCCCCGGGGGCAGCTGGTCATGCAGCGGTTCTCCGCGTTCATCCTCCGCGAGGACCAGGACATCTTCTACCGGCACCGGCCCAAGTCCCGAGAGACCAAGGGCACGGCGGCTTTCGAGCTGCGTCTGCTGCGGACCAAGGCCAGCTTCTTCTGGGCGAGGATCGAGCTCAAGGTCCTGCCAGCGGAGAAGGGCCCGCTGGAGTACCTCCTGGCGATCTCAGACATCACCCCCCTCAAGCAGCTGGAAGAATCGCTCCGGGACCTGGCCCGCTTTCCCTCCGAGAACCTGAATCCCATCCTGCGAATCTCCCAGGATGGCCACCTGCTGTATGCCAATGAAGGTGCACTGAAGCACCTGGTCGATTGGCCTCTGATCATTGGCGAGCCTGTGCCAGCGGAGCTCGGTGAGACCGTTGAGCGGGTTCTTCGCAAGGGCAGCCCCTGCAAGTTGGCGAGCAGTCACCGAGGCACTGACTGGCTCTGCTTCGTGACGCCGGTGCTCAAGGCCAGCTACGCCAACCTGTTTTGCATCGATGTCACCGAACGCCGGCGCCGCGAGGAGAGCCTCCTGAAGCTCAACCAGAGCCTGGAAGTCCAGCACCAGGCCCAGACCACCCTGCTCGAGCGGCTGTCTGCCCGCCTGCTCACGGCCCAGGATGACGAGCGCAAGCGGATTGCCCTGGATCTGCACGACAGCCTTGGCCAGACCCTGAGCGCCCTGCGCCTCATGGGGGGACGGGTGGTGGGAGCACGCGCGGATGGCCAGGGCGGACATCTGGCCTGCACGCCCGCCATGATGACCATTCTGAGTGGTGCCATCGAGGAGGTTCGGCGCATCTCCATGGACTTGCGGCCCTCCATGCTGGATGACCTCGGTATTCTGCCGACCCTCAACTGGTTCCTCCGCGGCTTCAAGACCAGCCACCCCATGATCCAGGTGAACAAGCGGATTCGGGTCGCTGAGGAGGCGATCCCAGAGGCCCTCAAGATCACTCTCTACCGGGTCGTGCAGGAAGCCTTCCACAATGCGGAGCAGCACGGCAAGGGCAGCGTGATCGACCTCAGCCTGGGCTTGGCGCAGGGGACCCTGACCCTGAAGGTCGCTGACAACGGGCAGGGGTTCGATCCCACCGCCGTGGACCGGGCCAGCACCGGCGGAGGCCTGGGCCTCTCCTCTATGCGGGAGCGGGCCGAAGCCAGCGGCGGGACCTTCGAGGTCGAGTCGTCCCCGGGCAGCGGCACCCAGGTACTTGCACGCTGGCCCCTGTCCTTTGGGGCGCCGCTCCAGCGCGCAAAAGAGTTCGGCCCCACCTCTCCGAAAGCGAAGGCGCAAGGGCCGAGCTCCTCACCACCGAACAAGACCGCGCCTCAACGGGGGGCCAGATGAATCAGAAAAGGAAATACAGTGTGCTCATCGTGGAGGACCACGCCCTCATGAGGGAGGGCCTGCGCTCGCTCCTGGAGTCCTGGCCCAACTTTACGGTTGTGGGAGAGGCTTCCGACGGCCAGGAGGGCATCCGCAGCGCCCAGGCACTACAGCCGGACGTGGTCCTGCTGGATCTCTCGATGCCAGGCACCAATGGCATCGAGGCCCTCAGGGAGATCAAGCGGGTCAGTGATGGGAGCCGGGTGCTGGTGGTGACGGCCCACAAGGATGAGGAGCACCTCTTTGCGGCGCTGACGGCCGGCGCCGATGGGTATTTCCTGAAGGATTCGGACTCCGATGAGCTACGGACGGCCCTGTTCAGTGTGCTGGCCGGAGAGCGCGTCCTTAGCCCGGCCATCGCCACCAAGGTCGTCGCCCGCTACCTCGTGAAGGAGGTCCCGCCAGAGGTATCCATGTACGATGTCCTCTCCGTGCGGGAACGGGAGGTCCTCAAGCTGGTGGCCGAAGGCAGGCGCAGCAAGGACATCGCCACCCACCTCGGCATCAGCCCCAAGACCGTGGAGCGACATCGCGCAAACCTGATGAAGCGCCTGGGCCTCCATTCCGTTGCGGCCCTGACCACCTACGCCGTCTCGAAGGGTCTCCTCGAGCCTTAGGCAGTCGGGTTCCTGGGTTTGGCTAGGCCATGCCATGTCCAGTAATTGATCTCTGTTGTAACGAATTGACTAAGAAAAGAACGGTTGACAACGATTCGGGGCGATAAATACTACGAATCTGATTTCAATGCATTCTCGAGCGAGCCGACCTGCGTTGGTCTCGATTCTCCGTGCGGTTCCCCCGGAGGCGGCATGTCCCAGGCCCCATACACGCTTCCAGCACGCGGGTCCGAGTACCCGGAAGGCCTCGCCCAGGCGGAGTCGGTTCGGGTGCAGGCGCGGCGGGCCCGGGCCGAGCAGGCGCTGGGCCAGCCCATGACGGGCACCGGCCCCGTTGGCTTGGCCCTCTCGGGTGGGGGCATCCGCAGCGCCACCTTCTGTCTGGGGGTGCTCCGGGGCTTGGCGCGCAAGGGCATCCTGGCGAAAGTGGATTTCCTGAGCACGGTCTCGGGCGGCGGGTACGCCGGGAGCTTCCTGGGTGCCCTCATCCAGCGGGACGGCCTGGCTGGCGCGCTGGCCTGCCTGGAGCAGGATCCGCCCCCCGTGCCGGGGAGCGGCGGGAAGGGCGCGCAGACGGTCCCCCCCAGAGGTGCCTCGCCCATCCGCTGGCTGCGGAACAACGGCCGCTACCTGGCCCCGAGCGGCAGCGGGGACCTGCTGCTCATCGCCACGATCCTGCTGCGCAACTGGGTGGCCGTGCAGGTGGTCCTGGGGACCTTCTTTCTCGGTGTCCTGCTGGCTCTGAAGGGGGTCTGGGCCCTGCCCATTCCGGGCTCCTTTCTCGCCTGGACGGCGCAGCCTGGCTCCAGCCTCTGGCTGAGTCCCTGGGGCGCGCTGGCGGGCCTCCTCGTCCTGGTGGTGGTGGTGCCGCCAGCCTGGGCCTACTGGCTGGTGGAGGCCCGGGGCGAGGACCGCAAGTCTCGGCTGTTTTCGCCGGTGCGGGTGGCCGCAGGGACCGTCCTGCTGTTCGCTGGGGTGGGCTCCCTCGGCCTCTGGGCACCGTCCCTCCGGGAGGCGACCCGGCCCTGGTTCGGCCTCTCCTGGGTGACCTGGCTGGGCTTCGGTGCGGCCCTGGAAGGTCTGCAGGCCGTGGCCTGGCTGGGCCTCCTGGAGCGGCGCTTTGCCCGGGCGGCAGGCCTGCGCCAGAGTGCATCCTACGAACCCCTGCCGGCGGAGCGCGCCTCCTGGCTGCGCTGGCGCCTCTCCCACCTGCTCAACGCGGGCCTCATGCTCACCCTCCTGGTGCTCCTGTTTGCCGGGGCAGACACCCTGGGCCAGTCCGCCTATGCCATCTGGGCCGATCAGGGCCGGCACGGGGTGGCTCTCTGGGCGGCGGGCTTCGCCTCGGTGGCCGGCGCCCTGTCCGTGTGGGGGCACAAGCTGGCCACCCTGCTGCCGGACAAGAAGGAGGGGGTGACCCCCCCCGTCAACCTGATTGCCGGGGCCGTCGCCGCCCTCCTCCTGGCCGTCCTCATGGTGGGGTATGCGGCCCTGGCCACCGGCCTGGCCTGGGGCTTCAAGCCCGTGGGCTGGCCCCTGCAGGCAGCCCAGCCCACCGGCTCTGTGGGGGCCCTGCTGGTGCAGCCGCCGTCAACGGCCCGCCCCGCAGCCAGCCCAGCGCACTCCCCCGACGGTGCGGCGGCGGTGGCCACCGCCCTGCCGCCGCCGACCGTTACGGCCCCCGGTGCGCCCTTTGCCAAGCGGGTGTGGCTGGGCGCGCTCCTGGTCGCTGCCGCCCTCAGCCTCTTCGCCTTTGGGCGCAACCTCGCCTTCCTCAACCTCAGCGCCATGAGCGCCTTCTACCAGCAGCGCCTGACCCGCACCTTCCTGGGGGCCAGCAACCCCGAGCGCCGGTCCCGCAGCACGAGCCCCCGCGACAATGCGCCCGGCGATGATCTGCCCTTCGAGACCTACCAGCCCTGGCAGCAGGGAGGCCCCCTCCACTTCGTGAACGTGACCATCAACGAGACCCTGGACGGCTCCACCCAGATCCAGAACCAAGACCGCAAGGGCCTGATCCTGGCGGCAGGTCCGGTGGGCCTCAGCGTGGGGGTGCGCCACCATGCGCTGTGGGCAAAGGAGGCTCCCTGCCTGCTCGTGCCTGAAGCGGCTGCCGCCGGCAATCCCTGGCCCGTCTTCTTCTCCAGCCAAGGCCAGGCCCTGGCCCCCCAGCCCCTGACCCTCGGCCAGTGGGTGGGCATCTCCGGTGCGGCCGTCAGCACGGGCATGGGTGCCCGCACCAGCTTCGGACTGAGCTTCCTCTGCGGCTTCTTCAACATCCGCACCGGCTACTGGTGGGAGAGTGGCGTCGATTCCTCGGAGCGCACCGACAAGGCTGCGGGTCAGTCCGGTCTCTGGCACCGCTTCTCCACGTCCCTGCCCGTGCAGGCCCACCTGCTCGACGAGTGGCTGGCCCGCTTCCAGGGGACCGCCCGGCGCCACTGGTACCTCAGCGATGGCGGGCACTTCGAAAACTCGGGGGTCTATGAGCTGGCCCGACGGCGGGTTCCCTTCATCATCCTGTGCGATGCCGGAGGTGATGCGGACTATGTCTTCGACGACCTGGGCAACCTGACCCTCAAGCTGCGCAACGACTTCGGCGCAGAGCTGCGGTTCCTGGCGGCCTCGGAGCTGGCAGCGGCATGGCAGGAGCTGGAGCAGGGCCTTGGGCTGCCGGCAGGGCAGGGCGCAGGAGCGGGCCTGGGCACCCTGGAGGCCCTGCGCCGCGGCGACTGGGTGCCGGGTGAGGGCGGTGCCGTCCTGGCCAAGCCTTCGACCCAGGGCCTCTCCCGCGCCCATGCCGCGCTGGCGAAGATCACCTATCCCTGCGGACCCGAGGAACACCCGGCGCAGTCCTTCCTGCTGGTGCTCAAGCCCGCTCTGGTGGGGGACGAGCCCATGGACCTGCGCTACTACCATGCGACCCACCCCGACTTCCCCCACGAGTCCACGGCGGATCAGTTCTTTGACGAGGCCCAGTGGGAGGCCTACCGCAAGCTGGGCGAACACTCCGTGGACTCGGTCTTTCAAGGACACCCAACATGAGCACTGAGACCACGGTTGTCTTCCTGCACGGCATGGGCAAGCACGACGCCACCTTCCACGAGGCGGCCTGGGCCTTCCTGCAGCAGAAGCACGAGAGCCTGTCCGGCCAGCCCCTGAAGGCCAAGGCCATTCCCTTCGTATACGACGACATCTTTGCCTCCCTGCGGCAGGCGGGCTCCCTAGCGGACCTCCAGCCCTTCCTCCAGGACACGGGCGTCCTGGGTGCGCTCAGTGACCTCCAGTCGTCGGATTCCTTCCTCTATACCCATGTCCTCGACGTGCTGATCTGGCGCTTCCACCCGCAGGCCCGCGCAACGATCATCACCAAGCTGGCCGCAGCCCTGTCGCCGCTGCTCGTGGCTCTGACGGAAGGGGCAGACCGGCAGCTGGTGGTCATCGCCCACAGCCTGGGCACGGCCGTCGCCACGGACGTGATTCATCTCCTGGCGGATCAGGGGGTGACGGACTACAAGAAACTCCCCGCCGTCCACATGCTGGCCAATGTGGCCAAGGTCCTGGAGCGCCCGGAGCTCCCGGCCTACAACCCGCCGCAGCCCAGCCTCTGCCGGCCCTGGACCATGGATCCCGTCGACAAGGGTGCCCTGCAGCGCTACTACAGCTACCGCAATGCGTTTGACCCCATCCCCATGGTGGACGCCTTCCGCCCTGAGTGGTCCAGCCGCCTGTTCCAGAACAGGGTGTTCAAGGCCTGGGGAGCCGGGGTGCAGCCCCACGACATCTTCACCTACGTGCAGGCGCCCGAGGTGTACATGCAGCTGCTGTGGAGCATCACCCTGGATGAAGCCACCTACACCCCCGAACGCGAGCTCCAGGAGCTCGCCGCCACAAGCCCAACGGCCGCGTCCTCGCTGGGTCGCCAGGGGGCCTTCCAGGACCTCGCGCAGCGCTTCGCCGACAAGACTGGGCTCCAGGACTTCATGCAGGTCGTCCAGTCCATGACCAACCAGAAGCTCTGGTGAGGCTGCCATGCGAACCGTACTCGCCCTGCTGATTTGTCTCTGCCTTCCGCTGCCCCTCTGCGCCGCGCCGCCGGCCGCCGCCGGTGTGGCGACCATCCCGATTCAAGGGCGAGCCTTGGCGATCATCGACCAGAGCCTGGCCGATCTCGACGCCGCCTTCGCCAGCGATCCCCAGGCCCCGAGCGTCCAGCGCCTCCGGGACGAGACGGCCCGCAACCTGGGCCTGCTGCGGCAGCGGGTGCTGGCCATCCCTGGCCTCCCGGCCCCGGCCCTGGAATCCTTTGCCAGTGCCAGGCCTGAGGCCGCCCCTGCGCCGCTGCCGGAGGCGGCCCGGGCCGTCGCAGAATTGAATCCGGTCTGGGAGGTGGACCGCCAGACCCGTGGGGAGCGCTGGCTCTTCAACCTGCAGCTGAATCCAGCGGACGCCAAGACCGTCCAGGCTGTGCTCAAGATCCAGGCCCAGGTCTTCGGGGAGATCACCCAGCCCAGTGCTCGGGTCTTCATCATCGAAAAGGACGCCCAGATACAGAAGCTGGCTTCGCAGTGGAAGGCTTTCTACGAGCACGTCACCCTGCAGGAGTACCCCTGGGAGTCCCTGGCCAATGGGTGGTTTGACGTGAAGCGGGCCATCACGGACATCCCCACCCGGCAGGTGAAGATTCTCCATCCCGTGAGCGGCGTGGTGGCCTTCCAGGGCCGCCAGTCTTCCAGCGGGAGCCCCATCACCGGCGCAGAGGTCCTGGGCCTCCAGTGGTACGACCCCGGGGCAGGGTACAAGCCCACCTGGGGCCTCGGCGTGCTGGCCACCCTGCGGGCCGAGGGTGAGCGCAGCAACGGTCTGGGTCTGATCGCGTCCTACCGGGACTTCAAGTTCGGCTACCGCCACAGCCGCCGCAGCGACGGCCAGAAGGTTGACCAGGCCATCATCTCCATCAACCTGGCCCGCTACTTCGACTTCGCCCCCAACAGCCTCCTGAAGGAGGCCGTGGACAAGCTGCAGAGAGGGCAGGGGGACTAGAGGAAATTAGGGATCTTCCGGGATTGCAGGGAAGGAAGTCTCATCGCAGAGAACGCAGAGCACGCCGAGGAAAACAGGCAAGGGGTGGCTGAAAAGCAAGGAAGGAACGCGGAGGAAAACCGAGGAGCTGAGGAGAGCGGAGAACGGCCTGGGTGCTTGGGTCGGAAAAGCTTCTTAGCCGGGGATGGACGGGGAGGAGCGGGATAAAGCACTTGGGGCCGTGCTGCACGGCGCATGGGCACCATCCCGGCGGGCCCATGCAGCTTGGGTCGGCGCGCCTCTGCGCTCTCTGCGGTTGGCGGTTCTTTCCCCCCGGAATTCCCGGATGAACCAAGATTTCTCAGTCTTTGAACCGCGACGGATCCAACACGCCTGTGGTGGCCTTGCGGAGGTAGGCTTGGGCGGCGAGGGCACCGACGGCGAGGCCGGTGGTCATGCCGTGGCCGCCGAGGCCGGCGGACCAGAAGAGGCGGGGGTTCCAGGGATCCCAGCCGAGGACGAAGCGGCGGTCCGGGGCGAAGGTGCGCAGGCCGGTCCAGTAGCGGGTGACGGGGCGCTCCAGCAGGTCGGGTGCCAGCTCCCGCAGGCTGGCGGAGAGGCCCTCCAGCACGGCGGCGTCCGTGTCGGGCTGGCGGCCCCGGGGGGGCAGGGGCACCGCCACCTCCTCGCAGGGGCACATGAGCAGGCCGCCGCTTTCGGGGCGCAGGTAGAAGGGCCGGTCCACCCACCAGGCCCAGGGCTCGTCCTGGGGGTGGGGTGCGGCGCTCCACACCAGGCTGCGGCGCAGGGGCGTGAGGGCAAGCTGCGACCCGGCCTGGGCGCCCAGCTCACCGGCCCAGGCACCGGCGGCGATGGCCACGGTGCGGGCCTGCAGGGGACCGCGATCGGTCTCCAGGCGGAAGCCCTCGGCGGTGGGCTGCAGGGCCGTGACGGCGCAGCCGAAGCGCAGGTCCGCCCCACCCGCCCGGGCGCCCTCGGCGCAGCTGGCCAGGAGGCGCGCGATGTCGATGACGCCGTCCTCGGGGACGCGCAGGTGCTCGGCGGCCCGCAGGCCGGGGAGAGGGCAGCCGGGGCCCAACTGGACGGCCACGCCATGGCGGCGGGCTTCGGCCGCGTGGTCCGCCAGGGCGCCCACGGTCGTGCCCAGCAGGAGCCCCCCGCAGGCCTCCAGCAGGCCTGCCTCGGCCAGGCGACGGCGACCCTCCACCGCCAGGGCGGTGTGCTCGTCGCGGCCCGTGAGGCAGCGGGCGATGGCAGCGTTGTGGCCGCTGGCATAGGTGCCCGGCTGATCCTCCCGGTCCAGGAGGACGAGGCCCCGCTGACCGGACTGGGCCAGGTGCAAGGCAAGGCTTAGCCCGGCCACGCCGCCGCCGATGATCGCCAGTTCCACCGTTTCCGTCATGCTTCCATCCTACGCTAAGCCGCATCGGGCCTGCATCTGCGTCCGCTCATCAGTGGGGATGGAAGGGCAAAAAAATATTTAGCCACCGATGAACACCGATGAACACCGATTAAAAGCTGATCAAGAAAGGGCGTGGAAATGGCCTGTTTTGGTCTTCCTGGTTATCGGCCAGCCTCAGCCTCAAAAGACT
>CAIRQL010000147.1 GCA_903880675.1 uncultured Holophagaceae bacterium | reverse complement strand
CCCTGCTGGGCACCGTGGGCCGCATCCCCCTCTGGGCCGTGGTCAGCGCCTTCGCCGTACCCGCCGCCATCGGCGTCATCTTCGGCCTCTACCCCGCCGCCAAAGCCAGCAAGCTCGACCCCATCGAGGCCCTGCGGTTTGAGTAGCTCTGGTTTGGGGCGGCAGAACCTGGGCCCACAGAGATAAAAAGTAGAGACGCTGAGGAGAGCGGAGCTGCGGAGGAAAGCGGAGCAAAGAAGGGCAAAATACAAGAGAACAGGGATGAAGGGGATGAAAGGGAATTTACTGCAAAGGCAAGGCGGCCCCTCTCATCTTTGTGCCCTTTGTGTTCTTTGTGGTTAACCCTGCACTGGTCCTTTTCATCAGTGGTTAAGGCTTTTGCGGTTATCCCCTTCATCCCCTTCATCCCTGTTTCAAGTGCTTTTCAGCGGGACCGGTCCATACTCGGCGCATGACTCCCAAACTTGTGTGGCTGGCCCTGGCGGCAGGGGTCCTCGTGGCCTTGGTGCTGCTGCGGCGCTTCGGCCGCCGCTGGTTCCGCCGCTGGTCCTGGCGCCACGCCCTGCGCACCCGGCGGGAGATGGGCTTCCGGCTCAACCCCGTCACGGTGACCCGCAAGCAGCGCCTCAAGGACGACCTGCTGGCGGACCCCGACCTCCGCACCCGGGTGGCGGACCTAGCCCGGGAGAGCGGCCGCGAGGAGGCGAGCTTCCTGGCGGATGTGAGCCTCTACCTCGACGAGATCATCCCCAGCTTCAACCTCATCACCACCTACCGCTATGGCAAGGGGCTGGCGGGCTGGCTGCTGCGCAGCTGCTACCGGGTGCGCATCGGGCGCAGTGCGGAGGCGGCGCTCAACCGCATTCCCCGGGACGCCTCCGTGGTGTACGTGATGAACCACCGCAGCAACGCGGACTACCTGCTGGTGGCCTTCCTGCTGTCCAACCGGGTCTCCATCTCGTATGCCGTGGGCGAGTGGGCCCGGGTCTGGCCCCTGGAGAAGCTGTTCCGCAGCTTCGGCTCCTTCTTCGTGCGCCGCCGATTTAGGGATCCTCTCTACCACGCCGTGCTGGAGCGCTACGTGCAGCGGGCCGTGGCCCAGGGCACCACCCAGGGCATCTTCCTGGAGGGCGGCCTCAGTCGAGACGGCCGCATCCAGGCCCCCAAGCTGGGTCTGCTGGACTACATGCTGCGGGCCGGAGCCAAGGACCTGGTCTTCATCCCCGTGGGCATCAACTACGACCGGGTGGTGGAGGATAGCAACCTGGTCCGCGAAGGCCTGGGCAAACCCAAGCGCGGCCCCCTGGACCTGCTGCGCCGGACCTCCCTGTGGCTGCTGGGCCTGGTGTGGCGGGGGGCCACCGGGCGCTTCCACCGCTTCGGCTATGCGGTGGCCAACTTCGGCCTGCCCATCCACGCTGCCTCGGCCCTGCGGGGAGCCGACCTGCGGGCCATGGACTGGGACACCCGGCGCCCCCTCCTGGAAGCCTTCGCCGATGACCTGCTGAAAGCCGTCGGCAATGAGGTGCCCATTACGCCCGTCGCAGCCGTGGCCTGGGTCTACCGCAACCAGAACGAGGCAGCCCCGGGCAAAGCCCTCCTGCGGGATCAGGTGCTGGAGACCCTGGCCCTGGCCCAGGAGCAGGGCCTGCCCCTCCACCTGCCGCGTGGCTCCTTCCAGCGGACCTTCGAGGTGGGCCTGCGAGTGCTCCTCCTGCGCCGCATCCTCCTGCAGGTGGACGGACACCTGGTCCTGCCACCCCACAAGGCCCCACTCCTGGACTACTACGCGCTCGGGGTTGCCCACCTGCTGAACCGGACCCATCCAGCTCCATCCTGAGGCCCCTGCGCCGGCGGCAAGAGCCTGTCTCCACAACGAATGCCGACGACTCAACCCACCCCTCCTGGAACGGGTCCAATTCCTGCACTCTTGCGGGGGAAGGCCCCATCGCTCACCCTTGACGAGCGCTCGCTCAAGGAGTTCCCATGCGTACCACCCCCTCCCAGCTCCTCGGTTCCCTTGGCCTCTTGGCCCTGCTCGGCTGCTCGGGCTCTCACGAGTCCCCGCACGCCGTCAGCGGCTACCTGGTGAACGGCATCGCCGTGGCCGATATCGATGCCAACGGGATCCCGGACATCCTGGGCCTGGTGTCCATTGACGTGGACGGCGCGCCCGCCCAGGGCTACGTGTCCACCCGCCTCCAGGGCCCGGCCGGTGCCTTCGCCATGCCCACCCGCTTCGGTGTGGGGGCGGGGCCCGCCAACCTGGTGCTGGCGGATGTCAATGGCGACGGTCGCCCGGACCTGGTGGTGGCCAACGCCTGGGACCGCACCGTCTCGGTCCGCCTGGCGGATGCAACTCGGCCCGGGTACTTCCTGGCCGCCACCGTGCTGACCACGCCGGGCCGCACGCCCCTGGATGTGGCGGTGGGCGACCTCAACGGGGATGGCCGCATGGACATCGTGGTGGCCACCAGCGGCGCCCCCAGCGTGATGGTCTTCACCCAGACCAGTACCGGCACCTTCAACGCTCCGGTGAGCTATGCCGTGGGTGGCGACCCCCAGGCTGTCACCGTGGCGGATCTGGATGGCAACGGCCGGGCCGACCTCGCGGTGGCCACCACCGCCAATGCAGTCTCCGTGCTGCTCCAGACTGGGGCCGGCGTCTTCGCCTCGGCCGTGGACTACGCCACGGACGTCCAGCCCATTGCCATCAAGGCCGCGGACCTCAACGGCGATGGCAAGCTCGACCTGCTCACCGCCAACTACGGTGCCGCTGTCAGCCCCGGCACCCAGGGCCTGAGCGTCCTGCTACAGGGCACCGCCGGAACTTTCGCCGCACCCGTGCACTACGCCACCGACTACCGCGCCACCGCTTTGGCCGTGGGCGACCTCAACGCTGACGGGCGACCCGATGTGGTGGTGACCTGCGAGGGCCTGCCCGGCTATTCCGGCGCCGCCTCAGTGCTGCTGCAGAGCGGCACCACGGCCGGCACCCTCCTGGCCGCCGTGAACTACGCAGGCACCTTCGGCCCCATGGGCGTGGCCCTGGCCGACATGAACGGCGACGGTCGCCCCGACCTGGTGCTGGCGGATGGTGACATCGTGGTGCGCATCAACAGCAGCACCACGCCCGGCACCTTCGGCCTGCCGAACTATTTCTACAACTGAGTGAAAGAGGCCCCGGTCGCCCGGGGCCCCCTTTCCTCACCCAAGACTGACGCTGATCTTGCGCGGGCGGACCTCTGGGCGCTTGGGCACCATGAGGGTCAAGACGCCGTTCCGAAGCTCGGCCACGACCTTCTCACCCTCCACATCCTCGGGCAGGTTGAAGGTGCGGCTGAAGCGGCCGTGGCTGCGCTCCGCCAGGTGGCTACGCTCGCCCTCCTTGGTGGCCTCCTCCTCGCGCTTGCCGGCGACGGTGAGACGGGTGCCCTCCAGGCTGATCTCCAGATCGGCCTCCAGGATGCCCGGCAGGTCGGCCTTGAACTGGTAGGCGTCGGGGCTCTCCTTCACATCAAAGCTGGGCAGGAAAGCCGCCGAAGGAGCGCCCAGGTCGTAGTCCCGGAGCGGGTCCCAGCGCAGGAAGTCCCGCATGAGGCGGAAAGGTTCGAGGGTCGCGGCGGTGGCCGGGATGACCCGGGGAGAGACGGTGCGAAGAATGGTCATGGTGTCCTCCTTTGGGAAAGGGAAGCCTGCAAGTCCGTGGGCCAAGACCCATGCCGCAGTTTCCGAATAAAATCTTAGTGCTTACGCATAAGATGTCAAGGGGGTCTCGAAAAAAATTCTAACCCCTTGATTTGCTGATCTTGACAATGAAGCCCAGGCCCCTAGAGTGGGTCCCCAAGGAGGAAACATGCGCCGAGGCATCCTGCTGGGGGGTCTGATTGCCGCGGGAGTCCTGGCGGGGTGGTGCGGCCACGCCATCGCCCCGGGGGGCCTGGCCCGACCACGGGCGGTGGAACCCCGGGGCGCCCTCTACGACTGGGAGAAGGCCAGCGTCCAGCGGTTCCGGGAGGCGGCCCCCAGCGTGGTCTACATCACCACCACCGAGGAGCGTAGCCGGGACTTCTTCGGCTTCAACGTGGTAGAGGTGCCAGCGGGCTCCGGTACGGGCTTTATCTGGGACGCCGACGGTCACGTGGTCACAAACTTCCACGTCATCCAGGGGGCCACCCGAGCCACCATCACCCTGGCGGACGGCACCCACCACGAGGCCACCTTCGTCGGGGGTGCCCCGGACAAGGACTTGGCGGTGCTGCTGCTGGCCAAGACGCCCCCGAAGCTCCGCCCCATCCCCGTGGGCACCAGCGCCGACCTGCAGGTGGGCCAGTCGGTGCTCGCCATCGGCAATCCCTTCGGCCTGGACCAGACCCTCACCACCGGCGTTGTGTCAGCCCTGGGCCGGGAGATCCAGAGCGTCACCCGGCGGCGCATCACGGGCGTCATCCAGACCGATGCCGCCATCAACCCCGGCAACAGCGGCGGGCCCCTGCTCGACAGTGCCGGCCGTCTCATCGGCGTGAACACGGCCATTCAGAGCCCCAGCGGCGCCAGTGCCGGCATCGGCTTCGCGGTGCCCGTGGACACCGTGAACCGGGTGGTGCCTCAGCTCATCGCCCGGGGCCGCCTGGAGCGCCCGGACCTGGGCTTTGAGGCCGTCGCGCCTCGGCTGGTGGAGCGGGCCTTTGGCGCCCAGAAGGGCGTGATGGTGGGCAAGGTCGCTCGGGGTGGCGCCGCCGCCAAGGCGGGCCTCCAGGGCGTCACCGTGGAGGGACGGCGCGTGCTGCCGGGCGACCTCATCCAGGCCGTGAACGGCAAGGCCGTGGAGGACTGGGACAGCCTCCTGGACGCCGTCGAAGCCCTCCCCCTGGGCAGCACCGCCCAGCTGGACATTCAGCGCGAAGGGCGCAGACAGCGGGTGTCGATCCGGCTGGAGGCAGGGCGGGATTAGGCCCTCAGGAAAGGGCAAAAACTCTCGCAGAGAAAAGAGGAGAAGGCGGAGGGGCGCTGAGGAGTGAGGGCCCTCTGGCCCAGCGGTTGGTTCTACGGGCGTACAACGTGGATGCCTACGCTTTTACCCGACCTTCGGCAGCATTTCTCTGCGCACCTCTGCCTTCTCGTCCCTTCTCTGCGAGAGTGGTCCCCCTTATTTTACCGAAAACCCTCAGCCCTGGATCCACACGGGCTCGAGGCCCAGGAGCTTGGTTACGGCTGCGCGGCCGCGGGGGCCGGGGTCCACGGTGAAGTCGTTGACCCAGGCGTTGACATAGCGGCCGATCATCTCCCGGTCCATGCCGCGGCCGAAGGACTGGCTGTAGTCCACGCTCTCCCAGTGCCGCTCCCGGGCCAGCTCCACGCTCCGGCGCATGAGCACCGCGAAGCGCTGCTTCACCTCCGCGGGCAGGTCCTTGCGGATGGCATTGCCACCCATGGGCAGGGGCAGGTCGTAGGCCTGCTTCCACCAGGCGCCGAGGTCGGCCACCAGGTGGGCACCCGCCTCCTGGTACATGAGCTGGCTCTCGTGGATGAGCAGGCCCGCCTCGTAGCGGCCCGCCACCACGGCTGGCAGAACCTGGTCGAAGGGCAGCAGCTCCACGGTGGGCTCGAAGCCCTGCTCCGCGCACCACTTCCGCATGGACAGATAAGCGCTGGTGCGCCGCCCGGGGATGACGATGGTGAGGTCCTGCAGGGCCGCGGGGGCCAGGGGCACCCGGCTCACCACCAGGGGGCCCGTGCCCTCCTGGATGCTGCTGCCGGCGGTGAGCAGGTCGTAGCGGTCCTTCAGCTCCGGGTAGGCGCCGAAGCTGATGGCCGTGACGTCGTAGCGGG
>CAIRQL010000146.1 GCA_903880675.1 uncultured Holophagaceae bacterium | reverse complement strand
GCTGAGGTAGGACTCGAGGATCACCATGCCGATGCCGGCCCCGATGGCGCTGATGTAGAAGTGCACCGGCAGCATGGGGGAGTACCACAGCGGGTGGAGCTTGCTGGGCACGATCAGGTAGAGGGAGCCCAGCGAGGACTGGTGCAGGGTCGAGAGCAGCACGCCCAGGATGACCAGAGGCGTGATGAGGCGGTGGATGAAGCGGGCCGGTGCCGGGAAGCCCAGCCACTCGAACACCACGGGGCTGAACTCCAGCGCCAGGACCGTGGTGTAGAGCATGACGCACCAGGCCACTTCGAACATGACGGAGTGGGGGTTCCAGTAGACGATGGCGTGCCAGATGCGCCAGGGCTGACCAAGGTCCAGGAGCAGGGCCACGATGACGAAGGCGTAGCCCAGGAAGCCTGTGAGGACCGTAGGCCGCACGATGGGTTCGAACTTCTTGAGGTTGAAGAGGTGCACCACGGCGGTGAGGGTGAAGGCGCCAGCGGCCAGGCCCACGCCACAGAGCAGATCAAAGCCGATCCAGATGCCCCAGGGGAACTGGTCACTCAGGTGCGTGACGGCCCCGAGGCCCTTGGTGAAGCGGATGGTGGTGACGATGAGGAAACCGATGATCAGGAGGGCGGCGACGCCGGACCAGAAGCCCGGACGGAAGCGGCGGGAGGCGATGGAACCGGCGTTATTCATGACCGGTCCTCCTTATGGGAATCCTGCGCTTCGGTGTGGGCGACGGTCTCCCGGCGGGCGGTGATCCAGTGCACCCCATAGAGCAGGACGCCCCAGACCGCGACAAAGTCGGGGATGTTGGACAGCACCTGCCAGGTGCGCATGGCCGGGGGTTCCGCCGGCAGGTTGGTCTTGAGGCCGAGCTTATCGAAGGGAGCGTTGGCGATCATCAGCACCGAGGTGCCACCGGCTTCGCCCAGGCCGTAGATGTGATCGACATAGGCACCGGGCTTCTGGCGGAGGCGGGTGCGGGCCTCCCAGACCAGGTCTTCCCGCTTCCCGAAGATGGTGGCTTCCGCCGGGCAGGCCTCGGCGCAGGCGGTGGGCTTGCCCTCCTTGATGCGGCTCGCACAGAGGACACACTTCCCGATCACGGGCACCGGGCGGTCCCACTGGTACTTGGGCACCTCGAAGGGGCAGGCCATCATGCAGTAGCGGCAGCCCATGCAGCGCTGGCCGTCATAGACCACGGGGCCCTCGGGGGTCTTCACCAGGGCGGCCACGGGGCAGACGGAAGCACAGGTGGGCACCTCGCAGTGCATGCACATGCGGCGCATGTTGAGGCCTTCACGGGTCTGGAGGGTGGTCCAGGTATACGCCGTCAAAACCTCCTCCACCGGTCCAGGGAGCTTGTTCTGCTCCTTGCACGCGGAACTGCAAGCGCCGCAACCGATGCAGCGTGTAGCGTCAAAGAGAAGTCCCATGCCCATGGGTTCTCCTGCCTGTCAATTCGACCCGAGAAGAATTCCCGGGGAGGGGTTCGGGAGGAAGCATGCGCCGGGTCCAGAGCATAGTCAACCCCTAGGTAGCATTTAGGTAATTGTTGTCCAGAATATTGTGAAGCCCCAGTCCCGCCGGTCATTCGGAGGGGTCAAAGCAGGCGGATACAGGCTTTGAGAACCCCAAAAAGATCCCAAAAAAAGACGCCCCGCCGAAGCGGGGCGTCGGTCACAACCCGGATATGAGGCTCCCGGGTTGACGGTTCGTCAATACATGTCTTCCATGCCGCCCATGCCACCGGGGCCGCCAGGACCTGCGGGGGACTTGGGCTCGGGGATCTCCGTGATGATGGCTTCAGTGGTCAGCATCATGGAGGCCACGGAGGCAGCGTTGCGGAGAGCGGACTTGGTCACCTTGGCGGGGTCAACCACACCAAAAGCAATCATGTCGCCGTAAACGTTGGTAGCAGCGTTGTAGCCGTGGTTGCCCTTGGACTCGCGGACGGTGTTGACGACCACGGAGCCTTCGACACCGGCATTGTTGGCGATCTGGCGGAGGGGCTCTTCCAGGGACTTGCGGACGATATCAACGCCCGTGGCCTGGTCGCCGGTAACATTGAGTTCGGTAAGCTTAAGCATGGCGCGAAGGAGGGCCACACCACCACCGGCCACGATGCCATCCTCGACGGCGGCCTTGGTGGCATGCATGGCGTCTTCCACGCGGGCCTTCTTCTCTTTCAGCTCGGTCTCGGAAGCCGCGCCCACCTTGATGACGGCGACGCCACCCACGAGCTTGGCCAGACGCTCCTGGAGCTTTTCCTTGTCGTAGTCGCTGGTGGAGGAGTCCACCTGGGCGCGAATCTGCTTCACGCGGCCCTGGATGGCCTCGCTGGCGCCGGCACCCTCGACGATGGTGGTGGTCTCCTTGTCGATGACGATCTTCTTGGCGCTGCCCAGGTCGGCCAGCGTGAGGTTCTCGAGCTTGAGGCCCAGGTCCTCGCTGATGGCCTTGCCGCCCGTCAGGGTGGCGATGTCCTCGAGCATGGCCTTGCGGCGGTCACCGAAGCCGGGCGCCTTGACGGCGGCGACGTTCAGGGTGCCGCGGATCTTGTTGACCACCAGGGTGGCCAGCGCCTCGCCGTCCACGTCCTCGGCGATGATCAGCAGGGGGCGGCGGCTGTTGACGACCTGCTCGAGCAGGGGCAGGAGGTCGCGCATGTTGGAGACCTTCTTCTCGTAGGCGAGAATGTAGGGGTTCTCCAGCTCGACCTTCATCTGGTCGGGGTTGGTCACGAAGTAGGGGCTGAGGTAGCCACGGTCGAACTGCATGCCCTCGACCACGGTCAGCTCGGTCTCGCGGCCCTTGGCCTCCTCGACGGTGATGACGCCGTCCTTGCCGACCTTGCCCATGGCCTCGGCGATGATGCGGCCGATCTCTTCGTCGCCGTTGGCGGAGATGGTACCCACCTGGGCGATGGCGTTGCCCTCAACGGGCTTCTTGATCTCGTCGATGGCCTTGACCACGGTCTCGACGGCGAGGTCGATGCCCTTCTTGATCTCCATGGTGTTGGCGCCGCTCACGACGGCCTTGATGCCCTCACGGTAGATGGCGCGGGCCAGCACGGTGGCGGTGGTGGTGCCGTCACCGGCGACGTCGGACGTCTTGGAGGCGACCTCGCGCACCAGCTGGGCGCCCAGGTTCTCGTGACGGTCCTTGAGCTCAATCTCCTTGGCGACGGTGACGCCGTCCTTGGTCATGAGGGGGGAGCCGAACTTCTTCTCGATGAGGACATTGCGGCCTTTGGGGCCGAGGGTGACCTGCACCGCGTCGGCGAGCTTGTTCACGCCGCGCAGGATCGCCTGACGGGCATCTTCGGCATAGATGATGGACTTGGCCATGGGTTTTCTCCGGAGTTCAGAATGGAATTGGATTGCGCGTTGGGGGTGTCAGCTATCGGCTGTCGGCTGAATGCTTTAGCCGACGATCGCCAGGATCTCGTCTTCGCGGACGATGACGTGGTCGATGCCGTCGATCTTGACCTCGGTGCCGCTGTACTTGCCGATGAGCACCTTCTGGCCGGCCTTGACGGACATGGGGTTCCGGGTGCCGTTCTCGTTGATCTTGCCGTCACCCACGGCCACAACCTCGGCCTCCATGGGCTTTTCCTTGGCGGTATCGGGGATGATGATGCCGCCCTTGACGGTTTCGGCAGCATCGACGCGCTTCAGCACAACGCGGTCGGACAGGGGCTGGATGGCCATGGGACCTCCTTTAGAAGGGGAAAAAGGGACGGGTCGAGCTGTTAGCACTCACCAACAGCGAGTGCCAATGTTCGCATCCAGAGGGGGAAGGGTCAAGGGCCGGTTTCGAAAGAGAGGTAAAATTTAAGTGACCTGACGAAGATTTTCTTCCTGCTTGAGTTAGATCGGGAAAGGACCCCCCTCCTCCTCATAGGGGTGTAGCCTCAACATATGGAACCTCTTGCAACCCTCCGCGACCTGCAAATCACCCTGGACAGCCTGGGGACCATTCAGCGGGCTCTGGCGGCGCTGCCGCCGGACCTGGCCATCCTGGACCAAACCATCCGTTCAGCGGAAAAGCAGACCGCCGAAAAGACTCGCCTCCTGGAGTCTGCCAAGACCCAGATCCAGAAACTCACCCTCGACCTGGCCCTGGCCCAGAAGGAAGAAGAGCGGGCCCGCGCCGCCGTGAAGGCCACCAGCCAGAAGGTGCAGTACACCGCCGCCATCCGCGAGCTGGACGACAAGGAGCGCATGAAGGCCGGGATCGCTCGTCCCCTTCAGGCCCTGGAAACCCAGGCCGTATCCCTGGCGGAGGCCCTGGTCTCCCTCGAAGCTGAGCGGGCCACGGCCCAGGCCCAGTTCGATGAGCTGCATGCCATCTTCCTGGACGAGCATGCCAATCAGGTGGAAGGGCGGAAGCTCCTGGTGGCTCGCCAGGCCGAGCTGGAGGGACGCCTCCCAGCCCCCGAGGTCGCCCGCTTTCACCGCATCGCCGCCGTGCGCCAGGGGCGGGTGGTGGTGCCCGTGGAGAACAGCGCCTGCACCGGCTGCCGGGTAAAGCTTCGGGGCCCGCTCCTGTTCAGCCTCCGGGAGTCCAAGACCCCGGTCTCCTGCGAGTCCTGTCAGCGGATCCTCTTTCTGCCGTGAGCCTCGCGGACCGCGTCCACGCCCTGCAGGACCGCATCCGGCGGGCCTGCGAGGCCTCGGGACGGCGGCCGGAGGACATCGAGCTCTTGCCGGTCTCCAAGCGCCACCCGCTGACGCTGGTTCGCGAGGCCGCCGGGCTGGGCTTTCAGCGTTTCGGTGAGAACTATGTCCAGGAGGGCTGCGAAAAAGCCCAGGCGGCCCCCGAGCTGGCCTTTGTGCTGCTCGGCCCCCTCCAGCGCAACAAGGCGAAGCCGGCCCTCCAGAATTTCGCGGAGATCCAGAGCGTGGACCGGCCGGAGCTGGCGGACCGCCTGCGCCGCCTCGCCGAGGAATTGGATCTGGTCCGGCCCGTGTGGCTCCAGGTGGACCTCTGGGATGAGGCGACCAAGCTGGGCGGCTGCCCGGAAGCAGGGCTGCCGGAGCTGCTGGCGGCCCTGGGTGGCGACCCCCGCCTGCCCCTGCGGGGCCTCATGGCCTTGCCACCCCCGGGCGAACCCTACGCCTTCGAGCGCATGGCAGGGCTGCGGGACCGGCTGCAGCAGGACCTCGGTCAGCCCCTGCGCCTCAGCATGGGCATGAGCGATGACCTGGAGGAGGCCATCGCCGCCGGCAGCGATCAGGTCCGCATCGGCACCGCCTTCTTTGGTCCCCGGACCCGCTGACCCCGACGGGACTCATCGTCAGGGACGCTACCGCAGGGGGCACCTACCCACGGCAGAGGAATAGTCCCTTGAAACCCAGTCCGAGGGAGCCAGCATGAACAGGTAGCGGTGCCGCTTCAGCCCCAGCCTGTTCTCAGCCACCCACCCGGAGGTCCCATGCGCCCTGTCCTGCTCCTCGCGGCACTCCCCTCGCTTCTGATCGCCCAGGAGGCCGCCACCACGCTGAAGGACCAGAAGGCCCTGGCGGTAACCATCTACAACGACAACCTGGCCCTGGTGAAGGACACCCGGGAGGTGCGCCTGTCCAAGGGCGAGGCCCGCCTAGCCTTCCAGGAAGTCTCGGCCCAGATCCGGCCTGAGACCGCCTCCCTGCGCAACCTCACGGCCCCCCGGGACTTCTGGGTGGCCGAGCAGAACTTCGACTTCGACCTGCTGACCCCTCAGAAGCTGCTGGAGAAGTATGTGGGCGAGCGGGTCACGGTGGTGCACAGCGTTCCAAAGGCAGACGGGCCCGGTGAGCGAGAGATCCGGGAGGAGGCCACGGTGCTGGCCACCAACAGCGGCACGGTGCTGCAGTTCGCCGACCGCATCGAGACCAGCGCCCCGGGCCGCATCATCTTCCCCAAGGTGCCCGCCAACCTGCGGGCCCGGCCCACCCTGGTCATCAGCCTCCACAGCGGCGCCGAGAAGGCCCAGCAGCTGGAGCTGAGCTACCTCACAGGCGGCCTGTCCTGGCGCGCCGACTACGTGGCCAACCTGGCGCCGGACGAAAAGACCCTGGACCTCAGCGGCTGGGTGACCCTCACCAACCAGAGCGGCGCCGCCTACCCCAATGCCACCCTGCAGCTGGTGGCCGGTGATGTGAACCGCGCACGGCAGCGCCCCGAGCGGGCGATGGCCATGACGGAAATGGCCATGAGCATGAAGGCCACCGCAGCCCCCAAGATGGCCGAGGAGAGCCTCTTCGAGTACCACCTCTACACCCTGGACCGGCCCACCACGCTGGCCGTCAACCAGACCAAGCAGGTGGCCCTGCTCAGCGCCAGCGCCGTGCCCGTGCGCAAGGACTACCTGCTCCAGGGCCAGAGCCACTACTACTCCGGCAGCTATGGAGACCTGGGGGACCGGCAAAAGGTCGGGGTGTACATCGAATTCGACAACAAGGAAACAAGCCGCCTGGGCATGCCCCTGCCCAAGGGCATCCTGCGCGTCTACAAGCGCGACAGCCAGGGCCGGGCCCAGTTCGTGGGCGAGGACAACATCGACCACACACCGAAGAACGAGGTGGTCCGCCTCAAGCTGGGGGACGCCTTCGACGTCACGGCCAGGCGCAAGCAGACCGACTACAAGAGCCTCGGCCGCCATGGCAAGTTCGGGTCCGGCCACGAGTCCGCCTTCCAGGTGGAGCTCAAGAACGCCAAGAAGGAGGCAGTCACCGTGAGCCTGCTGGAGCCCCTGCCCGGAGACTGGGAGGTGCTTCAGGAGAGCCACCCCCACACCAAGGCCACCGCTGACGCCGCAAAGTTCCAGGTCACCGTGCCCGCCGAGGGTAGCGCCACGCTGACCTACCGGGTCCGGGTGCGCTGGTAGCAGCGGGCCTCCGTCCGCACCGCGCAACTGATCCATACTTGGGCCATGCCCCTCCCCGCTCGGTTCCTTGCCCGTCTGCGACGCCTGCCCCTGCGGCTGCGTGGGCGCCTGGGCGGTGGCACGGCGGGCCTGCATCCCTCCCGCCTGAAGGGGGCCGGCCTCACCTTCGTGGAGAACCGCCCCTACGAGCCAGGGGACGACCCGCGCCACATCAACTGGCCCCTCACCGCCCGCACCGGCGAGCCGGTCATGAAGCGCTTCGAGAGCAGCCGGGACCTGGTGCTCTGGCTGGTGGTGGACCCCTCGCCCTCCATGTTCCTGGGGGACCCGGTGTCGCCCCTGCGCTGGGCCCTGGAGCTCTGCGGCGCGGCCTTCGCCACCCTGCAGGCCAGCGGTGACCGTCTGGGCCTGGTGGTGCCCGGTGACGGCCGCACGCCGGCCCTGCGCATCGCCCCCCGGCGCGGCCGCAGCCACGGCCTGCGGCTCCTGGAGGCCCTCATCGAGCGAGGGCCCTGCATCCCCACGGAGGGCGCCTGGCGCGAGGCCCTGGGCCACTGGGGCGACCAGGGCCGCGGCCACCGCCTATGGCTCCTCAGCAACGGGGCTGGCCTCCAAGGCCTGGCACCCCTGCTCAAGCCCCTGGCCTTCCGGCATCGGGTGGTCTGGTTCCAGCCCCAGGCCGAGGGCGAGACCATGGCCTGGCCCGAGCCCGGCTTTTCCCCGGCCATCGAGCACCAGCGCTGGGACCTCCTGGCGGACCCCGTGCCCAGGCTGGATGCCTGGCTTAGGGCGGGCGGCGCATGAGCTGGCGGGTCGGTTCCTGCGAGCGGCCGTCTTGGCTCGGATTCCGCTCGCGGAATCCGAGATGGGAAAGGATTGGGCTGGTGCTACTGGTGGGGGGGGCGCTCGGTGGTGCGCCGGTTTGGAAGGCCCCCAGCCAACTCCCGCTGGGGGAGCTGCAGACGCTGGAGCTGCGGGAGGCGGATCCCACCCGGCCCGCGCCCGCCCGGCCCGCCCTGGAAGATCGGCTGGGCTCCCTCCGCCTGCGGGCCCTGGAGCCCCTGGCGGACGGCCGGGGCTGGCGCTTCCAGGTGCAGGCGCTGCGCCCTGGCCTGGCAGTGGTGCCCGCCATGGATCTGGGTGGCGGGGTGCTCAGCCCTGAGCTACGGCTGCAGGTGCCTCGGCAGATCCCCTTCGGCGCACCCTGGATGGGCTTCGGCGGCGGCCGCGAGGACAGGCTGCCAGACCTGCCCTTCCCCTGGGCCTGGGCCAGCCTCCTGCTGCTGCCGCCCGCAGTCCTGGTTGGAGCGGGCCTCCGCCGCTGGCGCCAGGGGGCCGGACACCGCCACCTGCGCCACGCTGTCCGGACCTTCCACCAGCACTGGCCCCCGGCGGACCGGGAGCGAGCCACCCTGGATGCCGCCCATGCCCAGGGCCGGGAGCTGCTGGAAGCGCGCTTCGGCACCGAGGCCCGGGCCTGGGGCGCCCCTGAGTTCCAGGCCCGCCGCCTGGCGGCCTGGGACCAGTGGTGCCGCAGCCTGGATGCGGCCCGCTTCGGCCTGGAGGCCCCGCCCTTCCCGGAAGCAGCCCGCCTGGTGGAAGACCTGCTGCCCCTGCCGGATGGCCGGAAGGTCGCGCCATGATCCTCCTGCGCCAGCCCCTGGCCCTGCTCCTGGTACTGCCCCTGCTGGTGGGCGCCTGGCGGGTGGTGTACCGGTGGGGCATCCCCGCCTCCCGGCCCTCCAGCGCCCTGGCGAAGGTCTCCTCCCACTGGCTGCCGGTCCTGCTGGCCCTGGTCCTGGGCCTCGCTGCCGCAGGGCCCGAGTGGCGCTCGCCGGTGCGGGGTGCCGCCCCGGTGGTGGACTTCGCCGTGGTGCTGGATGGCAGCAGCAGCATGCGCATCCTGGACCGCCCCGAGGAAGACCGCTGGCAGGCGGCCCGCCGCCTGCTGGCCCAGTTCATCCAGCGTCGCCCGGAGGACCGCTTCGCCCTGGTGCTCTTCAGCGCCCACCCCGTGACCCTCAGCCCCCTCACCGCCGACCACAGCCGGCTCCTGCGCCTGCTGGCCCGCCTGGACCTGGATAGCCGGGATGACGGCACGGCCATCGGCTCGGCCCTCATGACCGCCGTGCGCCGCCTGGAGGATAGCCCCGCCCGCAGCCGGGTCATCCTGCTCATCACGGACGGCGTGCAGAATCGGGGCCGGGTGCTACCCGCCGAGGCCGCCGGCGAGGCCGCCCGGCGCGGCATCCGCATCCACGCCGTGGCCATGGGCAGCGATGGCGAGAGCCTCGTTCCCCTGGAGGGCGGGGGCTTTGCCCGCCTGCGGGTGGCGGTGGACCACGCCACCCTCCAGGAAGTCGCCCGCCTCACCGGAGGCGAGGCCTTCAGTGCCGAGGATCCCGGGGGCCTGGCCCGCAGCCTCGCCGCCGTGGACCGTCTGGAGAAGACTCAGCTGCCCGTGGACCCGCCCACGGAGGGCCGCCCCCTGGCCAGCTGGTGCCTCCTGCTGGCCCTGCTCCTGGCCCTGCCCCTGGCGGTGGACCTGGCCTTCAAGCGGGGCCGCCCCCGGCCCGCCTGGGTGGCGCCATGACGCCGACCCTGTCCCACCCCTGGTTGCTGGTGCCGGCGACCCTGGCGGCGCTGGTCATCCTCGGCCTGGCCCTCCGGGCGCACCTCCGGCCGGGCCTCGGCGTGCAGGTGGTGGGCCAACGGCCCCTCTGGCAGGGCCTGGGCCTCGCCCTGGTGGCGCTGGGGCTGGGGCTGGGCCTGGCGGAGCCCCGCTGGGGCACCCAGGACCGCCCCCGCCTCACGGTCCATGTGGTACTGGATGCCAGTCGCTCCATGACCGTGCCGGACACACCCGGCGGCCGCACCCGCTGGGAGGCCGCCGCCGCCGCCCTGGACCGCCTCTGGTCCCAGCCCGAGCCGGGCCTGCGCTGGAGCCTGGACCTGCTCACGGGGGATGCGATCCCCGTCCAGCCCCCCGGCGAGGATCGGGTTCTGCTTCGTGAGTCGCTCAAGGCCCTCGCCCCGGGCGCGGTGGGCTCCCCTGGCACCAGCCTGGGCCGGGGCCTCCTCCAGGTGGCCGCCCAGGCGGAGGCCGGAGCACCCGCCGTGATCTTGCTGCTCAGCGACGGCGAGGAGACCTGGGAGCGCCCTGACGAGGCTGTGGACCGCGCCCTGGCGGGCCTGCGCCAGATCCGCCTGCCCCTCTACGCCCTGGCCTACGGGGATGGCCGTCCGCACCCGGTGGCCGGTGAAGCCGCTGCGGGTAGCACCGAGCCCGCCCTCAGCACCGCCCGACCCGACCTGCTGGAGCGCCTGGCCCGGGAGAGCGGCGGTCGCCTCTTCACCGATCCTGAGCGCGCCGCTGCGGACCTCCAGGCCCTGGCCGCCGGCCAGCTGCCCCTGCCAGCCGGGCGTTCCCTCCAGCCCGCCCACCCGGAGGCCGGGGCTTGGCTGGCCCTGCTGGGGCTGCTCCTCTGGCTCTTCCATGCCGGGCAGCCCATGGCCCGCTGGCGGCCCCTGCTGCTGCTGGCCCTGGCCCTGGCAACGCCCGGGCTTGAGGCCCAGTCCACGGGGTCCCTCGGCTGGGTGCCAAACGGCGTCCGAGGCTGGCTGGCCCAGCGCGCCTTGGGGGCCGGAGACCTGCACGGCGCCCAGCGCTGGCGACCCGGGGATGCCCAACCCGACCACCTCCTGCTGGCGGCGCAGATCGACCTGCGCGCCGGTCAGCCGGAGGGGGCCCTGAAGACCCTCGCGCCCCTGGTGGGCCAGGGCGTGCCCCGCCCCCTGCCGGCCTGGCGCACCCCGGCCCTGCTGCTGGCCGCCCGCGCCCAAGTGGAAGCCGGTCGGCCCGAGGAGGCCCGGGCCATCCTCGAGCGCCTATTGCTGGAGCAACCGGGTCGCCCCGAGGCCATCCACAACCTGCAGACCCTCATCCAGGACGCCCTGCCACCGCCCCCACCACTCAAGCGGCCGCCCCCGCCACCACCGCCGCGCCCCAGCCTGGGCGCCCAGCAGGATGAGGCAGAGGGACTGCGGCAGAGGTTGCCGAAGCCGCCGAAGACAGCGGGTGGGGTGAGGGATTGGTAGGGGGGCTGGCGGCTGGCGCTTTTTGGCTGTCGGCTGTCAGCTGTCAGCTATCAGCTATTGCTTAAGCCACGCCGCAAACTCAGCCCCAGTCCTGAAGGCGCCCACCTGGCGGCGGACCTCCTTGCCGTCGGCGTCCAGGATCACCAGGGTCGGGTAGGCGTTGAGGCGGAACTGCCCGGCCAGGCGGGTGCCTTCGGCCACGGGGGTGCCGTCTCGCTTCTCCACCAGGGAGGAGAAGGGCACGAACTTGGCCAAGGCGGCCTGGGCCTCAGGGGTGGGGAAGACGTTCTTCTGGAGGTGCAGGCAGGGGCCGCACCACTCGGTCCAGAGGTCCATGAAGATGAGCTTCTTCTCGGCCTTGGCCCGCTTCAGGGCGGCGTTATAGTCGTGCTCCCACTTGGCCGCACCCTGGGCGGACAGCGTGCTGGCAACGAGGATCAGGGCGGCAAGGACCTTCATGGGGAGACTCCTGGAAGCGGTGGGACACCGCTGATTGGATGGGGCCAGACCGGCCGCCGTGACGGGAATCAGCATACCCGGAGTCCGGGAGCTCCCCGCCTGGGCTAAGCCGGGTCACAGGGCTGCCGTATTCCAGGCAACAGGGCCCCAGCCGGCCCGTCCCCATCAGGAGCCACCATGCGCGCCATCCTCGTTCCCTTCGTCCTTGCCGCCACCCTCGGCCTGCCCCTCGCGGCTCAGAGCGCCAAGTTCATCAAGGTGGACATCACCTCCAAGACCATGGCCCGCCACGCCCGCACCAAGGACGGCGCCGACGGTCCCACCGAGGTCCACATCCGCATGCCCATCAGCCTCGCCAAGGGCGTGCTGGACATGGCTGGCGAGGGCGAGATCAAGGTCAATGGCCACGCCCGCAAGGGCATGAAGCCGGAACAGCTCCAGCGCCTGCTCTCCGAGTCCAAGCCCGGCGACCTGCTCCTGGAGATCACCACGGACAAGGGCGATCACATCCGCGTCACCGTCGAGTAGCCGGGAGCCCCTCCGTCGCACCCGAAGCCCCGCCACGGCGGGGCTTTTTGTTAACCACGAAGACCACAAAGACCACGAAGAAAAGCATAAGAAAACAGGGATGAAGGGGATAACAGATAAAGCAGGGGGACCCTCCCCCTCTATCGCCATTCTCAGCGGCCTTCCGCTTTCTCGTCTTTTCTCTGCGAGAGTTTTTCTCCTTGTCGGCCCTGCCCGAAGGCGGCCTGATGACCCGGTTGGGCATTTTGGTGGACGGACTGCTCTGGCCGCTGAAGACTGGAGACCTGACCCCGAGGGCCGCCCCGCCATGGAATCCCTGACTGAGCTGCGAGTGCGCTACGCCGAGACCGACGCCATGGGCATCGTGCACCATGCCACCTACCCGGTCTGGATGGAGCTGGGGCGCAGCGACTTCCTGCGGGAGCTGGGCCAAAGCTACGCCGAGTGGGAGCTCCGGGGCGTGCGCCTGGTGGTCAACGAGATCCAGGTCAAGTTCCGCTCCCCGGCGCACTATGACGAGCTGGTGCAGGTGCGTACCAGCCTGCGGGAGGCCGGGCGGCGACGACTGATCTTCGCCTACCGCATCGAGCGGGCGGGCGTGCTGCTGGCGGAAGCCGAGAGCACCCACCTGGTGGCCAGCAGCGACAACCGCGCCCGGGTCCTCCCCGATGACCTGCTGGCTCTGGTGCAGAAGGCCTAGCGCGGCCCCATGCAGGTCGAGATCAGCGCAGCCAGGGCATCCATGACCCGGCGGCGGCTCTCGCTGAAGGCATCGTCGTGGAAGCTCTGGAAGCTCACCAGGCCCACCGGGCGGGGGCCCCAGCCCAGGGGCACGCCGTACCAGGAGTGGGGGATGAGGCCGGTGGCCTCCTCGGCGGCGGTCAGGAGGCTCCCCGCCGCCTTGCCCTCTTCCAGGGTCCGGATGTAGATGGGATGGCGAGCAGTCAGGACCTTCTCCGACAGCCCCAGCCGATCCGACAGGCGCCGGGGCGGGTGGTTCCGGGTCCGGCCGCCCTCCTGGTACAGGACAAAGCGCAGCTGATCCTGGTCCCAGTCCGCCAGGGCCACGTAGAAGCAGGCCAGCCCCAGGGGCTTGAAGCAGATGTCCAGCAGGGCGTCGGCCAAGGCCAGGGGCTCGGTCCCCGGCCGCATGCGCTCCAGGGCCCCCAGCAGAAGGTCCCGGTCCTGGTCCAGGTGCCGAACCAGCTCCTGGACGTCCTCCACTCGGGCCTGGAGGGCACGGCCGGCAGCTTCCAGGGTCTGGATCTGGGCGTCCCGCTCCGCCAGTGCCTCGTCAAGTTTTTTGCTGCTGAACAATCCCATAGGACACCGGGGGCTTTGGATGAAGGACGAAATGGTGGTTTCCTAGTTCCATGACGAAGATGCGGCGAACCCTCTCCCTGTTCAACACCCTGACGCGCCGGGTCGAGCCCGTGGTCCCGGTGCTGGAGGGGCAGGTCTCGTTTTACACCTGTGGTCCCACCGTCTACAACTATGCCCACATCGGGAATCTCCGCACCTTCCTCTTCCAGGATCTCCTCAAGCGGACCTTCCGGGCCGGGGGCTACGAGGTCCAGCACTGCATGAACATCACGGACGTCGAGGACAAGATCATCCGCGACTCCCAGGGTGGGCTCCCCGAGGAGGCCTCCAACGCCGACCGCCATGCCGCCATGCGGGCCCTCACGGAGCGCTTCACGGCGGTCTTCCTGGAGGACCTGCAGACCCTGGGCATCCAGCCCGCCGACCACCTGCCCCGGGCCACGGCCTACATCCCGCAGATGATCCAGCTGGTGCAGGACCTCGAGGCCAAGAACCTGGCCTATGTCCGCGACGGCAGCGTCTACTACCGCATCTCGGGCCTCCCCGCCTACGGCTGCCTGGCCCACCTGGACCGGGAGGGCATGCAGGCCGGGTCCTCCGTGGATGCGGACGAGTACGAGCGGGACTCGGTCACCGACTTCGTGCTGTGGAAGGCCGCCAAGCCCGGCGAGCCCTGGTGGGACAGCCCCTGGGGTCCGGGCCGGCCCGGCTGGCACATCGAGTGCTCGGCCATGGGCATGGAGCTGCTGGGTGACCGGGTGGACATCCACAGCGGCGGCGTGGACCTGATCTTCCCCCACCACGAAAACGAGATCGCCCAGAGCGATGGCTGCCTCGGCCACCAGTGGGTGAACCACTGGGTGCACGGCGAGTTCCTCATGGTCGAGGGCCAGAAGATGGCCAAGAGCGCTGGCAACTTCTTCACCCTGCGGGACCTCGTGGAGAAGGGCGTGGACCCCGTGGCCCTGC
>CAIRQL010000145.1 GCA_903880675.1 uncultured Holophagaceae bacterium | reverse complement strand
TAAAAAAGGCGTTGGTTCCAGCCGCAACGGTCGCGATTCCCACTCCCAGCGCCTCGGCGTGAAGGAGTTCGGTGGCGAGCTCGTCCCCGGTGGCTCCATCCTCGTCCGCCAGCGCGGCACCAAGTTCAAGGCCGGCATCAATGTCGGCATGGGCAAGGACCACACCCTGTTTGCCCTCACCCTGGGCAAGGTCCGCTTCCAGGACAAGGGCCGCTCCGGCCGCTTCATTCACATCGATCCTGTCCAAGAGTGACTGGCCTCCGGGGCTGGCGCCGCGCGCCTGCCCTCTGAACCCCCGAGCACAGGCCGGGCTTAGCCCGGCCTGTGCTTATTCCTGCGCCCCCACGGTGTGAAGGCCCTCCATGTTCCTCGACCACATCCAGCTCACCATCGCCGCCGGCCACGGGGGTTCGGGTGCCATGAGCTTCCGCCGGGAGAAGTTCGCCCCGGAGGGTGGTCCTGACGGCGGGGATGGCGGCAAGGGCGGCAGCATCTTCCTGAAGGCCAACCGGGCCCTGAACACCCTCAATCCCTACCGCCACAAGCGCGACTTCGTGGCCGGCCGGGGCTCCCAGGGCGAGGGCTGCATGCGCCACGGCTCGGACGGGGCTGATGTGCTCCTCGAGGTCCCCCGGGGCACCCTGGTGAAGGACGCCCAGACGGGCGAGACCCTGGCCGAGCTCCTCCAGGACGGTGAGGTGGTCTGCGTGGCCCGTGGTGGCCGCGGCGGCCTGGGCAATGCCCGGTTCCGCAGCTCCACCAACCGCACCCCCAGGCACCACCAGCCCGGGGAGGACGGCGAGGAACGCATCCTCGATATGGAGCTGAAGCTCATCGCGGATGTAGGCCTGGTGGGCTTCCCCAATGCGGGCAAGAGCACCCTGGTGAGCCGCCTCAGCGCCGCCCGCCCCAAGATTGCCGGCTACCCCTTCACCACCCTGGAGCCCCAGCTGGGTGTGGTCAGCCTGGACCGCTTCGGCGGGGACGTGCTGGACAGCTGGGTCATCGCCGACATCCCCGGCCTCATCGAAGGTGCCGCCGAGGGCGCCGGCCTGGGCATCCAGTTCCTCCGCCACGTCGAGCGCACCCGCATGCTGCTCCACCTGGTGGACCTGTCGGATCCCATGACGGAGCCCGAAGAGGCCATCCGCGTCATCGAGGGAGAGGTCCGCGCCTTCAGCCCGGTGCTGGCCACCAAGCCTCGCTGGCTGCTGGGCACCAAGTCGGATGCCCTCCAGGACGACGACCGCCGCAAGGCCTTCGGCGACCTCTGTGCGGCCCGGGGCCACCGTGCCTTCTTCATCTCGGGTGTCACCGGCGAGGGGCTGAAAGAGCTGGCCTTTGCCGTGGATGCCGCCCTCAAGGCCGAGGCCCTGTAGTGCGCATCGGGCTCCTGGGTGGCGCCTTCAACCCCCCGCACGAGGGGCACCTGGAGCTGGCCCGTCTGGCCCTGGCCCACCTGGAGCTCGACGAGCTGCGCTTCGTCCCCACGGCCCTCAGCCCCCACAAGGAGGATCCCGGCGGCCCGACCCCCGAGGCCCGCCGCCAGCTGTTGGACCTCGCCCTGGTAGGCCTGGACCCCCGCTGCAAGGTGGACCCCCTGGAGCTGGAGCGGGGCGGCCGGAGCTACACCGTGGACACCCTGGAGGCCTTGGCCGACCGGGAACCCGGCGCCCAGTGGATCCTCATCATGGGCAGCGATCAGCTGCCGGGCCTGCCCACCTGGCGCCGCCCGGAGCGGGTCTTCGCCCTAGCCTCCGCCGCAGTGGCCCTGCGTCCCGGGGCCCCCTTCCAGGCGCCCGAGGTCCCGGGCCTGCGCCTCGTGGACCGCTGGAGCGGTGCCCCGGGAGAGCTGGTGTCCCTGCCCACCACGGACCTGGACCTGGCCTCCACCACCCTTCGCGACCGCCTCCGGGATGCCCCCGAGGCGGACCCCGCCGGTCTGCCCCCGCAAGTTCTCTCTGCCATTCGCTCGGAAACTTTGTATCGTTAAATTGACTTGGAGCCTGCATGTCCCTTGATTCCCGGCTTGCGACCGTCGTCGAAGCCGCCCGGTCCAAGAAAGCCTTCCGCGTCCGCCTGCTGGACGTGGGGGAGATTGCCAGCTTCACCGACACCTTTGCCTTCATGAGCGGGGGCAGCGACCGGCAGAACCGCGCCATCGCCGAAGCCATTGAGGATGCCCTCAAGCAGACCGGTGAGCATCCCATCAGCCGCGAGGGTGAGACCAACGGCAACTGGGTGCTCCTGGACTACGGCGATCTGGTCGTCCACGTCATGGACGAGGAGACCCGGCGGCACTACAACCTGGAGGGCCTGTGGAGCGCAGGCCGCGATCTGGAACTGCCCCCCGAAGAGCATCCTGAATCCGAGCCCACACCATAGGAGTCACCCTCCCCATGCCGCACCGCGAGATCAACCCCTACGAGGCCATGCAGGCCAGTCTGCGTGTCGCCTCAGAACTCTACGGACTCGATGACGCCCTCTTCAAGGTGTTCATGGCCCCCACCCGGTCCATGATCGTCAGCCTGCCTGTGCTCATGGACAACGGCCAGTGGGAAGTCTTCACGGGCTACCGCGTCCAGCACAACCTCACCCGCGGCCCCGCCAAGGGCGGCATCCGCTACGACATGAACGTCACCCTCGACGAGGTCAAGGCCATGGCGGCCTGGATGACCTGGAAGACCGCCGTGGTGGACGTGCCCTTCGGCGGTGGCAAGGGCGGCATTGTCTGCGACCCCAACCGCCTGAGCATCGGCGAGAAGGAGCGCCTCACCCGGCGCTACATCGCCGAGATCATGGACATCATCGGCCCCGACCGGGACGTGCCGGCCCAGGACATGGGCACCGACGCCCAGACGATGGCCTGGGTGCTGGACACCTACAATATGCATGTCCGCCGCACGGAGAACGCCGTGGTCACCGGGAAGCCCCTGGGACTCGGTGGCAGCCTCGGACGCAATGAGGCCACCGGCCGCGGCGTCCTCATCACCGCCCGGGAAGCCATGCAGCGCCTGGGCAAGCCTCTGGCCGGCGCCACCGTGGCCATCCAGGGCTTCGGGAACGTGGGCAGCCAGGCCGCCCGCCTGATGCATGAAGCCGGGGCCCGCATCGTGGCCGTGTGCGACCTCAAGGGTGCCATCCGCAACGACCGGGGCCTGGATGTTCACGCCCTGCTCAAGCACCACCTGGAGACCGGGACGGTCACCGGCCTGAAGGGTGCAGAGCCCATGGACCCGGCGGAGCTGCTCACCCTGGCGGTGGACATCCTGGTCCCTGCCGCCACGGAAAACCAGATCACCGATGAGAACGCCCCCCAGGTGCGGGCCAAGGTCATCGTCGAAGGCGCCAACGGGCCCACCACCCCCGAAGCCGACGCCATCCTCCTCGAGCACCGCGTGCTGGTGGTACCGGACATCCTGGCCAACGCCGGCGGCGTCACCGTCAGCTACTTCGAGTGGGTGCAGAATCGTCAGGGCTTCTACTGGCGGGAGCGCGAGGTCAACGAGCGCCTGGTGGACTACATGACCCACGCCTTCCAGGCCACCTTCGCCACCACCGACAAGTACAAGACCAACCCCCGCATCGGTGCCTACATCCTGGCCCTCGACCGCGTGGCCCAGGCCATGAAGTACCGCGGGTTCTACGCCTAGACCTGAAGCTGCAGCACTAAAAGAGCCCCGCCTCAGCGGGGCTCTTTTAGTTTTCCGATCAGCCGCAGCAGGCCATCCAGGATGGTCAGGGGATGCGGGGGACAGCCGGGGATATACAGATCCACGGGCAATAGGCTGGCCACGCCGCCCAACTGCTCCTCGCGCTGGTGGTAGGGGCCGCCCTGGATGGCACAGGCCCCCACAGCGATGACGATCTTGGGTCCGGGCACCGCGTCGTAGGTCTTCTGCAAAGCCAGAGCCATGTTGCGAGTGACGGGGCCCGTGACCAGCAAGCCGTCGGCATGGCGCGGTGAGGCCACGAACTGAATGCCGAAACGGCCCAGGTCCCAGGAGAGGGTCCCCAGCACGTTCACGTCCACCTCGCACCCGTTGCAGCCACCGGCACTCACCACCCGGAGCTTCAGGGAACGGCCCAAGAGGCGCTGCAGCTCACCTCCCAGGGCTTCGGCCCGGTGGTAGGCCTCGGTCCCGGTGAGGACCAGGTCCTCCCGGGTGCGGGCGGCCAGGCAGTGGTCCTGGGTGAAGGCGATGGCTCCCTCGGGGCAGGCCTCCACGCAGGCGGGGCAGAAGACACAGCGGCCCAGGTCCAGGCTGGGAACCCCGGCCGTCAGGGTGATGGCCTCCGTGGGGCAGGCCTTGGCGCAGTCGCTGCAGCCCTCGGGACACAGCTCGGCGCGGAAGCTGGGCAGGCCCTGGAAGCGCGCTGGCAGGGCGGGGATCGTCTTGGGATAGGCCAGGGTCCGATGGCCCTGGCGCCAGCGGGACAGCAGGATGTGCATCATGGGCGTCTCACAGGTCGTGACCGCAATAGGAGAGGTTGAAGCTCTTGTTGCAGAGGGGGAAGTCGGAGATCGTCTCGCCTCGGAGCGCCAGGGCCAGACCGAACCAGTTGTGGAAGGAGGCATCCACGATCTTGTAGCGGGAGAAGCGGCCGCCGGCATCCGTGATGGCCAGATGGAGCACCTCGCCCCGCCACCCTTCCACCAGGGCCACACAGAGGCTGTCCGACGCCAGATTCGGCAGGGGCCCGGGCCGAGGCTCGGAGGGGGACTTGGCCAATTCGGCAAAGGCCCCCGCCAGGTGGCGCTGGCTCTCGAAGAGCTCGCGCCAGCGCACCCAGGCCCGGCTGTGGACATTGCCGCTCTCGGCGAGGACCGGCTCCACCGGGTGCATCCCGTAGGGCCCGAAGGGGTGGTCCTGGCGGACATCCATGGGGATCCCGCAGGCGCGGGCCGGCACGCCCACCGCACCGATCTCCCGGGCCTGGGAGGGGGTCAGGTGCCCCGCACCCTCGAAGCGGATCACCACGGAGGCGGCCCCCCACAGCAGGTCCACCGAGTCCTGCGTCTCGACCCAGGCCTGAGCCATGCGCGGGGCGAGGCGGGCGATCATGGCCCCATCCAGGTCCTGCTGAAGGCCCCCGGGCCGCAGCCAGTTCCGGCCCAGCCGGTTCCCGCAGACCTCCGCCGTCAGGTTCAGCCATTCACCGCGGAGGCGGCCGCAGAAAGAGGCCGTGGGCAGGAAGCCCACATCCCCCGACAGGGCCCCCAGGTCGCCCACATGGTTGGCCATGCGCTCCAGCTCCAGCGCCACGCCGCGCACCCGGTCGGCGCGCTGAGACACCGTCACCCCGGCCAGGCCCTCCAGGGTCCGGCAGTGGGCCCAGGCGTGGGCGATGCTGGTGTCCCCAGCGGCGGTCTCGGCCTGCTTGAGGCTGAGGGGATGGGGCCCACCCTCCAGGGCCTGCTCGACGCCGCGGTGCTGGTAGCCCAGGGCGATCTCCAGGTGGAAGACTGTCTCGCCGTGGCACTGGAAGCGGAAGTGGCCGGGCTCGATAACGCCCGCGTGCACCGGACCGACGGCGACCTCGTGGACCTCCTCGCCCTCCACCCGGTAGAAGTCCATGACGCCGGGCAGCGGCAGTGGTGCAGGTTCGGCGCCCACCGGGGTCCAGGGGCGCTGGTAGCGCACGGGCTTCAGCCAGGGGTGGCCTTCGGGCGTGATGCCGTACTGCTCTGCCAGCTCCCGCTCGAAGAGATGGGCCTGGGGACAGGTCGGAGTCAGCGCCTGGTAGCGGGGCTCATTCAGCTGGGTGCGGGTGACATGCAGTTGCCCCCCCGTGTCGTCAGCCAGCACGGCGAAGAGGCGGCGCTGGCCATCGGCGCAGAGACAGGCCAGGCGCTGGCCCAGGGACACAGCCTCGAGGATCGCTTCCCGGAAAGCGGCCACGGACAGCTCCGGGATCTCGGCCAGGGGCAGGGCCTGACCATTCTTCACGGGGATCAGGGACTGGGCGCTCATGGCCGCACCTCCGTCTGCACCACCTGAGCCACCCCAGTGAGGCTCACCACCGGGACAGGGGGTTTGCCCTCCAGGGCAGAGGAGGCACCCTCCAGCAGGGCCCGCAGGGGCGCCGGCAGGTGGATGCCCAGGGCCAGGGCCAGCACCATGGCCAGCACCAGCGGGGCGGTGGTGGCGAAGGTGTCCTTGTAGGGCGTTCGAATGCGCTGGGGGCTGGGTACTCCGAAGACCACCTGCATCACCGTGTCGCTCATGGTGAGGAAGATGCCCCCCAGCAGTACCAGGAACGCCGCACCGCTGGCCAGGTGGCCCGTGGTCAGGGCCGCCGAGGCGATCTGAAACTCGCTGATGAAGGGGGCGAAGGGTGGCAGGCCGGTGATGGCGAGGAAGCCCAGGAAAAAGAGTCCCGCCGAAACGGGCGTGCGCCGGATGGCCCCAGTCACCTGGGGCAGCTGCTTGCTGGCGTAGCTGCGGTGGATGTTGCCCGCGGACAGGAACAGCACGCTCTTCACCAGGGCGTTCGCCGCCAGGTGGAAGAGGGCGAAGCGGGCGGCCAGGCCACCGATGCCGATGCCGAAGACCAGGATCCCCATGTGCTCCACGCTGGAGTAGGCCAGTAGGCGCTTGAAGTCCACCTGGCCCACCATGAACACCAGGGCCCAGACCATGGAGAGAAGGCCGAAGCCCAGCAGCAGCTCCCGGGCGAAGGGGCCCTCGCCAGCGGCGACCACAACCGCGTAGATGCGGAGCAGGGCCAGGAAGGCGCAGCTGGTGACCCCGCCGGCCAACAGGGCACCCACGATGCCCGGCGTCTCGCCGTAGGCATCCGGCTTCCAGCTGTGGAGAGGAGCCAGTCCCATCTTGGTGCCGTAGCCCACCAGCACCAGGACAAACCCAGCCCGCAGCCAGGGCCGGGAGAGGCTGGCGCCGGCGGCCATGAGGCGGCTGAAGTGCAGCGGCTCTTCCAGCCCGCCCATGTGGGCCGAGTAGGCCACAAAGAGCGTGCCCAGCAGGGCCAGGGCGATGCCCACGGAGCCAAGCACCAGGTACTTCCAGGTGGCCTCGATGGAGCGACGGTTCCGGTTGAAGTAGACCAGCGGTGCCGTCACCAGGGTCGTGGTCTCCATGGCCACCCAGACCACCCCGGGATGCCGGGCCAAGGCCAGGAGCGAGGCTAGGCCCAGAAAGGCCAGGATGCAGACGGTGAACACCCGGTGGTCGCGGTCCGGCCGGAGGGACAGGTAGGACGGGGCGTACAGGGCGCAGATGAGGAACAAGACACTGACCACCAGCAACACCCAGCCACCCAGGGCATCCAGCCCCAACCAGGCGTTGTGAGGTAGCTCCCGCCAGGACCGAAGGACGAAGAGCAGGAGCGCCAGGTGCAGGGCGCCGGTGGCCGGGAGCAGGCGGACCCGCAGGGTGCTGTCCTTGATTAGGACGGCCAGGGCGGCGGCAACCAAGGGGAGGAGGATGAGCAGCAGGGCCATCAGTCAGTCCTTCAGCTCAGCCAGGTAGCTCGTGTCCGTGGAATCGAACGCCACATGGATGTGGTTGATGACGATGCCCATGACGAAGACGCCGACGAAGAGGTCCAGCAGGATGCCCGTCTCCACCAGCACCGGCATGTCCTCCACCAGCAGCAGGCCGAAGAGATAGATGCCGTTCTCCAGCACCAGGTAGCCCACCACCTGGGTGAGGGCCTTGCGCCGGGACACCAGCAGCAGGAACCCCGTGAACAGCGTGGCCAGCGCGGCCGGGACCAGAAAGGTGGGAGTGCTCCCGGGCTTGAGGGGAAGGCTGTGGGCCAGCATGAGGCTGAGCCCCGTCCCTGCGGCACAGAGCAGGAGGGAGACGGTGTAGCCCACGTAGGGATCCACCTCCCGGTAGATATGGGCCTGGGTAACGGCGCGCCGGAGCAGGAAGGGGATGAGCCAGCCCTTCACGGCAATGGCCGCTGCTGCCACGAGCAGGATGTGCAGGTGCTTGCCTAGGCCCATGGCGATGGGGATCAGGCCCAGGAGAATGCCCTGGAACACCGCCAGCTGAATCGCCTTGTTGACGCGACTGGTGGCCACCAGCGTGAAGTTGGTGAGCATGGTGAGGGCGATGAGAAAATCCGTGAACATGGCAGCTCCCTAGACCAGCAGCAACAGGAAGGCGAAGGCCGAGGCGAGCACGCCCGCCAGCAGGAACTGCGGCACCTTGGTCATGCGGAAGCGGGCCGTGGAGCTCTCGACAACGCCCACCACCACCGCCAGCAGGCCGAGGGCGGCGAGGAAGGCGAGCCAGTTCAGCCAGCCCTGGGCCAGGCGCGGAAGCAGGGGGTCCACCAGCAGCGCACCCAGCACCACCAATTTGAGGCTGGCACCGTAGAGCACCAGAGCGAAGGGCCGACCGGAGTGGTCGAGCACCATCACCTCGTGGATCATGGTCAGCTCCAGGTGGGTGTTGGGATCGTCCACGGGCATGCGGGCGTTCTCCGCCAGGTAGACGATGGCCCAGCCCGCCAGGATGAGGATGAGCGGCCCGGAGAGGTGCCCCACCTTCCCCATGCCGTGGGCCTGGAGCATGGGTGCCAGGGAGAGGCTGCCGGTGGCCTTGGCCAGGGCAGCGAAGCCGAAGAAGAGGGCGGGTTCGGCAAGGGCGCTGAAGGAGACCTCCCGGGCGGCACCCATGCCTTCGAAGGCCGAGCCCGTGTCCAGGGCCGACAGCACCGTGAGGAAGCGAGCCAGACCCAGCAGGTAGGCGAAGAGGATGACGTCCCCCTCGAAGCTCACGGGCGCCGGGGTGTGGCCGAAGGGGACCAGCAAGGACGCCACCAGAAGTGCCGCCACCGTGCCCACAGGGCCCGCCAGGAAGACCCAGGAGGTGGTGCGGCTGAAGACCGCCTGCTTACGGGCCAGCTTGGCCAAGTCGTAGTAGAGCTGCAGCACCGGCGGGCCACTCCGGCCTGCCAGCCAGGCCTTGACCTTGGCAATGAGGCCCGGGATGAGCGGCGGCAGCACCAGCACCGCCAGGGTGTGCAGGAGCAGATTCATCAGGGTGGACGCCAGGGTGTGGGACATCTCAGACCACCATCCAGATCAGGAGGAAGAGGAGCGTGAGCAGAACGTAGAGCAGGTAGACCGGAAGCTGGCCCGTCTGGATGGCATGCAGGTACGAGAGCCCCCGCACGCTCAGGC
>CAIRQL010000144.1 GCA_903880675.1 uncultured Holophagaceae bacterium | reverse complement strand
GGCAGCCTCGCCATCCGGCGCCAGGGCATCTACTTCGCCATGGTCACCCTGGCCCTGGCCCAGATCGTCTACTTCGTGGCCCTCAAGCTGCCCTTCACCGGCGGCGAGGATGGCCTGCAAGGCATTCCCCGGGGGCTGCTCTTTGGCCTCATCGATCTGAACCGCGTCACCACGGTGGGGGGCAACCCCCTGCCGCTCAGCCTCTACTACTTCATCTTCGCCCTCTTCTGCCTGGGCTTCTGGGTCATCCACCGGGCCATCCACTCGCCCTTCGGGCAGGTGCTGAAAGCGATCCGGGAGAACGAGGCCCGGGCCATCTCCCTGGGCTACAAGGTGGAGCGCTTCAAGCTCATGGCCTTCGTCCTGTCCTCGGCCCTGGCCGGCCTGGCCGGGTCCATGAAGTGCCTGGTCTTCCAGCTGGCCTCGCTGACGGATGTGAACTGGCACACCTCCGGGGAGGTGGTGCTCATGACCCTGCTGGGTGGGGTCGGCACCGTGCTGGGCCCCCCGGCCGGCGCCTTCACCGTGGTGACCCTCCAGTCCAAGCTGACCATGGTGGGCCCCTGGATCACGGTGATCATCGGGGGCATCTTCGTGGTCTGCGTCCTGCTCTTCCGGCGCGGGTTCATCGGCGAGCTGGGGCGGTTGCTTCGGCGCCCGCTCTAGGGCCTGCCCTCGTCCTTGCCAAGGAGGCACCGTGCTGAAGGGGAAGAAGGCGCTGATCACAGGCTCTACCAGTGGCATCGGCCTGGGCATCGCCCGAGCCCTGGCCGCCCAGGGCTGCGCCATCATGCTCAATGGCTCCCGGGACGCCGAGGCCGTGGAGCCAGTCCGCCGAGAGCTTGCGGACCAGGCAGGGGTCCTCGTGGCCTATGGTCGGGCCGACCTCACCCGGGCCGAGGAAATCGGCCCCCTGGTGGCCCAGACCATCGCCAGCCTGGGGGGCCTGGACATCCTGGTGAACAACGCCGGCATCCAGTACACCGCCCTTGTGGAGGACTTCCCGCCGGAGAAGTGGGACACCATCATCGCCCTCAACCTGTCCTCGGCCTTCCACACCATCCACCATGCCCTACCGTCCATGAAGGCTACCGGGTGGGGCCGTATCATCAACGTCTCCTCCGTGCACGGCCTGGTGGCCTCTGTCCGCAAGGCCGCCTATGTCACCGCCAAGCACGGCCTGGTGGGCCTCACCAAGGTGGTGGCCCTGGAGACTGCGGGGCAGGGCATCACCTGCAACGCCATCTGCCCCGGCTGGACCCGCACGGAGCTGATCGAGCCCCAGATCGTGGCCCTGGCAGAAAGGCTCGGCGTGGATGTGGAGGAAGGGGGCCGGGCCCTGCTGGCGGGGAAGCAGCCCTCCGGTCAGTTCGTGGCCATCGAGCACCTGGGTCAGCTGGCCGTATTCCTCTGCTCTGACGCCGCAGGACAGATCACCGGGACGGCGGTCCCCATCGATGGGGGGTGGACGGCCCAGTAGGGGGGATGGCCTTGGGTGGGCCACGGGGAGGTCCGAATCCTCTCGGCCGTGCTCCGCATTTGGCGTCGACTCACCAGGGCGGGATTCGAACGCACCCGGCTGCGCCGTGTGCCGGTCTGCGTCGGCGTGCCATCAAGGCACGCCTTTGGCAGCCCACTCGGAGGTTCGAATCCTCTCTCCGTGCCCCGTATTTGGCGCCGACCCATCAGGGCGGGATTCGAACGCGTCCGGCTGCGCCGTACGCCGGTCTGCGTCGGCGTGCCATCAAGGCACGCCTTTGGTAGCCCACTCGGAGGTCCGAATCCTCTCGCGCCGTGCCCCGTATTTGCCGCCGACCCATCAGGGCGGGATTCGAACTGCGCCTGGCTGCGCCAGTCGCCGGCCTTGTTCGGCGCGGCATCTAGCCGCGCCTCGGCAAGCCCACTCGGAGGTCCGAATCCTCTCGTGCCGTGCCCCGTATTTGCCGCCGACCCATCAGGGCGGGATTCGAACTGCGCCTGGCTGCGCCAGTCGCCGGCCTTGTTCGGCGCGGCATCTAGCCGCGCCTCGGCAAGCCCACTCGGAGGT
>CAIRQL010000143.1 GCA_903880675.1 uncultured Holophagaceae bacterium | reverse complement strand
GGGGCGCCCATCCCCATTCAGGTCCCCGGCGCAGAAGGCCAGGGGAACGCCTGCCAGATTGTGCACCGGGCCAGCCACCAGCGTTCCGCTGGCCGGGTCCTGCAAGAAGATGCGGAGGGTCTGGTCCGCGGCGGCTACCGCGAGGTCCGTGCGGCCGTCGCCGTTCAGGTCCGCCGCCACCAAGAAGCCCTGCGGGATACCAGGCAGAGCCACCGGAGCCAGGAAGGTGCCCCGACGGACGGGATCCTGGTGGAGGCTCCAGGTGCCTCCTGCCCAGGTCAGGAGCTCCAGACGCCCATCCCCATCGAGGTCGGCGAGGCAGAGGTTGCCGCCTCCTGCGGGCAGAGCCACCACCTGGGGGGTGAGAAAGCTGCCTGGCCGGGCGGGGTCCTGGAGGTAGATCTGCAGGTGGCTCGGCTCGTTGTACTCTGCGGTCAGAACCACCAGGTCCTGAAGGCCATCCCCGTCCAGGTCCCCGTAGACCACTGCGTTTGGTGACTGGGTCAGGGTCAGGCGGTCTGCTAGGCGGGGCACGCCGCCCCCGGCGCCGGCCAGAAGGGCCACGGAGTGACTGTGGTTTCCCGTGCCGCTCAGGAAGTCGGTGGCGGCCACCTGGACCTGCCCCCGGCCGTCAAGATCTGCTGCTGCCACGGCGAAGTAGCTGTGGAAGGTGGGGACTATGAAGTCGTCTACTCCGATGCCGGAGGCGCAGCCCAACAGGGTGACGAGGAGGCCGGCTGCCAGCGTCCACCCGTGGGGAGTCAGGATCCCTCGGGTCAAGGCTGCTCCCCCTGCCGCCGGCGGTGGGCCAGGATGGCCGCAGCCATGCCCATGGCTCCCACGGCCAGGGAGGCCAGGGCCCGCAGGGGCGTATCGGCCCGGTCCAGGTCCACGGCGATGAGCTTGAGGCTGGCTGCGGCCATGAGGGCGTAGCCCGCCGCTGCCAGGGCCCGTCCCCCGTCGGGTTGGCCCAGGGAGCGCATCCACTGCCAGGCGCCGCTGGCGGCCCAGACCAGGGTCATGGCCACGGAGGCCTCCCGGCTGAAGAGGCCGCCTCCAGTGGCTGGTCCCCGCAGCGCCTGCACCGCTCGGGCGGCTTCCAGGGCCAGGGTCAGGTTGGCGGTGAGTTCCAGGGCCACGAACGCCAGGGGACGCAGGCGCCCACTGGGGCGAGCCAGGAGCGCCCAGCTTCCCGCCGCCAGGAGCCCCTCGAGGAAGGCCGGGTTCAGGAAGGGCGTCAGCCCGGCCACTTGGCCGGCAGGGGCCCAGGGCAGGTGGAGGGCCCAGCGCAGGGTGGTGAGCAGGGCCAGGGCTCCGGCGATGCCCCGGAGGACCGGCGCATCGGCGCGCCTGGCTCCGTCCGCAACCTTGGCGGAGGCCCAGGCCAGGGCCAGGGCGAAGATGCCCCAGAGGGAGCCGACCCAGCGGTCGTCCAAGGCCACGGGGACGGCCAGGGCCAGATGCCCTGCCGCCAGGGCCAGGAGGCCCCAGTCCGCCGACTCGGCCTTCATGCGCCGCTGGAGGGGCGCCACCAGGGCGAGGTTGAGGCCCGCCGCAGCCACCAGCAGGAGGGCGAAGGCCTCCGGGCGCAGCAGGGTCTTATGCCAGAGCACCCAGGCGGAGGCCGTGGCCAGGAGGTGGCCCACAAACCACAGGGCCGTGGGGGTGCCCGGCAGGACGGGGACCCCCGGCAGCCAGGCCCAGAGTCCCGCCAGGAGCAGGTGCAGGGCCAGGAGGGCGCTCAGCATTGGAAGGTCGGCCTGCAAGGCAGCGCCGCAGGTGGCGGGCCAGAGGAGGGCCGTGCCCAAGAGGGCGGTCCAGCGGACACCCAGCCAGGCGGCGGCCACCGGGGCGCGGAAAGGGACCACCAGGGCAGCCGCGAGGAGCACCACCAGGTAGAGGGCCAGGGCCACTTCGTGGTGGCCGCCCTGATTCAAGGCCAGCGGGGCTACCAGGGCGCTGGCCAGGGCCACCGTGAGGGCGCCGCCACAGGCCGCGCGCACGGCCAGGGTCCCCGCTCCCAGGGTCACCAGGGCCATGGCCGCCAGGCCCACCGAGGCGGGGTAGAAGTGGTAGGTGAGGGCCCCGGCTCGGCAGGTGAACTGCAGGGTGCCCAGGCCCGCCACCAGCAGGGCCGTCCCCAGGCGGCGGCCCTCGCCCGGCAGGAGGCGGGCGGCCCAGGCGGTGATCCCGCCCCCGGCCAGCAGGCCCAGACCGAAGCGGGTGGCCGGTCCCAGCCAGCCTTGCTGGGCGGCCCAGGTCAGGAAGAAGGCCGTCCCCAGGAGGAAGATGCCCCCCCCGATGCCGGCGATCCAGGCCACCGGGGTGATGCGCAACCGGGGCCGGGAGAAGCTCGTGGCCGGGAGCCGAGGCAGCGGGGCCGAGGGGGGCGGCTGGCCCTGAAGGAGCCAGGCCACCTGGGCTTCCAGGCGGGCCACGCGCTCGGCGAGTTCCTGGGGTGGGGTGGGTTCCATGGCGGCTCCATACGGGTGCGTATGGAATAGTCGGTCCGCAGGCTCTCCCCGTCAAGGCCCTTCGGCAGGGGGCCTCAGCCCATCACGCAGTTCCGGCCCTCGGCCTTGGCCTGGTAGAGGGCCTGGTCGGCTCGAGCCAGCATGGCGTCGGCGCTGTCGCTGCTGCCCTCCCACTGGGCCAGGCCGATGCTCAGGGTCACGCGGTCGCCGGGGGGCAGGCAGGGGAAGGGGTCCACGGCGACATATTCGCGTAGCCGCTCGGCCAGGGCCCGGGCACCGCCCAGGTCCGTCTGGGGACAGAAGGCCAGGAACTCTTCGCCGCCGATGCGACCCAGCTGATCCACCTTCCGGAGGCCGAAGAGCATGCGCTGGGACATGATGCCCAGCACCTGATCGCCCGCCGGGTGTCCGTAGCGGTCGTTCACCGCCTTGAAGTGGTCCAGGTCCATCATCATGATCGATAGCTGCTGGCCGAAGCGCTCGCACTTGTCCAGCTCGATGGAGAGCATGTCCAGGATGTGCTTCCGGTTGTAGAGACCGGTCAGGGGGTCCTGGATGGCCTGATGGTAGAGGCGCAGGCGGGAGTCCTCCAGGCTCAGGAGGCGCCCCAGCTCCTCGGCGGCAATCTCGAAGAGGCGCTCGAAGTCCTCGGCGGCCTGGCGCTCGGCAATGAAGGCCAGCGCGCCAATGGCGGGATACCCGGGCGTGGTGGCCGGCAGCACCCGCAGGACCGGGTTGCGCAGGCTCTTGCGGCGCTCGTCCTCGTCCGAGGCCGGATGCCAGTGGCACTCGGGGGTCAGGGAGAAAGGCCCTCGCTCCACCAGGTCCTGAAGCAGGGCGGTCCGGTCCTCGACGCTGGCGGAGCTGCCATGAACTCCGTGGCAGACGAGCCCTTCGTCCCCCTGGTAGGCCACCACCAGGGCGCCCGGCAGGACCAGCTCCTGGAGCACCTCGAGGAAGCCCTCGATGAGGCGGGCGGTGTCGTGGTCGGCGGTGTAGAGGCGGGCCAGGGAGTCCCGCAGGGCGGTCTCCACCAGGCGCTGCTCCAGGGCCTTGGCGAGCTGGAACTGGATGGCTTCCACGGTAAAGCCTTCCTGGGCCAGCTTGGAAGGCGTCCGGGGCACCCGGGATGGGGGGGTCTGGGCGGCCAGGGTTTCGGTGACTTCCACCACGTGGTCGAGGTCCCGGCCCTTCACGAGGAAGCGGTCGGCCCCACAGGTCTTGGCCCAGAAGCGAGCCAAGCCGGTGCCCTGGGCGGTGAGCAGCAGGACCGGCAGGTGGCGGGTGGCGCGGTCGTCCTTGAGGAGGCGGCAGAACTGGTAGCCGTCCAGGAGGGGCATCACGCAGTCGCTCACCACCACGTCCGGCGACTCTGAGGCCAGCACGATCAGCGCTTCGGCGCCGTTCCGGGCCTCCAGGGTCATGTGGCCATGCCGCTGGAAGAGGTGACGGAGCAGGCTCAGCTGGATGGGATTATCGTCCACCAGCAGCACCTGGAGTGCCTTGGGGATACCGGAAGCTGCGTTCGTCATAGACTCCATCTATCGATGTCTGGAGGGGTAAGCATGAGTATGACCCCCCGGAATTTGGTAACAGTATCCAGCAACGAAGGCGGAGAGAGGCCCCCATCATGACCGGAGACCTGAAAAAAACAACATTGGGCCAGGCCCGCCGGCAGGTTCGGTAGGCATGGACGGGCCCCTGCTCCTGGCGCTGACCAGGGCCTGGCTGCGGGAGCGGAGCGACGTTCCGCTGGACGGGGCTTGGGCCTCGGGCCGGGCCCTGGGCCTCCGTTGGGCGGGGCGCAAGGGCGCCGAAGCGTGGGTCCTGCTGCTCCAGCCCAAGGCCGAGCTGTGGCTGCTGGGGACCGATCACCCGGCTTGGCTGCAGCTCCAGGCGGAGGCCCCGAAGGACAGCGCCCGGCTCTGGGGCCCCTGGCTCCAGGGCGCCCGCCTCCGGGCTGTGGAAGGCGACCCTCGGGAGCGGTGGCTGGGCCTCGTGTTCCAGCGGCGCGCCATCACCGGGCGGGCCGAGACCCTGCGCATCGCCTACCAGGCCATCCCGGGCCGGGCCGGCATCCGGGTGGATGGCCTGGACACCCAGGTGCCGCGCCTGGGCCTGGGCAGCCCCTTTCCCGCCGCCCAGCCCGAGCCGACGGTGGACCCGCCGCCCCTCAGTCGCTGGCGGGAGCGCTGGGGCGCCGGTCTGGACGCCGCCCTGGCGGGCCTGGAGCCTGAGGTGCTGGAGGGCGAGGGCGAGCTGCTGGCCCGGCACCGCACCTGGTCCGAGGCTCGGGCCGAGGCCCTGGTGCTGGGGCCCTCCCGGGCCGCAGCAGAGCGGCGCCTGCAGGTGGAGTCCGCCCGCCTGGAGCGGCTGGCCCAGGCCCTGGAGCGGGACCGCGCCCGGCACGGGGCCCTGCTGACCCTGAAGGTGCAGGCCAGCCGGGTCTCCGCCGAGCTGTACCGGCTGAAGGGGGCCACGGGCGAGGTCCAGTTCCTGGATGGCTCGACCCTCAAGCTGCCGGAAGGCAAGTCTGCTGAGTTCGCCGTTCAGGAGTGGTTCAAGGCCGCCAAGAAGGCCGAGCGGGGCTTGGCCCGGGTGGCGGAGCTGGAGTCCGAGCTCCGCCGTGAGCGGGCGGCCTGGACCCTGCGGCAGGCGAATCCAGCCTCGGCCCTTGCGCCGGGGGCGCCCCCTGCGAGACAAGGGAAGGCGAAGGCTGCGGACAAGGGGAAGGGGGCGAAGCGGATGGAAGCGGGCGGCAAGCGCAAGGACGGCAAGGGCCTGGCCTTTCGCAGCGTCATGGTGGATGGCTTCGAGGTGCTCATCGGCAAGGGGGATGCCGAGAACGATCAGCTCACCTTCAAAGTGGCCGACAACCTGGACATGTGGTTCCACGTGGCCAGCGTGCCCGGCAGCCATGTGGTGATCCGCAATCCCGACAAGCTGAGTGAGCTGCCCCGCCACGTGCTCGAACGCGCCGCTGAGCTGGCCGCCTTCCACAGCAAAGCCCGAGACGGCGGCAAGGTGGAAGTCCACATGGCCCGCATCGCCGACATCAGCAAGCCCCGCGGCTTCGCACCGGGCAAGGTGATCCTCAAAAAGTGGGTGGGGATTCGGGTGTATCCCAAGCCGTGAGGGGTTTCCCTGAAAAAAAATGAAGAAATATAAGCTGAGGGGGCGGAGAAGCAGAGGAAAGCGGAGGCTCTGGGCCAGCTGCTTTATCCCCTGCATCCCCTTCATCCCTGTTTCAAATTGCTTTTTTTGACGGGGATCAAAGGGATGGACGGTGATAAGGATTTCCCGGGTTTCGGCCATCTTCAGCCTCAGCCATTCAAGGTCAACAGCGGAACCACAGATGGCGCAGATTACGCAGATGGGCGCCGACCCACTCCAGTGGTTCAAACGCAAAAGCGGGCCACAGATTTCACGGATTACACAGATGCGCGCCGACCCACTCCTGCATGGGCCCGCCTACGGCGGCTTCCGGCGAGGCCGGAAGTCACACCGGGCTGGAGCCCATGCGCCGTGCAGCACGGCCCCAAGTGCTTTATCCCGCTCCTCCCCGTCCATCCCCGGCTAAGAAGCTTTTCCGACCCAAGCACCCAGGCCGTTCTCCGCTCTCCTCGGCCCCTCGGTTTTCCTCCGCGTTCCTTCCTTTCTTTTCAGCCACCCCTTTCCTGTTTTCCTCTGCTTTCTCTGTGCTCTCTGCCATGAGATTTCTTTCCCTGAAATCCCGGAAGATCCTTTTTTTATCT
>CAIRQL010000142.1 GCA_903880675.1 uncultured Holophagaceae bacterium | reverse complement strand
GCTGGTGAACCCCATGAGCAGCATCAGCCCACCCGAGGCCACGGACAGGCCGTACCACGTGCGCTTGAAGGCCCGGGTGCCATCCAGGGCCTCCGCCGGGGTGAGGGTATAGCTGGCGGTGATCCGCATGGGCAGCCTTCCAGGGTGGGGCGGTGGCGGGGCGGACCCTCGCCCGGGGCTTAGTCCTGCTTCAGGTTCTTGAGGGCCACGTCGTAGCGGATGTAGGTGATGCCCCAGGCGCCATTGGGCATCTTCACGCAGCTGACGGTCATGACCTTGGTGCCGTCAAAGCCAATGGCCATGTCCTTCACGCCCATCAGCCCGAACTGGGCGGCGGCGGCGTTGTCGGTGATGCCCATGTGGGTCATCTTGCCCCAGGACTTGGCAGTGATGCCCTTCAGGATGCGGTAGATGCCGGCGTTGTAGGCCAGACGGGCGTCCTTGACCTTGTAGTTCTCGATCTCGCTACCCGGCAGGCTGTCCATGCGGGCGGCCATGGCGTCATCCAGGCCCAGGCCCTTGGCCTCCTCGGGGGTCAGGGTGATGCCCAGCTGCTTGGCGGTGTTGTGCAGGTTCATGGCGCCGGGGAAGACCACATTGGGGGTGATGGGGGTGATCACGGCGGCGGTCTTGAAGTCCTTGCGCACGGCCAGGTACTTCAGGTGGTCGAGCAGGCCCGCGGGATCCTTGGCGGGCTCGGGGGCGGCAGTGGGTATGGCATCCCCGCCGCAGGAGACAAAGGCGGGCACCATCAGCAGGGTGGCGAGGGGGAAGAGCAGGGAACGGCGCATGGAACCTCCAGAGTGAGCGGGACCAAGAGGATGGTGGAGCCTCCGCATCCCCCTGCCAAGGGAAATTGATCACAATAGGATCATGTATCCCATCACCCTCCTTGCGTTTGGCAAGCTGCGACTGGAGCCCTGCCGGGGCCTAGAGAAGCATTATCTGGACATGCTGAGGGCCTACGCCCGGATGGACCTGGTGGAACTGACCGAGGGCAAGGGCGACCCGGCGCGCCAGTTGAAGGACGAGGCGGCCCGGCTCCAGCCCCGGCTGGCGGCGGTGAAGTGCCCCGTGCTGCTGACCCCCGAGGGGAAGCTGCGGGACAGCCCGGTCTTCGCCCGCTGGCTGGGCGAGCGCATGGAGCGGGGGGAGAGTCTGGCCTTCGCCCTGGGCAGCAGCCACGGCTTCGATCCTGCCCTGAAGAAGGCCATCCCCGAGCAAATGAGCCTGTCGCCCATGACCTTCCCCCACGAGCTGAGCCGGGTGATGTTCCTGGAGCAGCTGTTCCGGGCCTTCGCCATCCTGCGGGGGAAGGACTATCACAAATAGGGGTGTTCGCTGGCCTCGGGGAAGAACAACCGCTAACCGCAGAGAGCGCAGAGGCGGGTCGTTGGGAGCTACGCTATTTGCCGGTTGCACGGCATCCGTGTAAGCGTATGCTGGTACTGGAGGCTGCCGAGGTGATCGCTTCGTTTGGTGACAAAGCCACGGAAGCGCTCTTCCACGGCACACCCAGGAAGGCCTTCCTCGGCTTTCCTTCGGACATCCTAAAGGTTGCCCGCCGCAAGCTTGACATGGTGAACGCAGCCATCGCCCTGAGTGACCTGAGGTCGCCACCGGGCAACCGACTGGAGGCCCTGGGTGGGGGCTTGGCCGGGTTGCACAGCATTCGCATCAACGACCAGTGGCGCCTTGTCTTCCGCTGGGCCGGTTCTGAAGCCTTCGACATCCGCATGACCGACTACCACTGAAAGCCAGGTGACCCATGCTCCCAACCCATCGCACTCCCACCCATCCCGGCGAGATCCTGTTGGGGGAGTTCCTGAACCCCCTGGGCATCACCCAGGTGGGCCTGGCCGCTCACATCGGCGTGCCCGTCCAGCGGGTCAACGAGCTGATCCGCGGCAAACGGGGCGTTACGCCGGACACCGCCTGGCTCCTGAGCCGGGCCCTGGACACCACGCCTGAGTTCTGGCTGAACCTCCAGTCCGCCTGCGACCTCTACCAGTGCAAACCCAAGCGCACCATCCGGCCCCTGCCCAAGGTTGGGTGAGGGGCAAAAGCCATTTGACGGGGATAAGAGGGATGGACGCAGATGGCAGTTAACCCCTTCATCCGCAGTTATCCCTGTTGAACGGCTTGCCTAGCTGGTGGCGAGCCTTGCCGTCACAAATTAAGCACCCGACTCCCGGGGACCATCGGCGGATCTGCCATGCTGGCCTTCGCTGGTTTTTCGCCTGCTGAACCCCTCTGGACCCCCATGTCCCACCCCATGGACCGCTTCTTTGCCCCGCCCGACGGGAAGCTCTACACCTGCTTTCCCGGCGCCGAGGAGCGGCCGGGCCAGCGGCGCATGGCGGAGCTGGTGCACAACACCCTGCTGGACGGGGCGGCCCGCTTCGAGCGCTGGCGGAAGGAGGGCAGCGACCCTGCCACCCGGCCCGAGGCCGTGATCCAGGCCGTGGAGGCGGGTACGGGCACGGGCAAGAGTCTGGGCTACCTGGTGCCGGCCCTGGCGGCGGGGCTCCACCCGGTGCTGGTGGCCACCCGCACCAAGCAGCTCCAGCGGCAGCTGCTGGAGGACGACGTGCCCCGCGCCGCCGGCATCCTGGGCCGCCCCGTGAAGGCTGTCGTCGCCAAGGGCCGCGCCAACTACCTCTGCCGCACCGCCTGGGATGCCCTGGCTGCCGATAGCACCCAGGAGCTGACCAAGGCCGACCTCGCCCTCTATCAGGCCCTGCTGCGCTGGGCGCCCACCACCCCGGATGGGGACCGCGAGGGCCTGGGCCGCTTCGGCGAGGGCGAGTCACCCCTGTGGGACAAGATCAACGCCCGGGCCGAGCGCTGCACGGGCCGCCAGTGCCCCCGCTTCGAGGACTGCCACCTCACCCGCCTGCGCCAGGAGGTGGCGGAGGCCGACCTCATCATCGTGAACCATGCCCTGCTCATGGCGGACCGCGTGCTGCGCGAGTCCGCCTTCGGCCAGGTGCTGCCAGACGCGCCGGTGCTCATCCTGGACGAGGCCCACGACCTGGAGGAACAGCTCACGGAGAGCTGCGCCCAGGCCTGGTCCAGCCGCGCCATGAACCTGCTGTTTGCGGACCTGCGCGAGGCCGCCAAGGGGGCCGGCGCGGCCCTGGCAGGCCTGCTGCAGCCCTGGGAGCGGTCTTGGCTCGACCTGCTCGGCTGGGTGCCTCTGGAGGGCGGGGTGACGGCCCTGCTGGGGCCGGGGCAGAACCTGCGGGAGCTGGCGGACGCCGTGGGCGACTGGGTTGATGCGGGGGAGCCGCTGCTGCTCGAAACCCGCCGCCTGGTGGTGGGCGATCCGGACAATCCCCTCTGGCAGCGCCTGGCGGAGCGCGTGGCCACTGCTTTCGATCGTATGCGGCAGATCTTTGCGCAGCCCGATGGCTGGGTGTCCACCCTCAGCCGGGAGGGCGCCAACCTGGTGCACTTCAAGTCCAACCCCGTGGACGTGCGGCCCTTCTTCAACCAGCACGTACGGCTGGGCTTCGAGAGCGTGGTGATGACCAGCGCCACCCTGCGGGACGGGCGCGGCTTCAATGGCCTGGGCCTGCGCCTGGGCTTCACCCGGATCGAGGTGGAGGGCTCCGAGCACGTGGAGAGCCCCTTCGACTTCGAGACCCAGGGTCTGCTCTTCGTGCCACCGGATCTGCCGGAGCGCCGGGCCGGGAGCAACGGGGTGGGCGATCCCGGCTGGGTGGAAGCCTCCCAGTCCGCCATGGAGCGCATGCTGCTGGCCAGCCGGGGCCGGGCCCTGGTGCTCTTCACCAGCCGCAAGATGCTGGCGGCGTTTCGGCCCCGCCTGGAAGCCGCCCTGCCGGGGCTGACGTTCTTTGTGCAGGGCGACGGCCTCTCCCGCACCCAGCTGCTGGAGCGCTTCCGCAGCACGCCGGATGCGGTGCTGCTGGGCCTCGCCAGCTTCTGGCAGGGGGTGGACCTCCCGGGGGAGGCGCTCAGCCTGGTGATCGTGTCGGCGCTGCCCTTTTCGCCACCGGACGACCCCGTGCTGCAGGCCCGCATCCGCGAAGCCGACGCCGAGCGGCAGGGGCTGGGTTTCATCGGCATCCAGGTGCCGCAGATGACGCTGAAGCTCAAGCAGGGCATCGGCCGCCTCATCCGCACGCGGGGGGACCGGGGCGTGGTGGCGGTGCTGGACCCGCGCCTCATGCTGCCCAGCGAAGACCCCCTGGGTAAGCGCTACGCCGCCCAGGTCCGCGCCGCCCTGCCACCGTTTCCCGTGACCCGGGACTGGGAGCGGGTGGAGGCGTTTTTGCAGTCGCTTTGAGTGGGGAACAAAGACGCTAACCGCAGAGAAAAGCGTAAAAGCCTTTCAACCACAAAGAACACAAAGGGCACAAAGAAAAACAAGGAAAGGGAAGCGGAGGAAGGCGGAGGCGCGGAGGAGAGCGGAGAACGGCCTGGTAAGCAATTGGAACACCGATGAACACCGAATAGAGCCAGGGTGGGCTTGCGCAACCTATCCTTTTCCTCGTCCATCCCTCTTATCCCCGTCATGCGGTTGCTTTTCGCGACGGGTTGGCAGGACGAAGGTGCAAAGACAACTGCTGTTGACGGGGATCAAAGGGATAAACGGCAATACTGTTAGGTTAGCCAGAACGTCTCTTCTGATTCACCCAAGGTTCGGTCCTCACGGTGATGCGCGGCTCCATTCGGCGCGTGGGACCACGCTCTGAGCGCTTTACGGTAGGCCAG
>CAIRQL010000141.1 GCA_903880675.1 uncultured Holophagaceae bacterium | reverse complement strand
GTTTCCCCGCGGACCAGCGCCTCCCAAGAGGTAGTGCATGCACCCGTACGACCGAGCGTTTCGCTTTGTCCTGCCGGCCGCGGCCGTGGCGGTCCTGGTCACCATCATCACCGTGGGCTGGTTCACCCAGCCGGACCGCTTTGCCAAGGGCTATGCGCCGGAGCAGCCCATCCCCTTCAGCCATCAGCTGCACGCCGGGACCCTCCGGGTGCCCTGCCAGTACTGCCACTCGGGTGTGGAGAAGAGCCGCCATGCGGGGATTCCCAGCGTGGACCTCTGCATGAGCTGCCACAAGGTGACCAAGGCCGACCGCCCCGCCATCCAGAAGCTGGCCCGCATCGCAGCGACCGGGGAGCCCCTGGCCTGGCAGCGGGTCCACACCCTGCCGGACCACGTCTTCTTCGACCATCGCCCCCACGTGACCGCAGGTATCGCTTGCCAGACCTGCCACGGCGAGGTCCAGACCATGCAAGTGCTCACCCGCGAGATGGGCATGCGCATGGGCAACTGCCTGGCCTGCCACCGTGACCCCCACGCCGCTCTGCCCCCGGGCTCCAAGATCACCAAGGGCGCCGAGCACTGCGCCGCCTGCCACCGCTAGGAGCTGACCTTGTCCGACGCGATCCGCAAGCCCCTTCTCGACCGTACGTTGGCCCTCCTGGCCGCCCCCTTCCTGCTGGGACGGCAGGCCATCGAAGCCATCACCCCGGTGGTGGAGCCTCCTCGGCCCGCCCTCCGACCCGTTCCGATCCCACCCCCCGAACACGCCGTCAAGCGCCGCGGATGACCCGATGAAGACCCAACTCCCTGATCACGGCCCAGTGGAAGCGCCCCGCTTCTGGCGCACCCTCGACGAACGCGTGGAAACCCTGGAAGCCCGCCAGGCGGCCCACGATGAGTTCCTCCCCGGCGCCGTCCCCTCCTACGACGATGTCCACGGTCTGCCCCCCCAGCCCAGCAACTCCCGCCGGGACTTCCTTGGCCTCGTCAGTGCCGCTGCGGCCCTGGCTGCCACCGTGGCCTGCGACCGCAAGCCCCAGGGCACCGTGGTGCCCTACACCAAGCGCCCCGTCGAGGTCGTGCCTGGTGTGGCCAACTACTACGCCAGCGCGTACCAGGAAGGCCGCCGGGTCTACCCCGTGCTGGTCAAGACCCGCGAGGGCCGTCCCATCCACATCACAGGCAACGACGAGCACCCCGGGGTCAAGGGCAAGACCAGCCCCCGGGCCATGGCCGATGTGCTGCGCCTCTACGATCCCGATCGGCTGCGCGCCCCCAAGGCTGATGGCCGGGTGGTGGCTTGGCCCGAGGCGGAGTCCCGCCTCGCCGTCGCCCTCCGGGGCGCCAAGGCCGCCGGCAAGCCCATCCTCCTCTTCACCGGGGCCGTGGTTTCCCCCACCCGCAAGGCCCTGCTGGCCGACCTGAAGGCGGCGCTGCCCACCCTACAGCACCTGGCCTACGAGCCTGCCTCGGGTGACGGTGCCGAGGAAGCCGCCCGGGCCAGCTACGGCCAGTCCGTGGAGGTCCTGCCTCGCCTGGCCAAGGCCAAGGTGATCCTCTCCCTGGGTGCGGACTTCCTCAATGGCGAGGACCCGGAAGCCCTGGCCGCCTGGGGCGCCCAGCGGCGCCTGAAGACCGCCAAGGATCCCATCAACCGCCTCTGGGTGCTGGAAGGCCCCCTCACCCTCACGGGCACCAACGCTGACCAGCGCCTGCCGGTGCCGCCCTCGCGCCTGGCGGCCGTGGCCTTTGCCCTGGCCCGGGAGCTGGCCGCCCACGGTCTCAAGCTGCCCGCCGGCGCTGATCGCTCAGCCCTGCCCGCCGGCCTGCCCAAGGGCGTGGACCTGCCCGCCGCCACCTGGTCTGGCCTCGTGAAGGATCTTCAGCATGCGGGCCGGAATGCCGTGGTCCTCTGCGGCGCCCAGATGCCCGCCGAAGCCCACCAAGCTGCCCACTTGCTCAATGCCATGCTGGGCTCTGAGGCCTTGGCCCTGGTTCCCGCCGAGCCCCTGGCCACCGTCAAGGACCTGGAGGCCGCCGTTCAGGCCATGGCCGCTGGTCAGCCTGCTGTCGCCATCTTCTGGGACGTGAACCCCGCCTACACCTACCCCCGGGCCGCAGCCTGGAAGGCGGCCCTCGCCAAGGTTCCCTTCCGTGCCTGGATCGGCCTGGTGGAAGACGAGACCTCCGCCCAGTGCCACCTGGCGCTCCCCGAGCACCACTGGCTGGAGAGCTGGGGCGATGCCACCACGCCCGGCGCCGCCGTGCTCCGGCAGCCCACCGTGGGCGCCCTCTACGACAGCCGCCAGGGCGAGGATGTGCTCCTGGGTGCCCTGCGCGCCCTGGGTGCCGCCACCGCCGAGGACGGCCACGCCTACCTCCGCGCCCGCTGGGAGAAGGGTGTCCTCCAGGGCGCTTCCTTCGATCAGGCCCTGCATGACGGCCTGGTGAAGACCACTGCCAGCCCCGCCGCTCCGGCCTTCCGTGGGGCCTCTGTGGCCGCTGCGGCCAAGCGGGCCACCCAGCCCACCGCCGAGGGCCTGGAGCTCGTTCTCTTCCCGGGCTTTGCCACCTTTGATGGCCGCCACGCCAACAACAGCTGGCTGCAGGAGACCCCGGATCCCGTCACCAAGATGACCTGGGACAACCCCGTGTCCGTCTCGGTGCAAGACGCCAAGGCCCTGGGCATCCAGGAGGGCGACTTCGTCACCCTCACCCTGGAGGGCACCACCCTGACCGTGCCGGCCGTTATTCAGCCTGGCCAGGCCAAGGGTGTGCTCGCCCTGGCCCTGGGCTATGGCCGCACCACCGGCGGCGTCGCCAAGGGTGTGGGCAATGACGCCTACCCCCTGCTGGGTCTGGATCCCACCACGGCCAACGTCCGTCCCGGCGTGCGCCTGGCCAAGGGCGTGGGCCGCAAGGACCTCAGCCGCACCCAGAGCCACCACCGCATGGAGGGCCGCGACCTGGTGCGCTCCCTCACCATGGACGAGTACGCCCACAACCCCCAGGGCCATCACCACATGCCCGAACTGGTCTCGCTCTACGAGGAGCAGAAGTTCCCGGACCACAAGTGGGGCATGGTCATCGACCTTGCCGCCTGTGTGGGCTGTTCCGCCTGCGTGGTGGCCTGCCAGTCCGAGAACAACGTGCCCGTGGTCGGCCCCGAGCAGGTGGCCAAGGGCCGCGAGATGCACTGGATCCGCATCGACCGCTACTACGAGGGCGAGCTGGAGAACCCGAAGGTGGTCCACCAGCCCATGCTCTGCCAGCACTGCGACAGCGCGCCCTGCGAGAATGTCTGCCCGGTGAACGCCACCAACCACAGCCCCGACGGCCTCAACCAGATGGCCTACAACCGCTGCGTGGGCACTCGGTACTGCGCCAACAACTGCCCCTACAAGGTGCGGCGCTTCAACTTCCTGGAGTACACCGCCTACAAGACCGAGCCCGAGACCCTGGCCTACAACCCCGAGGTCACGGTCCGTCCCCGCGGCGTCATGGAGAAGTGCTCCTTCTGCGTGCAGCGCATCAACGATGTAAAGATCCGCGCCAAGGGCGAGGGTCGTCCTGTCCAGGACGGCGAGGTCACCACGGCCTGCATGGCGGGATGTCCCTCGGACGCCATCGTGTTCGGCGACCTGAAGGATCCCAAGAGCCGCGTCGCTCAGCTGGTGGGCATCAGCCGCGCCTACCGGGTGCTGGAGGAGGTGGGGGCCAAGCCTGCCATCACCTACTTGGCGGACCTGCGCAACCCCGCCGTGGAGGGAGGCACCCATGCACACTGAGCCCTCCGCCCACGCTCTGCCTGAAGCCCTGATCGAGCCTTCGCTCACCGTGGGCCGAGTCACGCCTGGGAGCCTGGACGATCAGGTCCTGGCCTTCCCCGAAACCCCCCCGCCCCGCCAGTGGTACATCGGCCTGGCCATCACCCTCTCGGCCCTGTTCACGGGCCTCGGGTTCATCGGCTGGACCTTCTACAAGGGCATCGGTGCCTGGGGCAACAACAGCCCGGTCTTTTGGGCCTTCGACATCATCAACTTCGTGTTCTGGGTGGGCATCGGCCACGCCGGCACGCTGATCTCGGCAATTCTCTTCCTGTTCCGCAAGCGCTGGCGCAACGCCATCGCGCGCTTCGCCGAGGCCATGACCATCTTCGCGGTCATGTGCGCCGTGATCTTCCCGCTGATCCACGTGGGTCGGCCCTGGGTGGCCTTCTGGCTCTTCCCCTACCCGAACCAGCGGGCCCTGTGGACCAACTTCCGCTCACCCCTGCTGTGGGACGTCTTTGCGGTAAACACCTACTTCTCCGTGTCCCTGATGTTCTGGTATCTGGGCCTCATCCCTGACATCGCCTCCATGCGGGACCGCACCACCAGCAAGCTCCGCCGGGCCATCTACACCGCCCTGGCCATGGGCTGGCGGGGCGCGGCCTCCCACTGGCAGCACTACGAGAAGGCCTACCTGCTCCTGGCAGGCCTGGCCACCGGCCTGGTGCTGTCGGTGCACTCGGTGGTGAGCTTCGACTTCGCCACCTCGGTGGTGCCGGGCTGGCACATGACCATCTTCCCGCCCTACTTCGTGGCCGGCGCCATCTTCGCCGGGTTCTCCATGGTGGTGATCGTGCTGGTGGTGGTCCGCGAGACCATGCAGCTCAAGAACCTGATCACCATGCGCCACCTGGACGTGATGAACAAGGTCATCCTCGCCATGAGCTGCATCATGGCCTACAGCTACATGATGGAGGGCTTCACGGCCTGGTACTCCATGAACGAGTACCTCCACCACGGCTTCATGAACATCATCACCGGGACCTACGGGTGGGCCGGCTGGATCACCATCAGCTGCAACATCTTCATCCCCCAACTGCTGTGGTTCAAGAAGTGCCGCTCCAGCTACTTCTGGATGATCTTTGTGGCCATCGGCGTGACCATCGGCATGTGGTTCGAGCGCTTCGTAATCATCGTGATCTCGCTGCACCAGGACTACCTGCCCTCGGCCTGGCGCATCTACAAGCCCACCATGACCGACTTCGGGATCCTGCTCGGCACCTTCGGCCTCTTCTTCACCCTGGTGCTGATCTTCGCCCGGGTCCTCCCGGTCATCGCCACCACCGAGGTCAAGGCCATCCTGCCCGATGCGCAACCGAGCCATGGGGACAGCCATGAGTAATAAATTGAAAGGAAACCACTCTCGCAGAGATCGCGGAGATAGCAGAGGGGCGCAGAGAAACGCATTCATAGTGTTGTCCTCCTCTCTTCTCCGTCCCCTCAGCGCCCCTCTGCGAGCGTTTTCCCTGTCCTCGGGGGCCTGCCATGTCTGCTGAAAAGGCCTACTCCGTCCTCGGGCTGTTCGACACTCCCAACGCCCTGATGCAGGCCATTCCTAAGGTGCGCGCCGCCAAGGCTGGCACCGTGGAAGCCTACACGCCTTACCCCATCCACGGCATCGATGATGCCCTTGGCCTGCGCCGCTCGCCCTTAGGTGGCATGGTGCTGGTCATGGGTGTGCTCGGCGCACTCACGGCCTTCGGCTTCGAGTACTGGATCAGCGCCATCGACTACCCCATCATCACCGGCGGCAAGTCCCCTTCATCTTGGGAAGCCTTCATTCCCATCATGTTCGAAGTGACGGTGCTCTTTGCCACCTTCACCGCGGGTCTGGGCATGCTGCTCCTGCTGAACCGCCTGCCCTTCTTTGGGCACCCGGTGCTGTCCTCGAAGTCCATCAAGGGCATCACCCGGGACCGCTTTGCCTTGGCCATTGAAGCCGAAGGCGAGGACTTCGATGCCGCCGCTGCGGCACGCATCCTCCAGGACGCCGGTGCGGTCGAAGTAGAAGTCCTCCCTGCCCCCGACCGCAGCCCCTTCCTCACCAGCACCTACATCCTGCGTACCCTGGGCGGGATCTTCGTGGCCTGCGCCGTGGCCGGGTTCGGGATCTACACCCTCACCAAGTGGTTCCCCGTGCTCCGCCCCATGGTCAACATGCAGGACCAGCCCCGCCTCAACGCCCAGAAGGCCTCCACCTTCTTCAAGGACGGCCGGGGCATGCAGGCACCCGTCAAGGGCACCGTGGCCCGGGGCTACCTGCCCACCGCCACCGGCACCCAGGACGCCTCCGCCGCACTGGTCAACCCCCTGCCCCGCACCAAGGAAGTCTTTGCGGTGGGCCGGAAGGCCTACCTCAACCGCTGCGAAGTCTGCCATGGGGCCGTCGGCAATGGGGTCGGCAGTCTCACCGCCGCCTACGGTGCCAAGCCCGCGAACCTCCAGTCCCAGCAGTTCCTGGACTACCCGGACGGAAAGATGTACTGGGCCATCGTGAATGGCAAGAACGCCATGCCCTCCCATGCCGCGGACCTCAATGAGTCCCAGCGCTGGGCGGTGATCCACTATGTGCGCGCCCTGCAGCGCGCCCAGAACGCCAAGGACGAAGACCTGAAGGTGGTCGCCCCATGAGCCAGCCCAAAGCCTCCCCCCTGATCTACGGTGCCGTGGCCCTGGGCGCTGTGGGCGTCATTGCCACCTACCTCGCCGCCGGGCCCCAGCGCTTCTGGGCCAACTGGGTCATGTGGTTCGTGTTGATCTTCACCATGGGCTTGGGCGCACTCTTCATCGCGGCTCTCGAGCACCTGGTGAATGCCAAGTGGAGCGTACCCATTCGCCGCATCCCTGAGCGCATCGCCACCCTCCTGCTGCCAGCCATCCCCATTGGCCTCATCGCCTTGGGCGCGCTCCCCGTGCTCTACCCGGGCACGCGGCCCGAAGCCGCCCACCACCCGATCCTGGCGGGCAAGGCCTTCTGGCTGAGCATCCCGTTTTTCTCTGTACGGACCCTCATTGCCTTTGCCCTCGTGCTGGTTGGCCTGACAGTGCTGGTGGGCGGATCTCTCAAGCAGGACACCACCCGGGACCCCGCCTTCAACATCCGGGCCCGGAAGTTTGCCCCGGCCTTCATGGCCATCTTCGCCCTGGTCATCACTGTGGTGGCCTTCGATTGGATTTCAGGCCTGACCCCAGAGTGGTACAGCGACATCTTCGGGGTCTACATCTTCGCCGGGGCCTTCCTCAGCGGCCTGGCTGCGACGGCCCTCTCAGTCCTCTACCTCCAGGGCCAGGACCGTCTCGCCGGTGTGCGCGGTGACCACCTCTACAACCTGGGTGGGTTCCTGTTTGCGTTCACCGTGTTCTGGTCCTACATCGGCTTCGCCCAGTACATGCTGATGTGGTACGCCAACATGCCCGACGAAGTCATCTACTACAAGGTCCGCCTGGCGGGGATGTGGCGCTACATCACCATCGCCCTGGGTGCCATGCACTTCATCCTGCCGTTCTTCGTGCTGGTGACCCGGGACGCCAAGCAGGACCCCAGGCGCCTCCGCCGGGTGGCCTTCCTCATGCTGGCTGCCCATGTGCTGGACATCTACTGGCTGATCTTTCCCATCCTGGGCGGCAAGCCCCTGCTGGGCTGGCCTGAGCTGAGCTTCGCCCTCTTCTTCATCGGGGGCATCCTGCTCTGGCTCCGCGCCGCCATGGAGAAGGGTGAGGACATGCCGGTGGGCGATCCCTTCCTCCGGGAAGGCCTGGAGTTCCGCCTATGATCGACAAGTACCTCTCCCCCGGCGAGCTCAAGCGCCTCCTCTCGGCCCTGCTGCTGGTCATCGGCTTCATCTGCATCGCTGCCTTCTTCGGCTTCACCGTGCTGCCAGGCCTGCGCTACCAGGCCCACACCCTGCCCGATGCGCCGGTGCAGGCCGTCCAGGGCGAGTCCGGCTGGCTGGATCCCACGGACTACCCGGCCATGGCCCGGGAGGTCATCCCGCCCATCGATCCCGCCACGGTGATGACGCCCAACCCCGCCCTCATGGCCCGGGGGAAGGCCCTCTATGCCCAGAACTGCGCCACCTGCCACGGCCCCGATGGCAAGGCCGACGGCCCCAGCGCCACCGGCCTGAACCCCAAACCCCGGAACTTCACCGCCGGCGGTACCTGGAAGAACGGCACCCGCCTCGAGGACGTCTACCGCACCCTGCAGGAAGGCATCAAGGGCAGCTCCATGGTGAGCTACAGCCACCTCTCCAAGAAGGACCGCATGGCCCTGTCCCACGTGGTCCAGTCCCTGGGTGCCTTCGACCACGGCGCCAGTGACCCCAAGGCCCTGGCCGCCCTCGAGAAGCTCTTCGCCAGTGCCGGCGAGGTGATCCCCAACAGGGTCCCCGTCGCCCACGCCGTGAAGGTCCTCACCCGCGAATACACCGAGACCCAGGCCACTCCCGCCGGGAAGCGCTAAGTCCATGCCCACCTCCTTCCGTCGCCTCCTCTTCATCCTGGCCCTTGCAGTTGGGACCCTGGTGCCCGCCCAGGCCCAGGGCAGCCCCACCCCGGACTTCAAGCCCGAGGAAGTGGGCATCGAGGAGCGCTTGGGCGCCACGCTGCCCCTGGACCTGGTCTTGAAGGCCGAGGATGGCTCTGCGGTCACCCTGCGTCAGCTCATCGACAAGCCCACCATCCTGACCTTCAACTACTTCCGCTGCGCGGGCATCTGCACGCCCCAGCTCAATGGCGTGGCCGAGGTGCTGAACCGCACCAAGGCCGAGCCCGGCAAAGACTTCCAGGTGCTGACCATCAGCTTCGACGAGCGGGATCTGCCCGATGTGGCCACCCAGAAGCGGACCAACTATCTGGCCGAGATCAGCCGTCCCTTCCCGCCCACCGCCTGGCGCTTCCTCACGGGCCCTGCGGCCACCTCGAAGGCCCTGGCGGACGCCGTGGGCTTCCACTACAAGCGGCAGAACGACGACTTCATCCACGCGGCGGCCATCATCTTCGTGAGCCCCCAGGGGAAGGTCACCCGCTACATGTTCGGCACCAGCTACCTGCCAGCGGACCTGCAGCTGGCGGCCCAGGAAGCGGCCCGGGGCGACGCCCAACCCACCATCAACAAGTACCTGAAGTTCTGTTTCAGCTATGACCCGGCGGGCCGCCGGTACGTCCTCAATACCACCGCCATCGGCGCCATCGTGATCATCCTGATGGCCGCGATCTTCCTGCTGGTGCTGGTGAAGGGACGCAAGGCCAAGGACGACGAGGAGAGCGCATGAGCACCCCCCACACAACCGCCGCAGAGCCCAGCTACCTGGTGGACACCGGGGTGCGCACGGGTGTCATGGCCTGGCTGACCACCACGGACCACAAGCGCATTGCGCTGATGTACCTCTATGCCATGGTGGTGTTTTTCTTCGTGGGCGTCGCCATCGGCGTGATCATGCGCCTGGTGCAGCTGACCACCTTCCAGCACCTGATCACGGCTCAGACCTACAACGCCATGTTCACGCTTCACGGCGTGATCATGATCTTCCTCTTCGTGATTCCGGGCCTGCCGGCGGTCTTTGGGAATTTCTTCCTGCCCATCCTGATCGGGGCCAAGGACGTCTCCTTTCCGCGCCTGAACCTGGCCTCCTGGTACTTCTTCATGGCCGGCGCCATCCTCGCTGTGCTGTCCCTCTTCACGGGCGGCGGCGCTCCGGATACGGGCTGGACCTTCTACGCACCCTACAGCCTCCGCACCGGCACCAATGTGAGCCTGGCGGTGTTTGCAGCGTTCGTGCTGGGCTTTTCGTCCATGCTCACGGGCATCAACTTCATCACCACCATCCACCGCCTCCGTGCGCCGGGCATGAAGTGGTTCCGCATGCCCCTGATGTGCTGGGCCCTCTACTCCACCTCCTGGATCCAGATCCTGGCGACCCCCATCGTGGCCATCACCCTGGTGCTGGTCATCCTCGAGCGCTTCTTTGGCATCGGCATCTTCGATCCGGCCAAGGGCGGCGATCCCGTGCTCTACCAGCACCTGTTCTGGATCTACTCGCACCCGGCGGTCTACATCATGATCTTGCCGGCCATGGGGGTCATCTCCGAGATCATCCCCACCTTCACCAAGCGGACGATCTTTGGCTACAAGGCCATTGCCTTCAGCTCCATGTCCATCGCTGGCGTGGGCAGCCTGGTGTGGGCCCACCACATGTTCACCAGCGGCATGAGCGGCTTCGCCCTGATGCTGTTCTCGCTGCTCACCATGATCGTGGCCGTACCCAGCGCCATCAAGGTCTTCAACTGGGTGAGCACCCTCTACAAGGGCAGCATCGACTTCCAGCCGCCCCTGCTCTTCGCGCTCACCTTCATCTTCCTGTTCTGCATCGGCGGCCTCACCGGCGTGATGAACGGCGCCCTGGCCCTCAACGTGCACATCCACGACACCTACTTCATCGTGGGCCACTTCCACTACGTGATGTTCGGTGGCACCGGCATGGCGCTCTTTGCGGCCCTGCTCTACTGGTTCCCCAAGATGTTCGGCAAGATGTACTCCAAGAAGGCCATCTACGTCAGCTGGTTCCCCATGTTTGTGGGCTTCAACATGCTGTACTTCGGCATGCTGATCCTCGGCATGATGGGCATGCCGCGCCGCTACTACGTGCACCTGCCCCAGTACCACACGCTCCACGTGGTCGCGACCGTGGGCAGCTGGCTGCTGGTGCTGGGCCTGGTGATCTTCTTCGCCGCCCTCATCGTGGCCACCTTCAAGGGCCCCAAGGCCGAGGCCAACCCCTGGGGCGGCGTCACCCTGGAGTGGACCGTGCCCAGCCCGCCCCCCCTTGAGAACTTCGACGTCATCCCCACCATCACCCACGATCCCTACCACTTTCCCCAGCAGGAGGTGGAATCATGAGCGGGCATGTCCATCGCGACGACCTG
>CAIRQL010000140.1 GCA_903880675.1 uncultured Holophagaceae bacterium | reverse complement strand
GATGAGGGAGAGCAGCAGGTACTTGGGCAGGGCCCAGGCGCTCAGGGAGATGGTCACCGTGTGCCGCTGCACCGCGGTCCACTCCAGGCCCACGTACCACAGCGCCGCCAGGGTGCTGCCCATGGCGGCGAGCACAAGGAGGTCGATCCACCGTTTGTGGCGGATGGGGGCGGTCAGGAGGTTGGTCGCCTGGCCCCAGACGCTGTCGAGCAAGCGATGGATCATGGCCGGTCCGGAGGAGCGGACGAGGCGCATCGCAGTGCGCCAGCGTCCCGATCAGAGTGCGGATGCGGAAGAGCAGTCGGAGGCCACCTCAGCGGGCGGCGCGTCTCGACGGAGGTTCGGAGAGATCGGCGTGTCGTCCCATGGAACCTCCTTTCCGGCCGCTGGGCCAAGGCCAGTCTGCCCCACCCCGGAGGCGGGGGTCAACCCACGGAATAGCAAAGTTACGGTCTGGGCACGGCCTGGAGCAGCTGGGTGATGGCCTGGTCCGTGGTGGCCCCATCGGCCTCGCTTTCGAAGGTCAGGAGGAGGCGGTGCCGGAGCACGTCCGGGGCCAGGTCCACCACATCCTGGGGCAGCACATGGTCCCTCCCCTGGAGCCAGGCCTGGGCCTTGGCGGCGGCCTGGAGGGCCAGGGAGGCCCGGGGACTGGCGCCGCAGCGGAGCTGCTCCTTGCCCTTCCAGGGCTTGCCGTGGCCGGGACGGGTGGCCTGCACCAGGCGCACGATGTAGGCCCGGATGGCCTCGTCCAGGCGCACCTCGGCGGCCTTCCGGCCCGCCGCCAGCAGGGTGGGGGCGTCCACCACGGGGCGCACCTCGCCGCCGTCCAGGTGGGCCCGCCGCAGCACCTCGATCTCCTCCTCCTGGCCGGGGTAGTCCACCCGCAGCTTGAAGAGGAAGCGGTCCATCTGGGCCTCGGGCAGGGGGAAGGTGCCCTCCTGCTCCAGGGGGTTCTGGGTGGCCAGCACCAAAAAGGGATCCGGCAGGGGGAAGCTGTCCTCCCCCAGGGTCACCTGGCGCTCCTCCATGGCCTCCAGGAGGGCCGCCTGCACCTTGGAGGGGGCCCGGTTGATCTCGTCGGCCAGCACCAGGTTGGCAAAGACGGGCCCCCGCTTGGGGCTGAAGGTGAGGTGGCGGGGGTCGAAGACCAGGGTGCCCACCACATCGCTGGGCAGCAGGTCCGGCGTGAACTGGATGCGCCGGAAGCTGAGGTGGCTGGCGGCGGCCAGGGTCTTCACGGTGCGGGTCTTGGCCAGGCCCGGCAGGCCCTCCAGCAGCACATGGCCCCGGCAGAGCAGGGCCACCAGCAGGCGGTCCAGGAGGCGGGACTGGCCCACGATCACCTTGCGGCACTCGGCGAGCAGGGGTTCCAGGGCATGGGGTGGGGCATTTTTCATGGGGGATCCCGGGGGGTCCTCCCATCTTGACTGGAATAGCCGCCGGGCAACACGCCCGTTGACCCACGGTAAGTGGGGACGGCCATCTGGGCCCGGTGCTAGGCTCCTTCCAGCCAAGACCAGAGGTTTATTCACACCGGGAGGCCCCATGCGATCCGCCGTCATCGTCGAAGCCAAGCGAACCCCCATCGGTCGGGGCATCCGGGGGGCCTATGCCGCCACCCGCCCGGAGTATCTGGGCGCCGTCGTGCTGGAGGCCATCAAGCCCCTGCTGGCGGACTGGTCGGCCCTGGAGGATGTGCTGGTGGGCTGTGCCATGCCCGAGGGCGAGCAGGGCATGAACCTGGCCCGCATGGTCAGCTTCCGGGCCGGGATGCCCATTACGGCGGGTGCTGCCACCATCAACCGCTTCTGCGGCAGCAGCCAGGAGGCCATGCTCATGGCCGCCCGGGCCATCGCTGCCGGGCAGGGGGACCTCTTCCTTGCCGGCGGCGTGGAGAGCATGTCCAAGGTCCCGATGATGGGCTTCAACCCCAGCGTCGATCCCTTCCTCGCCGAGCACTACCCGGCGGCCTACTGCTCCATGGGCATCACCGCCGAGAACCTGGCCAAGGAGTACGGCATCACCCGCCGGGAGCAGGACGAGTTCGCCTGCCACAGCCACCAGAAGGCCGCAGCCGCTTGGCAGGCCGGGAAGTTCGACCGGGAAGTGGTGCCCTTCGAGACCAAGGGTTTGGACGGACAGCCCATCACCCTGCAGCGGGATGAGTGCGTGCGGGCCGACACCAGCGTCGACAAGCTTGGCGAGCTGAAGGCCGCCTTCCTGGCCGGGGGCAATGTCACAGCCGGCAACAGCAGTCCCATCACCGACGGCGCCGCCTTCCTCCTGGTCATGGAAGAGGGCCTGGCCAAGTCCCTGGGGCTCCGGGCCCGCGCCCGCATCCTGGGTGGCGCCGTGGCCGGCGTGGAGCCGGACCGCATGGGCATCGGCCCTGTGCCCGCCGTGAAGAAGGTGCTGGGCCGCGTGGGCCTGACCCTCGACCAGGTGGACGCCATGGAGCTGAACGAAGCCTTCGCCGCCCAGAGCCTCGCCGTCATCCGCGAGGGTGGCTATGACCCCGCCAAGGTGAACGCCTGGGGCGGCGCCATCGCCGTGGGCCACCCCCTCGGGGCCAGCGGCGCCCGCATCCTCACCACCCTCCTGCACCGCCTGGAGACCGACGGCGGCAGGTACGGCGTCGCCACCATGTGCATCGGCGGCGGCCAGGGCATCGCGTCGGTCATCGAGAAGCTCTAAAGAAACCACTCTCGCAGAGGGGCGCAGAGATGGCTGAGTCCACAGAGAAGCAGGAGCCTCTGCGAACCTCTGCACCCTCTGTGCCCCTCCGCGAGTGTTTTTCTGATTGGGATCTGACATGAAAATCAAAAAAATCGGTGTGCTGGGGTCGGGGGTGATGGGGTCGGGGATTGCGGCCCATGTGGCTTCGGCGGGCTGCCAGGTGGAGCTGCTGGACATCGTCATTGACGAGGCGGCGCCGGACAAGCTGGCGGCGGGGGCCCTGGCGGCCCTGGCCAAGAGCAAGCCGGCCCTGGCCATGCACGGCGCCTTCCTGAAGCGGATCCGCCCCGGCAACCTGCGGGATCACCTGGATCGGCTGGCGGACTGCGACTGGGTGGTGGAGGTGGTGAAGGAGGACCTGGCCATCAAGCGCGAGCTCTACGGCCGCCTGGAGCCGCACCTCAAGGCCGGCGCCTGGATCAGCTCCAACACCTCCGGCATCCCCCTGAAGCTGCTGGTGGAGGGGCGCAATGACGCCTTCCGCAGCCACTTCGTCATCACGCACTTCTTCAACCCCGTACGCTACCTGCGCCTGCTGGAGTTCGTCACCGGCCCTGAGGTGGAACCCGCCGAGGCCATGGCCTTCCGCACCTGGCTGGAAGAGGGCCTGGGCAAGGAGGTCGTGCCGGCCTTTGACAGCCCCACCTTCATCGGCAACCGCATCGGCATCCACGGCATCATGGCCACCCTGCACATGGCCCTGGCGGAGAAGCTCCCCTTCGAAGTGGTGGACATGGTGCTGGGTGACGCTGCGGCGCGCGCCAAGAGCGCGGCCTTCCGCACCGCCGATCTGGCGGGCGTGGACATCCTCGCCGCCACTGCCAAGAACGTCTATGACCTCTGTCCCCAGGACGAGGAGCGCGACGTCTTCAAGTTCCCAGAGCTGCTTCAGTACATGCTGGACAACAAGCTCCTGGGCAACAAGACGAAGCAGGGCTTCTTCAAGAAGGGCCCGAAGGACGCCAAGGGCAAGAAGACCTTCCTGGCCCTGGATGCGGTCACCCGGGAGTATGTGCCGCAGGTCAAGAAGGACTGGCCCATCCTCAAGGAGCTGAAGGGCATCGACGACCCCGCCGAGAAGGTGCGCACCCTGCTCACCAGCGACACGGAAGCCGGCCGCCTGGCTTGGCGCTGCATCGCCCCCAACCTGGTCTATGCGGTCAATCGCCTGGGCGAGGTGACAGACGGCCCCCTGAATGTGGACCGGGCCATTCGCAACGGCTTTGCCTTCGAGCTGGGCCCCTTCGAGCTGTGGGACACCCTGGGCCTGGAGCGCGTGGTGGCCCGCCTGAGGTTTGACGGCATCGCCCTGCCGGCCTTGGTGGAGCGGATGCTGGCCAAGGGTATTCCCGGCTTCTACCGCTGGGAGCACGGGGTCCAGGTGTCCCAGCTGAACCCGGCCACCCTGGCCTTCGATCCGATCCTCGAGGACCGGCGGGTGATGATCCTCAAGCGCCAGGAGGGTCAGGGCAAGGTGGTGGCCGAGAACGGCAGCTGCCAGCTCCTCGACCTGGGCGACGACGTGGCCTGCCTGGCCTTCCGCAGCAAGATGAACGCCCTGGACGACGGCATCATCGGCCTGATGGAGGAGACCATCCAGAAGCACATCCCCGGCCGCTTCCAGGGCCTGGTGGTGGGCAACCAGGGGCAGCACTTCAGCGCCGGGGCCAACCTGGTGATGGTGCTGAACGCCGCCAAGGAAGGGAAGTTCGACCTCATCGAGGAGGTGGCCCGCCGGCTGCAGTTCGCGGCCCGAATGCTGACCTACGCCCCGTTCCCGACGGTGGCGGCCCCCTTCAACCTGGCCCTGGGTGGTGGCTGCGAGCTGACCATGGCTTGCCAGCGGGTGGTGGGTCACGCCGAGCTCTACATCGGTCTGGTGGAAGTGGGCGTGGGTGTCATCCCCGCCGGAGGCGGCTGCCTCCAGATGCTGCTCCGCATGGAGGAGGCCATGGCCGCCAAGGGCGAGCTGGGCCCCATGCCGAAGGTAAAGGCCGCCTTCCAGGGCATCGGCACTGCCGTGGTCCACACCAGCTTCGACGAGGCCCAGCGGGGCGGCTACCTGCGCCGCACGGACCGCCGGGTGATGAACAAGACTTTCCTGCTCCACGAGGCCAAGCAGGAGGTCCTGGCCATGGCTGCGGACTTCCAGCCGGTGCAGGAGCGCACCCTGCGCCTGCCGGGCCGCGGCGGGGCCGAGGGCCTCAAGTTCGCCGTGCGGGACTTCCAGCTCCAGGGCCTGGCCAGCGAACACGACGGCATCATCATGGGCGAGCTGGCCAGCATCCTCACCGGGGGCGATGTGAGCCCGGTGCAGGACATCTCCGAGACCCGCATCCTCGAGCTGGAGCGCCAGGCCTTCGCCCGGCTCTGCAGCTACGAGAAGACCCAGGCCCGCATGGAGTCCATCCTCAAGTCGGGTCGACCCCTCCGAAATTAGCCCCAAAGCACCGCTACTTTGTGACTTAAGCCGCCTTTTCCTGGGCGGCTTTTTTTTAGTGTTGACAGGGTGTGACGGGATCGGAACACTTGGGTCGGTCCCTAATCGAAACCACCAGCCCGGAGGCACTGTGAGCGGAAATTCTCAGCCAACTCCCCGGGTAGCGGCCATTGTCGGCCCCTACCTCTCTGGAAAGACCTCCTTGATGGAGAGCCTGCTCTTCGCAGCGGGCGCCTTGCCGCGCAAGGGCTCCATCAAGGAGGGGAACACCGTCGGTGACGCCTCCGCCGAGGCCAAGGCCCGGCAGATGAGCGTGGAGGCCAGCCTGGCCTCCTGTACCTACAACGGCGAGGCCTGGACCCTCATCGACTGCCCGGGCTCCGTGGAGTTCAGCCAGGAGACGGCCCATGTCCTGATGGTGGCCGACATCGCTGTGGTGGTCTGCGATCCCGATCCCAACCGCGCCCTGATGGTCGCCCCCACCCTCAAGTTCCTCGACGACCACAAGGTCCCCCACGTCCTCTTCCTGAACAAGATGGAGGCCCCAGGCACTTCCACACGCCTGAAGGACGTCCTGAATGCCCTCCAGTCTGTGTCCGAGCGTCCCCTGGTGCTGGTGGAGATCCCCATCCGGGATGGCGACCAGATCACGGGCTATGTGGACCTCATCAGTGAGCACGCCTACAAGTACGAGGCCGGCAAGGATGCGGACCTGCTCCAGATGCCTGAGTCCGTCCTGCCCGAAGAGCACGAGGCCCGGCAGGCCCTGCTGGAGAAGCTGGCGGACTTCGATGACCACCTCATGGAGGAGCTGCTGAGCGACATGGTCCCCTCCCTGGAGGAGATCAGCGAAGACATGGCGAAGGATGTCCAGGAGGACCTGCTGGTGCCGGTCTTCTTCGGCTCCGCCGAAAAGGACGCCGGTGTGCGCCGCCTCTTCCAGGCCCTCTGCGAGGAGTCTCCGCGGGTCGACATCACCGCCACGCGGCTGGGGATTCCCGAGGGCAAGGACGCCCTGGTGCAGGTCTTCAAGACGGTGCACGCCCAGCATGTGGGCAAGCAGAGCATCAGCCGCATCTGGCGGGGCGAGGTGGCCGACGGCTCCTCCCTGGCCGGTAACCGGGTGAGCGGCATCAACCGCCCCTTCGGCGCCCAGCAGATCAAGCAGGCCAAGGCTTCCGCCGGTGAGGTGGTGGCCCTGGGCCGCATGGATGAGGTGCACACCAGCGAGGCCATGACCCCCTCGGTCCGCGTGGAGCTGGCTTGGCCTGCGCCCATGCAGCCCATGCTGGCCCTGAGCCTGAACACGGTGAAGAGCGGCGACGATGTGAAGCTCTCGCTGTCCCTCCAGAAGCTCTGCGAGGAGGATGCCTCCCTGCATGTGGAACAGAACGCCGAGACCCAGGAGCGCATCCTCTGGGGTCAGGGTGAGGTCCACCTCAAGTGCGCCCTCGACCGCCTCAAGGGCCGCTTCGGGCTGGAGGTGCAGCACCATCCGCCCATGGTCCCCTACCGGGAGACCTTCACCAAGGGCACCAAGGTCCACGGCCGCCACAAGCACCAGACCGGCGGCCACGGCCAGTTTGGCGACGTGTGGTTCGAGATCAAGCCCCTGCCGCGCGGCAGCGGCTTCGTCTTCGAGGAACGCATCGTCGGTGGCGTGGTCCCCAAGAACTTCTTCGGGGCCATCGAGCACGGCGTGGTGGATTGGCTGAAGCGCGGCCCCCTGGGCTTCCCGGTGGTCGATATCCACGTGGCCCTGGTGGACGGCAGCTACCACACCGTGGACAGCTCCGACATGGCCTTCAAGACCGCCGCCCGCGTAGGCATGTCTGAGGGTGCCCCCCTCTGCCATCCCGTGCTCCTCGAGCCCATCTGCGAGGTGCACATCGCT
>CAIRQL010000139.1 GCA_903880675.1 uncultured Holophagaceae bacterium | reverse complement strand
GGGCGGTAGCCAATTCCTCCGGCGTGCAGTTAGAACGGTGAACCGGGGCTCTGGACCACTGGTGCCACCTTGGGTCCAGACTCCCGTGGCAAGACTGTGGGGTCCTTGGGTGGGTCGGGAGCCACCCCGTTCAAAATTTCGATCCGGTCCCCCTTGGTGGTGTAGAGCACCGGCGTTAGTCGTCGAAGCAAGCGCTGCATCACCGTGTGGTTGGATTCTTCCTGGATCAGGTGCTCGTAGGAAGTGCGGTCTGCCAAGCCGAAGGTGCTCGTCTGAGGATCGAATTTTAGAAAGTACACCTCGCTCTTCCAGCCAAACTCTCGGCCTGGAACCGGTGGCCACTGGCCACTCTTGATCGCCTGAAGCCTGTCCTCGTCTGGTAGCTCTGCCCAGAAGTTGGGTATCTCCGAGGCCTCAAAGGGGAGGTCGGCCTGAGTGGGGATGAGGATCCCCCCTTGGCCGTCTAGGAATGCCTTTCCGAAGATGAGGGGATTCAGGCGCCCCTCGGTCTCCTTCCGAAGAGGAATCTTGAGGTCCTTCCAGTAGTTCTCAGAAAGTGTCGTGGCCTGCCAGGGCTCTCGGTCCGTGCGGATACGGACGGCTAGCCCACTGCCCATGAAGACATAGAAAGCATCGTTGCTGAAAACGGTGGTGAAGCGGCCAGCCAGGGCTGGGGCAATCTCGAGCAACGAGATCACCTCTCCGGTGATGGTATCCACCCGAACAAGTTTCTGCTGCGTCTGGTCCATCTCGCCCGGGGATCCGGGGATCTTCGCCTCCAGACGCTGGTGCTGGATGAACAGCAGGGCGTCCTGCCAAGCCCCCAAAAGGGTGAAGTCGGTGTCTTTTCCCTTCCGGATGGGCAGAGGCTGGGGCCGGCTCCAGAACCATCCAGCTTCGCCGGAGCCAACCCTCACGAGGCGACCCTGAGAAAGGGTGATGGCACCACTGGCTCGGATGTCTATCTGGTAGGCGCCGTGGCCGTCCCAACCCAACTGTTGTCGGCCTTCGGCGGGAAACATCGCCGAAAGAACTGGCAGCCCGGGGGCCGGCGCATAGTCTCCCTGTCCGATATGGCGGCGCATTACCTGCCGCTCGATGAGGATTTCCTGACGCCCCCCCAAGTCCAGAGGGATTTGGGCCGGGAGGATACTGCTGCAAAAGGACAACACAGTCATGAGCCCAATTGCCCTCATAGGTCCTCCAGTGGACAGATGTCCTGACTGTTTGAAGCTCTAGCCTGCAATCGGCATGGGGCGATGCTTCGCTTCGGCTTTGCAGGTGCAATTATTGCCGTTATCTTCACATTTTCCGGGGCCCGCTCCGCACTGCGACGGACCGAGTTTGCCTTGGGGGTTGCGGAAGCCACAGAAATCTGGGCATCGCGCTGTGTCACAAGTCCCGACGGCCGCATTTAGACCGCCAGGCCCACTTCCGCAGGTCCAAGTCATGTTGACCTCATCAAAATAGGGGGAGTCGCATCCTCTATCAATTTTCTGCTGTATTCCAGGGTGCGATTGGGCACTGAGCGGAAACCCAACAATGAGAGCAAGCATTGCAGCGAGGCTCATGCGGTTCATGTTTCTCTCCTTGTGAGGATGGTTTGGGAGAAACTATCGCCGTCATCAGTCCGCATCTACCAAATTCATAATTTGTATATGTTTATAATTCACATGTTTAATTTTACTTCTGGACTCCGCAAGAAATAATCGCACCCCAAGCCGGTGGAGCGGGGGGGTGGCGTTCTTTGCCAGAGTGCTGCAACAGTGGTCCGGAGACATGGAGTGCCTGCACCAAGGCCGCCTCTGCGCTAGAACCAGACTTTGCGAGAACCGGTTCGAGTTAGTCGGGCAGGGCCCGGTCGCGGATGGGGGTGGC
>CAIRQL010000138.1 GCA_903880675.1 uncultured Holophagaceae bacterium | reverse complement strand
GTGACATCGTCCTCGGTGACGAAGAAGACGTGCTTGGCGTCCGCGGCCCAGGTGAAGCCGGTCACCCGCTCGGCCAGAGGGCCACTCACCTTGCCCGTGGCCAGGTCCTTGGTGAAGAGGCGGTACTGACGGAACCCTGTGTCATCCGTGCTGTAGAGCAGGGTGCGCTCATCATCGCTGACCGACATGCCACCGAGACTGAGGAACGCCAGGCCCTTGGCCAGCTCATTCTGGTCCAGCAGGACCTCCTCGGCAGCCTTGGGGTCATCGGCGCCGCTCTTGGCGGCCTTACGCCGGCACTGGATGGGGTACTGCTGACCCTCCTGGGTGCGGGAGTAGTAGAAGTAGGCCCCACGGCGTACCGGGACGCTGAGGTCCGTCTGCTTGATGCGCCCCAGCATCTCCTTGTAGAGGGCCTCGGAGAAGGGCTTGAGGTTGGCGGTCATGGCCTCGGTGTAGGCGTTCTCCGCGTTCAGGTAGGCCACCACCTCGGGGCTGCTCTTCTCCCGGAGCCAGAACCAGGGATCGCTCACGGACTCCCCGTGCCAGAGGCTCACGTGGGGCTTCTGGGGGGCAACAGGAGGCAGGGGTTTGGAATCAGCGGCCATGAGACTCACGCAGACAAGGAGGGCGGCGGTGACGGGAAAGAAACGATGCAACATGAGGACCTCGGGCACCCAAGGTAGCACATGAAGAAGGGCCCCGAAGGGCCCCTCTTAGTGCTTAACCAGTTGTTCCGGCGACGCGATCTAGTCGATGGCCGCGGTGGGGATGCGCATGCCGTAGAAGGAGCGCCACACGAAGACCATGGAGATGACGAAGAAGATCAGGGCAGCGACATGGGCCGTGACCGGATTCAGCTCGATGGCCAGCTCAACAGCCAGGAGGCCGAAGAGGGTGGTGAACTTGATGACGGGGTTCAGGGCCACCGAGGAGGTGTCCTTGAAGGGGTCGCCCACGGTGTCGCCCACGACGCAGGCGTCATGGAGCTCCGTGCCCTTGGCCTTCAGTTCCGTCTCCACGAGCTTCTTCGCGTTGTCCCAGGCGCCACCAGCGTTGGCCATGAAGATGGCCTGGTAGAGGCCGAAGACGGCGATGGAGATCAGGTAGCCGATGAAGAAGTAGTGGTTGGCGCAGGCAAAGGCCAGCGTCGAGAAGAACACCGCCAGGAAGATGTTGAGCATGCCCTTCTGGGCGTACTGGGTGCAGATCTCCACGACCTTCTTGGAGTCTTCCACGGAGGCCTTGGTGGCACCCGAGTCGAGGTTGATGTTCTGCTTGATGAACTCCACCGCGCGGTAGGCGCCCGTGGCCACAGCCTGGCAGGCCGCACCAGAGAACCAGAAGATGATGGCGCCGCCGGTGATGAGGCCCAGGAGGAACAGGGGGTTGATGATGGAGAGCCCCTGCTGGACAGGCATCTGGCCAGGGATCAGGGCGATCACTTCACCAAACTTGCTGTTGAGCAGCTGGATGATGGAGAAGATCAAGGTGGTGGCGCCCACGACCGCAGTGCCGATGAGCACGGGCTTGGCAGTGGCCTTGAAGGTGTTGCCGGCGCCGTCGTTCTCTTCGAGGTACATCTTGCCGTTCTCGAAATCAGGGGTGAAGCCGAAGTCCTTCTTGATCTCCGCCTCGATGCCAGGGATGGCTTCGATGGTGGAGAGCTCATAGACGGACTGGGCGTTGTCGGTCACGGGGCCGTAGGAGTCCACCGCGATGGTGACGGGGCCCATGCCCAGGAAGCCGAAGGCCACGAGGCCGAAGGAGAAGATGGCGGGGGCGGCCATGAAGCTGCCGAGGCCAAAGGTGGACACGTAGTAGGCAGCGCCCATGAGGGCCACGATGGTGAGGCCCATCCAGTAAGCGGAGAAGTAGCCCGCCACCAGGCCGGAGATAATGTTGAGAGAGGCGCCGCCCTCCTTGGAGGCCGTGACCACTTCCCGCACGTGGCCGGAGTTGGTGGAGGTGAAGGCCTTGACCAGCTCAGGGATCAGGGCGCCTGCGAGGGTGCCGCAGGTGATGATGGACGAGAGCTTCCACCAGAGGCCAGCGGGCAGGTTCCCGATGAGCAGGTAGGACAGGACGTAGGTGATCCCGATGGAGAGGATCGAGGTCAGCCAGACCAGGGTGGTCAGGGGGGTCTCGAAGTCAAACTTGAGGAGGTCACCGAACTTCGCCTTCGACCAGAGGCCGTTGATCCAGTAGGAGGCCGCAGAAGTCACGACCATGCCCACGCGCATGACAAAGATCCAGACCAGCAGGGCGACCTGGATGTCCTGGTACTTGGGTCCAGCGGTCAGGGGGTTGACGGCCAGCAGGATGAAGGTGATCAGGGCAACGCCGGTCACACCGTAGGTCTCGAAGCCGTCCGCCGTGGGGCCAACGGAGTCACCTGCGTTGTCGCCGACGCAGTCAGCGATGACACCGGGGTTGCGGGCATCGTCTTCCTTGATCTTGAAGACGATCTTCATGAGGTCGGAGCCGATGTCGGCAATCTTGGTGAAGATGCCACCCGCGATGCGGAGGGCGGCGGCACCCAGGGACTCGCCGATGGCGAAGCCGATGAAGCAGGGGCCGGCAGCATCACCGGGAATGAAGAGCAGGATCGCGAGCATCAGGAACAGCTCGACGGAGATCAGCAGCATGCCGATGGACATGCCCGCCTTGAGGGGGATCTCCATGGTGGGGTAGGGCTTGCCACCCAGGCTGGCAAAGGCCGTGCGGGAGTTGGCAAAGGTGTTGATGCGGATGCCGAACCAGGCCACAGCCACGGAGCCCAGGATGCCGATGATCGAGAAGATGAGCACCACAACCACCTGCCCCCAGCCCATGGGCGTGTGGGAGAGGTACTTGAAGTAGGCGATCATGATGACCGCGATGAAGGCCCAGAGGAGCGAGATGAACTTGATCTGGGTGATCAGGTAGGTCTTGCAGGTCTCGTAGATCAGCTCTGAGATCTCGAGCATGGACTTGTGCACCGGGAGGTCCCGGATCTGGGCGTACTGCACGAGGCCGAAGCCGACGCCGAGCAGGCAGATGACCAGCCCGATCAGCAGCAGGTTGTGGCCCGTCATGCCCAGGAAGCTGCCCTGCAGGGCAGGGATCTTCAGGTCGGCCTCACCGGCAAAAGCCGGGCTGGCCATCGCTAGGGCAATGAACGCAGTCATCGCCCCCTTGAAAAGTCTGGTCTGTGCCAGCGAGTCAAGGAGACGCTTCATCGTCGCCATGGGTTTCCTCCAGGAAAGCAATTGGGGTTGGGGGGAATCAGTGGTGCGGGAATGAGCCAGTTGGGACCCCTAGACCGCTGGTGTCCTGCGCCTAAGCGCAGAGCCCCCTATCTGGAGGCAAACCACCAAAGATCATGTCAAGGTCAACACTCACCATACCCCAGGACAGGCTTTTCGGCAAGGTCGCATATGGCATGTCAGGGCTTGCCACCCGACTGCGAGTCGGGATGGAGTGTGACCTGTGTCCGAAGGCAGGCCCTTGGAATCTGGGGGCATAGGACGATAATCAGGTCTCATATGCCACCGCTCTTCGAGACCGGCCCCGGGCATGCCTCGGGACCCCTGTTCCACCCACTCGCCTCTATGAAGGAGTCCACCCATGTCTGTCGCTGAACAGAGCATCGCGGGCGCGGAAGCTCGCGGTCACGGTTTCCTGGCCTCATCGGTCGGCCGCAAGGTCATCATGGCGGCCACGGGGGTCGTCCTCTTCGGGTTCGTCACCGTCCACATGATCGGTAACACCCAGGCCTACATGGGCGCCAAGTCGCTCAACGGGTATGCCGAGTTCCTGCACAGCATGCTCCACGGCGCCGGCATCTGGATCTTCCGGGGCGTGCTGCTGGCCGCTTCCGGCCTGCACGCCTGGGCCGCCATCAGCCTCACCCTGGACAACCAGGCCGCCCGCCCCGTGGGCTACCGCGAGACCCAGAGCGTGGCCTCCACCTGGTCCTCCCGGACCATGCGCTGGAGCGGGTTCATCCTGGTGGTCTTCATCGTCTACCATCTGCTGCACCTGACCACAGGCCAGCTGCACCCCGCCTTCAAGGCGCCCCAGGGCCACGAGTACTTTGCCTACGACAACTTCGTGAGCGCCTTCAAGGTGCCCGCTGTGGCCGGCTTCTACGTCATCGCCCAGCTCTGCCTGGGCCTGCACATGTGGCACGGCGTGTGGAGCTTCACCCAGACCCTGGGCCTCTCCCACCCCCGCTACGACGGGCTCCGCAGGAACTTCGCCACGGGCCTCACCCTCCTGGTGGTCGGCGTGAACATCTCCTATCCCATCGCC
>CAIRQL010000137.1 GCA_903880675.1 uncultured Holophagaceae bacterium | reverse complement strand
GGTCAGCCTCGACGCGCCCGTGCAGGAGAACCTCGAGATCATCGCCCGCTCCTTGAGCCGGAAGGTCTCTGAGATCACCGTCAGCGTCCTGGACCGGGAGCGCCATGCCGACCTCATCGCCGACATCCGCAAGGCCGGTGCCCGCATTCAGCTCATCGGGGATGGTGACCTCAGCGCCGCCATCAGCGCCGCCGTCAGCGGCACGGGCATCCATTGCGTGATGGGCACAGGCGGTGCGCCCGAGGGCGTCATTTCCGCCGCCGCCCTCAAGTGCCTGAACGGCGAGATCCAGGGCCGCCTCAAGGTGGACAGCAACACCGCCAGCCGGGAAAAGGCCGAGGCCATGGGCGTGGACTTCGACCGCATCTACTTCACGGATGACCTCTGCCCCGGCAAGCAGATCGTCTTTGCGGCCTGCGGCGTCACCCACGGCAACCTGCTCCAGGGCGTGCGCCACTTCGGCCACGGCGTGCGGACCTCCAGCCTGATCCTCACCTACGGCACCCGCCTGGTGCGCTTCATCGACACCGTCCACATGGAAGAAGGCGAGACCGTCACCGTCCGCTTCTAGCCCATGACGGCACGGCACCCAGCCAGCGCCCCCCGCCGAGAGGAATCCCTCCCGGCGGGGGTCAGGCTATGGTTCCGCCCCGGGGCTTGCCCTGCTAGGCTCATACCCTCATCTTACGAGGTCTAAAATGACGCTGCGCACGTGCGCCGCCATCTGCTAAGTCCCCAGCACGCTTGAAAGGAACCCCGTGGATATCCGCCCCGCCCTGCTTGCCCTGACCGTCTTGGTCGCCCTCCCGGCCCAGGTGGCCTACCGGGGCTTCAACCCGGCCTACATGGACCCCTCCGTGAAGCCCACCCAGGACTTCTTCCAGCACGCCCTGGGGACCTGGCTCAAGCGCACCGCCATCCCCGCCGAGTACGAGCGCTACGGCGTGGACCAGGATGTGGATGCCCAGACCCACCAGACCCTGAAGGAGATCCTGGAGGGCGCCGCCGCCAAGCCGGCCCCCCGGGGCAGTGAGCTGCGGAAGGTCGGCGACTTCTTCGCCAGCGGCATGGACGAGAAGACCATCGAGGCTGCCGGCGCCAAGCCCCTGGCGCCCCTCTTCACCAGCATCCAGAAGGTGCAGGATCCCGCCTCCCTGGCCCCTGTCCTGGCGGCCCTCCACCGCGTGGGGGTTCCGGCCGCCTTCTCCGTCAGCGTGGAGCAGGACGACAAGGAGAGCGTCCGCTACTCCGTGATGGTGGCCCAGGGTGGCCTCGGCCTGCCGGACCGGGACTACTACACCAAGGACGATCCCCGCTCCAAGGAGCTGCTGGAGGCCTACCGGGCCCACATGGTGAAGCTGCTTGGTCTGGCGGGCTTCCCCGCCGGGGACGCAGCGACCATCCTGGCCTTCGAGACCCGCCTGGCCAAGGCCAGCATGACCCGGGTCGAGCTCCGCGATCCCAACGCCATCTACCACGCCATGACCCCCGCCCAGCTCAAGGCGGCCACGGCTGGCTTCCCCACCGAGGCCTACTTCAAGGCCCTCGGCGTGGCGCCGCAGGACCGCACCGTGGTCCGCCAGCCCGCCTTCCTGGCAGAGGTGGGCCGCATGGCCCGCGAGGTCCCTGCCGCCCAGTGGCAGGCCTACCTCCGCTGGACCCTGCTGCGCAGCGCGGCCCCCAACCTGGGGCACACCTTCGAGGCAGAGTCCTTCGCCTTCAACGGCACCAAGCTCCAAGGCACCACCGCCATGCACCCCCGCTGGAAGCGCGTGATGTTTGCAGCGGACCGCGGGCTGGGCGAGGCTCTCGGGCGCCTCTACGTCCGCCAGGCCTTCCCTGCCAGCAGCAAGGCCCAAGTCATGCAGATGGTCAATAACCTGCGCACGGCCCTCGGAGCCCGCATCGATGGCCTCGAGTGGATGAGCCCCGCCACCAAGGTCAAGGCCCAGGCCAAGCTCGCCGCCATGCGGGTGAAGATTGGCTACCCCGATGTCTGGCGGGACTACACCGCCCTCAAGGTGAAGCGGCAGGCCTATGTGTTGAACATCCTGGAGACCCGGCGCTTCGAGTTCCAGCGCCGCCTGGCCAACCTGGGCAAGCCCATCGACCGCAATGAGTGGGACATGACCCCTCAGACCAACAACGCCTACTACAGCCCCTCCATGAACGAGATCGCCTTCCCGGCGGGCATCCTCCAGCCGCCCTACTTCGATCCCAAGGCCGACGATGCGGTGAACTACGGCAACATTGGCGCCACCATCGGCCACGAGATGACCCACGGCTTCGACGACGAAGGCCGCCAGTACGACGGCGATGGCAACCTCAAGGCCTGGTGGACTGCAGCAGACGAGAAGGCCTACAACGAGCGCGCCGACCTGGTGGCCAAGCAGTTCGACGCCTACGAGCCCCTGCCCGGCCTCCACCTCAACGGCCAGCTGACCCTGGGCGAGAACATCGCCGATCTGGGTGGCCTCAAGATCGCCTGGGACGCCTGGAAGCTCAGCCAGAAGGGCAAGCCCGCCGTGGGCCGCAGCGAGGGCTTCACGCCTGAGCAGCGCTTCTTCCTGGGCTACGCCGAGACCTGGCGCACCCTCACCCGGGAGGAGGCCACCCGCCTGCGCGCCAATACCGATCCCCACAGCCCTGCGAAGTTCCGCGTCAACGGCCCGCTATCCAACCTGCCCGAGTTCTTTGAGGCCTTCGGCTGCCAGGACGGGGACCCCATGAAGCGCCCCGCTGCAGCCCGTCCGGCCATCTGGTAGCCTTCTCCGTCGCCCCGAAAGGATCCCCATGCGCATCCGACCCCTCGTGCTCCTCGCCACCCTCCTCGCCGGCGGCGCCGCCCTGGACGCCTGCACCAACCTGCTGGTGACCAAGGGCGCCAGCAAAGACGGCGCGACGATGATCACCTACGCCGCCGACAGCCACACGCTCTACGGCGAGCTCTACTTCAAGCGGGGCGGCCGCCACCTGCCCAGCGAGGTGCGCGAGATCCGGGAGTGGGACAGCGGCTTCACCTTCGACACGGGCAAGATCCTGGGCAGCATCCCGGAAGCGGCGGTCACCTACACCCGGGTCGGCAACATGAACGAGCACCAG
>CAIRQL010000136.1 GCA_903880675.1 uncultured Holophagaceae bacterium | reverse complement strand
CGAGGGCGGACCGGTGGCTGGCCACCGCATCGCGCTGGATGTCATGGGGGGCGACAATGCCCCCCATGCCACCTTGCAAGGTGCCCGGGAGGCCCTTGCGGCCTGGCCGGGGCTCCAGCTCCTCCTGGTGGGCAATGAAGGGGTGATGCGGCCCGAGCTGGCGAAGCACGGGTTCACCCGAGCGCTGATGGAACGGGTCGAGCTGGTTCATGCCTTCCACACGGTGGGCATGGAGGACAAGGCCACCTGCATCCTCAAGGAAAAGAAGGACAGCTCCATTCGGGTGGCCGCCCAAATGGTTCGGGAGGGCCGGGCCCACGGTGTGGTCTCCATGGGCCACACCGGCGCCGCCATGGTGGCTTCCAGTCTGGTCATCGGAAAGCTGGAGGGCGTGGACCGACCAGCCCTCGCCAGCGTGCTGCCCAACATGAAGGGCGGTCCCACGGTGCTCCTGGATGTGGGTGCCAACGTGGACTGCCGGGCCGTGCATATCGCTCAGTTCGCCGTGATGGGGTCCGTCTACGCCGAGGAGGTGCTGGGTCTGGAGCGTCCGCGGGTGGGCATCCTGAATGTGGGCGAGGAGGACGGCAAGGGCACCGATGTCACCAAGGATGCCACTGCCATGCTGCGCCAGATGGAGATCCGCTTCGACGGCAACGCCGAGGGCCGCGACATCTGGAACGGCAACTTCGATGTGATCGCCTGCGATGGGTTTGTGGGCAACATCGTGCTCAAGTCCAGCGAGGCCCTGGCGGAGGGCATCATCAGCGGCCTGCGGGAGAGCTTCATGCAGAACGCCCTCACCAAGTTCGCCGGCCTGCTGGCCAAGCCCGCCATGAAGAGCTTCAAGAAGAAGCTGGACTATGCCGAGTACGGCGGCGCCCCGCTGCTGGGGGTCAAGGGCGTGAGCATCATCGGCCATGGCCGCAGCGATGCCAAGGCTGTCCGCAACGCCATCCGCGCCGCCCTGAGGGCCGCCGAGCACAACCTGCACCAGCGCATCCAAGAGCGCGTCGCCCTGCTCCTGCCCCAGGACTGACTCGGGCAAGAGGGTAAGGAAAAGATGAACAACTCTCGCAGAGAAAGGACGAGAAGGCAGAGGCTGCAGAGGCATGCTCAAGGTTCTGGCCTCAGCTATCTCAGCTATCACTGCGACCCTCCGCGAGAGTAGTTGGTTCTTCAAAAAAACTTAATGGAGGTTCCCATGGGCAAGGTGGCTTGGCTGTTTCCGGGGCAGGGGTCTCAGGCTGTTGGCATGGGCGTGACGCTGGCTGAGGCCGAACCGGCGGCCCGGGCTGTACTCCAGGAGGCCGATGCGGCCCTGGGCTTCGCCCTGTCTGGCCTCATGGCCGACGGACCGGAAGAGACCCTCAAGCTCACGGAGCACACCCAGCCCGCCATCCTCACCCACAGCATCATGGTGGTGCGGGCCCTGGGCGATCGGCTGCCGTCCCCCGACTTCGCTGCCGGGCACTCCCTGGGGGAGTACAGCGCCCTGGTGGCCCTGGGGGCCCTGAGCTTCCAGGATGCGGTCCGCACGGTGCGGGAGCGGGGCCGGGCCATGCAGGTGGCGGTGCCCGTGGGGGTCGGCGCCATGGCGGCCATCCTGGGGATGAGCCAGGCGGATGTTGAGGCCAGCTGCGCCGAAGCGCAGGCCGCCACGGGCAAGGTCGTGGTGCCGGCCAACTTCAACGGTCCCGGCCAGATTGTCATCGCCGGGCATGCCGAGGCCGTGGACGCGGCGCTGGAGGCCGTGAAGGCCCGCGGTGGTCGGAAAACCATGAAGCTGCCAGTGAGCGCCCCCTTTCACTCGCCCCTCATGGGGCCGGCCCAGGCCCACATGGCGCCCATCCTGGCGGCCCTGGCCTTCCAGGCGCCCCGGTGCCCCCTGGTGAACAACGTGGACGCTGCGGCGGTCTCCGACCCCGAGGCCCTGCGGGACGGTCTGGTCCGGCAGATCCCCGGGGCCGTGCGCTGGCAGGCCACCCTGGACCTCCTGCTGGACCAGGGCGTCACGACCTTTATCGAGCTGGGACCCGGCAAGGTGCTGGCAGGACTGGTGAAGCGCCAGGCCAAGGAGCGGGGGCTGGAGGTCCTGGCCCTGAGCCTGGGGTCGCCCGAGGACCTGGCCCAGCTGTCCTGACAGGGGACTGGCAAGGCGACCCAGCCGTAATCTGTGATCGAAAACAAGGCCCGACGGGGTTAGGGTGGAAGGAACGCCACGACCCTGGTTTTCGTGTGCGGGGTGCTGGGCTGGGCGATGCTGTCTGGCCGGCCCTCATCCACTCCCAGCCTGGAGGTGCCCATGCGCAAGGATCTCGTTTTCGGAATGGCCGGATCAGGAGGAGACGGCATCGTCTCAGCCGGCGAATCCCTCCTTCAGGCCGCAGCGGCCGAGGGCTACCACGGCGTGATGACCAAGAGCTTCGGGTCCCAGATCCGCGGTGGTGAGTCGTCCTGCCGGGTGCGCATCAGCACCACGCCCATCCTCAACCCCGGGGGCAACCTCGATGTGGCCGTGGCCCTGAACTGGGATGACTTCCTCAAGTTCGGCGCGGAGCTGCCCGTGAGTGGCACCACCGTGGTGATCTACGAGGCCGCCACCAAGATCCTCGAGGCAGACATTCCCCTGGTGGGCGTGACCCCGCTGCAGGTCATCGCTGTGCCCATCGCCGAGATGGCCAAGGCCACCGCCGGCACCGAGCGCGCCAAGAACACCGTGGTGCTGGGCCTCATCGCCGGCTGGTTCGGCATCGGCGCCGTGGCGGTCATGAAGGGCATCCGGAAGAAGCTGGCCAAGAAGGGCGAGGAGCTGGTCGAGGCCAATCAGCGCGCCTTTGATGCGGGCCGGGCCTTCGCCATGGAGCACCCGCTCAAGGCCAGCATGAACGTGGTCGCCTCGGACACCAAGGGGCAGGTGAAGCTCATCACGGATGGCAACGACATGTGCGCGGCGGCGGCGATCTTTGCCGGCTGCCAGTTCTTCGGCGGCTACCCCATCACGCCCTCCACCGAAATCATGCAGTTCTTCACGGACCATGTCTGGAAGTACGGCGGTGCGGTGCTCCAGGCCGAGGATGAGATCGCCGGCATCGGTGCAGCTGTGGGTGCCTCCTTCGCCGGCAAGAAGTCCATGACCGCCACCAGCGGCCCCGGCCTCTCCCTGAAGTCCGAGATGATGGGCCTGGCGAGCATCGCCGAGCTGCCCCTGGTGATCGTGGATGTTCAGCGCGGCGGTCCTTCCACGGGCCTGCCCACCAAGACCGAGCAGTCCGATCTGTTCGCTGCGGCCTTCTCGGCCCACGGCGACGTGATCCGCCCGGTCCTGGCCCCGACCTCCGTGGCTGACATCTTCCGCATCACCATCGAGGCCTTCAACATCGCCGAGTACTACCAGACGCCGGTGATCGTCCTCTCCGACCAGGAGATTGCCTCCCGCAAGGAGACGCTGGACCCCATCGACACCACCCAGTTCAAGATCATCAACCGCCTGGTTCCGGCGGGCGCTGACCTGGTGGACTACAAGCGCTTCCAGCAGACCGAGAACCACATCAGCCCCATCAGCCACCCGGGCATGCTCGGCGGCACCTACCTGGCTTCCGGCATCGAGCACGTTGAGTCCGGCGCGCCCACGAACAGCGGCGATGTCCACCAGCGCATGAACGAGAAGCGCACCCGCAAGTTCGATCCCCTCAAGGAGCGCAAGGACCTGTTCGAAGTCACCGGCAACCCCGATGCGCCCATCGGCATCATCGCCTGGGGCAGCGTGGCGGGTGTCTGCCGCGAGGCCCTGGAGATGGCCCAGGCCGAGGGCATCAATGTGAAGCTCCTGGTGCCCTACCTGCTGTACCCCGTGGCGGAGAATGTCTACAACGACTTCTTCAAGTCCGTCCAGAAGGGCATCGTCGTCGAGCAGACCCACCTGGCCCAGACCTACAAGCTCCTTCGCATGCATGTTGACCTGCCCAAGGGCCTCAAGTCCCTGGCCCGCAGCGGCGCGAATCCCTTCCTGCCCGGCGACATCGTCGCGGCTCTCCATCAACTCCTCTCGGAGCTGCAGCGCAGCCACGAGGGCCAGCTTCAGCCCCAGGAGTGAGGTCAACCATGAGCGCAACCT
>CAIRQL010000135.1 GCA_903880675.1 uncultured Holophagaceae bacterium | reverse complement strand
TTGCGGCTTCGATCAGGGCTGGTCCGGGGCGGGCTGGCTTCCAGAGGGCTGCAGAGGCACATGGGCGCACAGGTCGAGGCCGAAGCCACGCAGGCCAATGTACTTCGTTTCGTGGCGGCTGAGGAGGCGCATTTTCCCGATGCCCAGCTGGCGCAGGATCTGCGCACCCACCCCGAAGTCCCGGTCGCTCATGGTCTGGGGCAGGGGCTGGCCCTCCTCCGCGACCCCGGGGGTGTGGGCGTGGCGGCGCAGGTAAACCAGGGCCCCACAGCCTTCTTTCGCCAGGGCGCCCATGGCCTTTTGAAAGAGGCCGTTCTCAAAGCCATGGAGGTCGTCCGGCAGGGTTTCCACATGGACCCGCACCAGGGGGGCCGCCTCCCGGGCCAGGTCCCCGAGGACGAAGGCCAGGTGGCTGCCACCATCCAGGAGGCTCTGGAAGCGGTGGACTTGCAGGGGGCCCCACTCGCTGGCCATGGTCCGCACCTCGAGGGGCCGGACCAGGGGCTCCTGGCGCAGACGGTAGGCCACCAGGTCGGCCACGGTCACCAGGAGCAGGCCGTGCTGGCGGCAGAAGGGCACCAGGTCGGGGACCCGGGCCATGGTGCCGTCGTCTTTCATGATTTCGCAGATGACGCCGCTGGGGTGCAGGCCTGCCAGACGCGCCAGGTCCACGCTGGCCTCGGTCTGGCCCGTGCGGGTCAGGACGCCCCCGGGGCGGGCCCGGAGGGGAAACACATGGCCGGGCTTGACGAAGTGCTGGGGCCGGGCTTCCGGGGCGATGAGGGCCTGAATGGTGCGGGAACGATCCTGGGCGCTGATGCCCGTGGTGGTGCCTTCCCGGGCTTCGACGGACACGCAGAAGGCGGTCTCGAAGGGGCTGGTGTTGTCCCGCACCATGAGGGGGATCTGCAGGCGGTCCAGCAGGGGGCCCTCCAGGGCGGCGCAGATCAGGCCCCGGCCGTGGGTGGCCATGAAGGCAATGGCCTCGGGCGTCACATGCTCGGCGGCCAGGGTGAGGTCGCCCTCGTTCTCCCGGTCCTCGTCATCCACCACCACCACCATCCGGCCCTGCCGGATGGCGTCGATGGCGTCTTCAATGGTTGCGAAAGGAGGGGCCGGAAGCTGGTTCATGGAACTCCCAGCATCGCTCAGGAACCCGCCGGGGGGAAGGGCGCACTCCGTGGTAAGGTTTTGCGTTCCCCACTCCACTCCTTTGGAAGGTTCCATGTCCCAGGGCGTCATCCAAGGCTCCATGCGCGAGGCACCCCTGGCGGATATCATCCAGCTGGTGGGCCGTAGCGGAAAATCCGGGTGCTTTCATGTCCAGCAGGAGGCCCGGCGAGCCCGCATCTACCTGAAGGATGGGCGCTTGGTGCATGCCGAGACCTCCTCCACCGAGGGCCTGAACGCCCTGCTGGAGGTGGCCATGTGGCTGGATGGCCGCTACCACTTTGAGGCCTCGGCGACCGAGGTACCCACCACCCTCACCCGCCCCAACGGTGCCCTCTTGATGGCCTTCGGGGAGCGGATGGACGAGTGGCGGATTCTCAGCCAGAAGATTCCCTCGCTGGACCTCTACCCCGTGTCCACCCTGCTGCCGGGGGAGGTCCCGGAGGGCATCGGGCCCCGGGAGGCCAGCCTCCTGGCGGTAGCCACTGGCTTCTGCTCCGTGTCTGAGCTGGCGGAGCTGGCCGGCCAGCCGGCGCTGGACCTGGCCAAGGACATCTATGGACTGGTGTTGGCGGGCTTTGTGGCCATGAAGGGCATCCGCTCCGGGCGGCCACCCCTGGCGGAGGACTTCGTCCCGGCGTCCCCCCCGGTGGCCCCCACACCCAGCCTTGCCCAGGAGGAAAGTCCCGTCGTCGTCCAGGAGGAAGCCTCTGTCACCGCCGAGGAGGAAGCCCTGCCCGCCGCCGAGGCGATACCCGAAGCTCCGCTGGTAGCCACTCTGGAGGCCCCATCGGAGCCGCCACCGCCGCCACCCGCCGCCCCGGTTACCATGGATCCCCAGCGCATGGTCAAGCTCATGAACTACGCCCAGCGCATCGCCCAGACGGCCAAGGCCGCCATCCCAGAGGCGCACCACGGCATGGTGAATCAGCTGCAGGCCGAGGCCACCCAGGCCATCAACAACGGAGAAGGTCCCGAAGCCGTCAAGGCCCTGGCCCTGGCTGTCAGCCGGGGGGCTGTGGAAGCGGGCTGCGATGCGGACACCGTGCGCAGCCTGAACGCCCAGCTGAAGGCCCTCTTCGCCACCCGATAGGATTCCGATGACCCTGCGCTTCTTGTTCAGCCTTGTGGCCTCCTGCCTGCTCCTGCTCACCGGCTGCAAGGAGACGACCGAAGCCAGCGGTGGCACCAGCGGCGCCGCCCTGTACGCCTATGACTCCACCACCAGCCAGGTGTTCGTGTGGAAGGACCTGGGCACCCTCTACGACAGCACTGCCACTCTGGCGCCTACCTACCGCATTAGCTCCAGCCTCTTCACCAAGGTCACCGCCCTGGCCTGGGGCGGCGTCTGCTTCGACAGCCAGCGAGGCGTGCTCTACCTGGTGTCCGAGACCGGCACCATCGTCCGCGTGAGCAGCATCCGCACCCAGACCGGCTCCGTGCCCAGCGCCGAGGTGGTCTCCTTCGCCCTCTCCAACACCGGTCGCCTCACCAACGGGAAGTTTGGCCAGGTCGCCCTGGACTCGCAGAACAACACCCTATACATCACCGAGAACGGCGACAGCAGCACCCAGATCTGGGTGGTCTCCGGCGCCAGCAGCCAGGGGCAGGACGCCTCGGTGACGCTCCAGGCGCTGCAGAACACCAGCGACAGCGGGGGTACTGGCGTGGTCGCCGCCTCGGGGGTGGTCTACGGGTTCTTCCTGGATGGCGGCACGGTTGGCATCGAGTCCCTCACGGGTCCGCGCCTCCGCCGGGGGAACGCCTCCGCCTTCGGGTCCACCGATGTCATCCTCGGCAGCCTGACGACCCTTGGGAAGTACGGCGTCCTCGCCCTCGACACCGCCAATGGCTACCTGTTTGTGGGGCGGCACAACACCGACGCCGCCAGCACCGCCGCGCCCATCCAGGTGTTCCGCACGGGCCAGTTCGGACTCTCCTACAACCAGGCGCCCTACCTCACCCTGGGTAGCGCCACTGGGCAGCCCGATCTGCGAGTGCTCACCCACGCCGGCAACCGGGACTGGCTGGTGGGCCTCAAGGGCACCGGTACCGTGGGCGCTGGCACCTTCTATGTCTGGAAGCAGCCCATGGCGGGCAGTGCCGCGAAATCCATCCTGGCCCCCACGGGCTCCGTGGTGAAGGGCGTCGCCATCGACGGTAACGCTTCGTGAAGGGCCTGCGCCTGCTGGGCCTGCTGCTGCAGGAGGTGCTTCAGGACCTCTACCGGCATCGGGGTCAGCACGCCCTGGCGGTGCTCACCCTGGCCTCGGGTCTGCTCCTGGCCGGGGGTGGCCTGCTGGCTGCAGAGAGCCTGGGCCGCTTTGTGACCAAGCTGGAAGGCCTGGCCAAGGTGGTGGTCTATGCGGGCGAGGGGCGCAGCCTGGAAGAGGCCGAGGGCCGTCTGCGCAGGGACCCCCGCTTTCAGGAAGTGCACCGCGTCAGTGCCGACGAGAACCGTCGCCGCTTCCTCTCTGCCACCCGGGATGCGGGCGTGCTGCTGGAGGCCGCAGGCCTCGACGCCCTGCCTGAGAGCCTCGAGCTGACCCTGCGCCGGGACCTCGCCGATGGGCACCGCGCTGTGGAAGTTGGCCGCAGCCTGCGGAGCCTGCCCGGCGTGGGCGATGTGCTGGTGGACCAGGAGCGCCTGGACAGCCTCCAGCGCCTGGCCCGGATGCTGCGCTCCGCCCTGGGCGGCTTCGGCTTGCTGCTCCTGATTGCCGCCGGCTTTGCCACCGGCACCGTCATCCGCATGAGCCTGCTGGCGCGGGAAGACGAGATCACCATCATGCGGCTGGTGGGGGCCTCCGAAGGCTTCATCCGCACGCCCCTGCTGCTGGAGGGTGCCGTCCTCGGCCTGGCCGGCAGCCTGCTGGCCATCCTGGGCCTCTTCGCCGTGTGGCTGCCCATCTCCCGGGGTGTCGGTGGCCTCTCGCCCATGCTGGTGGAGATGGCCCGCCTGGGCTTCTTCTCCGCCCCCAGCATGGCCCTGCTGGCCGCCCTCGGCGCCAGTACCGGCGCCCTGGGTGCCCTCTGGGCCTTCTGGTCCACCCGCCGAGCCCAGCGCCAGGACCGGGCACTCATGGAAGGCGGAGCCTAGGTAATCCAGTTCTGCTACAGCCAGTCCCTGGGGTGAGTAGAAAAGAAAACAACTCTCGCGGAGAAAGGACGAGAGCGCAGAGTTGCGCAGAGGCGGGGCTTGATACCAGCTCGCACACCTGATTTATTTCGGTAATCTCCTTCATCCCCTTCATCCCTGTTCCTATTACTTTTTCTTGAAAACAGGGATGAAGGGGATAAATCGCTCTGCTTCTGTCTGCAGGTCGTGCCTGGCCCTGACCACAGAGTCTGCTTAGCCCTTCCAGCGCCGCGCGTCGGCTTCGGACAGGCCCAGCTGATCGAGCACGCGGGTGGCGAAGGTGTCGCAGAGGTCCTGGATGGTCTCGGGGTTGCTGTAGTAGCCGGGCATGAGGGGCATGACGATGGCGCCGGCGTCGTGGACCCGCAGCATGTTCTCCAGGTGGATGCGGTTCAGCGGCGTCTCGCGCAGGCAGAGCACCAGGGGACGACGCTCCTTGAGGCACACATCTGCAGCGCGGCTCACCAGGGTCTCACTGGTGCCGGCGGCGATGCGGCCCAGGGCCCCGGCGCTGCAGGGGATGAGCACCATGCCGTCCTGGCGGAACGAGCCCGAGGAGACGTCAGCCCCCAGGTCCCGCTCGTCCCGCAGCGATACCTTGGGCAGGGCCGCGAGATCCTTGGGGGTCAGGCCCGTCTCGTCATGCAGGCAGCGCTTCCCGGTGGGGGACAGCAGCAGGGCGATGCGCTCCACCTGGGGGTTGGCGGAGAGGCGCTTGAGCACGGCCACGCCGAAGGCCGAGCCCGAGGCTCCGGTGATGGCGACGGTGTAGGTCTGGCCCATGGGGTTCCTCTACTCCGGTGTGGGGCGGTAGGCGCCAAAGAAGATGGCATTGAAGAGCAGGCGCCGGGTGAAGGGCGTCTGAGCCCGGAAGACCGGATCGCCCGCCACCAGGATCACCGTGCCCGTACCCGAGTGCTCACGCAGGGCGTAGGCGCTCTGCTGCAGGCGGGTCTCCAGCGCCTTGGGCAGGAGGCCCGAGACCTTCAGGTCCTCCTTGGCGTAGTGGATGGGGTTCTCGCCTCCGGCGCTCAGCTCGAGGATGGGGTCGTTGTTGTCCAGCACGGCGGCGCCCTGAGGGGCATGGAGCCCCCAGGCCAGGGGATGGCTGCCATCCACCCGGGCCTTCAGGTAGGCCCCGGGGATGCTCTCGGCCAGGGCGCGGTCCTCCCGCTTATCCCAAGGCTGCACCAGCTCCGCAGGGTCCGTCTTGGGGGCCTCGCGCTTGGGGTCCTTCTCCTTGAGCCGGGCCTCCTCGGCCTCCTTGCCCAGCAGGTGGAAGCCCGTGGTGGTGAGGCCCGCCCGGGAGACATAGGCCGCCCCGCCCTGGAAGGCCAGCAGGCTGCCGCCCTCCTGGAGCCAGGCCTTCAGCTTGGTGGCGCCGCCCTCGCCCAGGGTCTTCTGCCAAGCCTTGCCCTGGGCGCCGTCATCCACCAGCACCACGTGGGTGAAGCGAGTCAGGGAGGTGCTGCCCAGGCGATCGGCGCGCAGCTGGACAAAAGGAAGGCCCGCTTCCGTGAGGGTGTGGGCCAGGGCGCCGAAGGACGTGGCGTGGGCGGGCCGGTCCATGACCACGGCAATCCGCGGCGCCTTCAGGAGCAGCGTGCGGTTGGAGCCCAGGTCCGGGCCCGAGGCCATAGAGGCCGTGTCCGTGGCCAGCACCGGGTGGCCGTTCTGGCGGGCGAGCTCCAGCAGCCGGGCGCGCAGGTTGGCGGCGTTGGTGCGCAGGGGCAGGATGATGGTGCCAGCGCCCAGGATCTCGTCCTGAAGCTTGGCGGGTTCTGCCAGGGCCGTGGCCTTGAAGCCTTCCTGGAGCAGGGCGGCGGTGGTCTTCTCGACGCCTTCCCGGCCGCCGGGGAGGAGGTAGCCCCAGGTGGCCTCCGGGACCTCCATGGGCGGCGGAGGGGCAGCGCTAACGACGGCGACCTTGGGCTTTGTCTTCGCACGCCAGGCGGGCACATGGAAGGCCAGGGGCAGGCTCCAGGCGGAGAGGTCGTAGGTGGGCTTGGGGCCCATCTTGGCTTCGCCCTCCAGCAGGGCCTGGGCGAGGCCCCCGCTCGGTTGGTCCAGGGGCACCACATAGCTGCCGGCCGGCAGGGTGGCGGCGCGGGCCAGACCGATGGGCTCGAGCCCTTCCGTGGACAGGTCGGCAGCGGTGCGCTGGACCTCGAGGCCATTGCGCTCCAGGAGGGCCACCAGGGCGCGGGTGCGGCCCGGATCCTCGCCCTCGGCCAGCAGGAAGGCGCCGGCCCGGTCGCCCAGGGCGACGCGCTCACGGCGGGTGCGCTGGTAGTCCCCGAGCAGGGCCTGGCGCTCCGCAGCAGCGGTGGCCACCGTGGCCAGGCTGGCGGTGGTGTGGCGCTGGATGCGGTCCGTCAGGGTGGCAGTCTCACCGTCCAGGCGCTTGTAGGCCAGGCCCGACTGGCCTGCGGCCTCAAAGGTCATGCCCACAGCCCCGTGGAAGGTGGGCCAGGTGTCGCCGTAGCCGGGGTAGAACAGGTCGAACACATCCCGGCGGAAGTAGGCCCAGCCCTGGGCGTCGAAGGCCTGGGCCAGGCCTTGGCCGAAGGTGGCCTGCCAGCGGTTGGCGGCGGCTCCGGGCAGGGCCTCGTGGATGGGCTGCATGGTGGGCGGGAAGTAGTAGGTGCTCTCGGACCACATCTCGTGGACATCTGCCACCACTTGGGGCCGCCAGCGCAGGAACGCGGCGGTCTTGGCGCGGGACTCGCCCTGGGTCTGCCAGGTCCAGTCGCGGTTCAGGTCGAAGAGCCGGTGGTTGAAGCGGCCCCCGGGCCAGCGGGCGGTATTCTGGGCGTCCTGGGGATCGCTGACATTGAAGGGCGTGGTGGCCTCGGCCACGGCCTGGAGGTGGCGGGCGCGGCCATCGGGGTTCTGGGTCAGGTCCAGCAGCAGCACCACCCGGTCCAGCTGACGGAGCACGTCCGGTGAGCGGGCCGCGGCGAAGTGGTAGGCCACGGCCAGGGCCGCCTCGGAGCCGGAGGCCTCGGCACCATGAACGGAGTAGCCGAGCCACACGAAGACGGGGTTGGTCTCGGTGATGCGCTTGGCCTCCTCCTCGCTGCAGCTGCGGGGCTCCGCCAGCTTGGCATTGAGGGCCTTGAGCGTGTCGAGGCGCTGGAGGTTGGCGGGCGAGGTGATCACCAGGAAGGGCTGCTCCAGACCTTCCTCGGTGATGTTGAGGGTGGTCAGCTTCACCCGGTCCGGTGCTGCAGCAGCCAGGGCCCGGACATAGGCCAGCAGCTCGTGATGCGGTGTGTAGCGGGCCCCCAGCGCAGGCACGGGCACCTCGGGTCGGTGATCCGAGGCGGGGAGCAGGCCCAAGGGCAGGCCGGCGGCCAGGGGTGCGGCAACAAGCAGGGCGATCAGGGCAGGCAGGGGCCGCAGGGTCATGCTCAGGCCAGGCTCAGGAAGGCGGGACCGGCCTGGGTGATGGAGCCCGCGCCGAAGGTGATGATCAGGTCCCCGCTCTGGGTGAAGCCCTGCAGGGCCTTGGGCAGATCCTCCACCCGGCCCACCAGGTGGACCTCCTTCTGGCCGTGGGCGCGCATGCCCTCGGCCACGGCCGCAGCCGTGATGCCTTGGATGGGCTGCTCACCCGCCGGGTAGATGTCCGTCACAGCCACCACGTCCGCCTCGAAGAAGGCGGTGCTGAACTCCTCCAGCAGGGCCTTGGTGCGGGTGTAGCGGTGAGGCTGGAAGGCCGCGACGATGCGGCGCTCTGGGAACCCGGCCCGGGCCGCGGCCAGGGTGGCGGCGATCTCCGTGGGGTGGTGGCCGTAGTCGTCCACCACGAGGATGCCGTCCTTCTCACCCTTCAGCTGGAAGCGGCGGTCGGCACCGGTGAAGCTGGCCAGGCTGGCGCGGATCTGCTCGGGATCCACTTCCAATTCCAAGGCGATGCCGATGGCGGCCAGGGCGTTGAGCACCATGTGGTGGCCGGGGACGCCCAGGCTGAAGGCACCCAGGTCCACGCCGTGGGCCCGCAGCTTGAAGTGGGTGGTGAAGCCGTCCTGGCGGATGTCGCGGGCCCGGATGTCCACCTGGGGGTGGGTGCCGTAAGTGTGCACGCGGCGCTTGAGGCGGGGTCGCACGGCGGCGGCGTTCGCATCATCCATGCAGAGGAAGACGGCACCGAAGAAGGGCACCTTGTTGGCGAAGGTCACGAAGGCGTCCTGGATCTCGTCCAGGTCCTTGTAGTGGTCCAGGTGCTCACGGTCGATGTTGGTGATGGCGGCCAGGGTGGGGTTCAGCATGAGGAAGCTGCCGTCGCTCTCATCGGCCTCTGCCACCAGGAAGGGCCCCTTGCCCAGCTTGGCGTTGCTGCCGATGGTGCCGAGCTTGCCGCCGATGACGATGGTGGGATCGATGCCACCTTGGCTCAGGACCTGGGCCACCATGCCGGTGGTGGTGGTCTTGCCGTGGGACCCGGCGATGGCGATGCCGTACTTCATGCGCATCAACTCGGCCAGCATCTCGCCCCGGGGGATCACGGGAACCTTGGCGGCGTGGGCGGCGACGACTTCGGGGTTGTCCCCCTTTACGGCCGAGCTGATGACCACCACCTGGGCGCCCTCGATGGCCCCCCCGTGGTGGCCGATGTGGACCTCGATGCCCAGGCCCTGGAGGCGCTGGGTGACGGCGCTCTCCTTGAGGTCCGAACCGGAGATCCGGTAGCCCAGGTTGGCCAGGACCTCCGCAATGCCGGACATGCCAATGCCGCCGATGCCTACGAAGTGGATGTGCTGAATCTTGCCGAACACCGGAGGGCCCCCGCGCTGGAAAAGGTCAGCATACCGCCAAGGGACCGCTCCTGGCGCCCTGTGGCACGGCTCTGGCATCCTTAAGTCCGCCAGTCCCGCCCAGGAGGCATCCGATGTCACGACGGTTCCTGCAATTCCGTGTACTTTCGGTCGTTGCTGCACTGGCCCTGGCCTCGGCGGTCTGTGGCGCTTCGCCACAGGAGGAGTCGAAGCGTGGCAACACGCCGCAACCCAGGCCCCAGAGCCCGGGTCCGACCAGCTACAACACAAACACGCAACCCAACCGAAAGGCCGGGGAGCGCCCCTTCGTGCCGGGGGGGCCCCGCGCCACTCCCCACGAGATAAGGCGCCCCAGCACCCGGGAGACTCTCTCTTCGGTCACGCTGCAGCCCGGCACCCGCCTGGTGAACCCACCGGCATGGAAGCACCGCAGAACCATCCCGGACATGACCTACTGGGGCTCCCGGGACCTCTTTGCCGAGATCCAGTGGCTTTCCCGCCGCGGCTTCATCCCGGTGTCGCCCCTGGGCGATGGGGTGGAGACCCTCACCGACTTCTCCCAGCAGCCGGCCGGCTGGCGGGCCTACGGCATCGCCGTGCCCCCCGGTGGCATCCTGCAGGTGGAGGTCCAGCACGAAAAGCTGGGCTGGTTCCGGCTCATGATGGTGAACAAGTGGGGCAACCCCGGTGCAGGCATGCTGCACGCCGCCAACGCTTTGCACCCTGTGATGGTGACCTACACGAATCCGGGCTCGGAGGCCACGGCGGTCTACATCATCGTGGACGATCCTGGTCGGTGGTCTGATGAAAAGGCGCCCTACACGCTGCTCCTGCGCCGGAAGTGGGATCCTTCCGTGGACCTGAGCGAGGTGAAGGTCGCCGAGGGCCTCTGGGGTGCTTCCCCCAGCGTCAGTGCCCAGTACCGCCGCCCGAGCATGAGTGGCCCGGCGGTCTATCCGCGCTAGGCGCCTGGCTTTCCCAAGCGCAGAAACGGCCCCGACGGGGCCGTTTCTGCGTGAGGTTTAACTTATATCCACGGACACCCATCCGTGACCTGCATGCGGAAGGCGCGGGGCTCGACGCTGAGCTCGGCCCGGTCCCGGGCGGGCAGCAGCTCGCCGTCCAGGTGCCAGGCCAGGGGGCGGGCCAGGCGAAGCACAGCCTTCTTGACGCAGCCCAGGCGGCGGAGGTCCGTGCTGCCTTCTTCCCGGAACAGAGAAGGCACCTCTGACAGCAGGTCGCCCCAGCCCGGGCGGGAGAGGGCCGCCCAGTGCAGCAGGCCATCGGTGGGGTCCGCCCCCGGGGCCATCCAGAGCCCGCTGCCGTGGGTGGGCAGGTTGGCGATGCAGAGGTTCCAGAATCGGGTGGGCAGAGGCGTCTCCGGCCCCCTCCAGGCCGTGCGGATTCGGGCCATGCGGCCCGCTGGCTGGGCCAGGGGCGCCGTCTCGGCCTCCCACTCGACGGCGGTCTCTTCCCAGCTCTGCCACAGCTGCCAGCAGGCCTTGGCGTAGGTGGAGAAGCCCCGGCCCGGCAGGTCCTCGAAGCGCTGGGCCACGGCCCCCTCGAAGCCCGTGCCGCAGAGGTTCAGGAAGGGCACGCCGTCCAGGCGGGGCAGGTCCATGCGCAGCTCCCGGCCCTCCAGCAGGCGCTGCAGCGCGCCGACGGCTTCCAGGGGCGTGCGTAGGCCCCGCACCAGGCCGTTGCCGCTGCCTCCGGGGATGGCCCCCAGGGGCACCGGGCAGCCTGCGTCCAACAGCGCAATGGCCGCGTGATGAAGCGTGCCGTCCCCGCCCCACACCAGCAGCGGCCCGCCGGCCTGGGTGGCCTGGGCGATGGCGGGGCCGAAGTCCCAGGGCGGCCCGAAGGGCGTGGGCACCAGGCGGTCCCGCAGCTCCTTTGCCAGCGGCCGAAGCAGCGCATCCGGGTCCTTGGGTGAGGTGCCCGCCAGTGGGTTGAAGAGAATCGGCAGCTGCATCAGCCGAGCATAGCCGGGGCACGGAGGATCCGCAGCGTCCCTGGGAGTTCGGTTGAAAGCAGAAAAATTTTCGTCAGTCCCCGTGTCAATAAGCAATCGAGCGTATGGACTTATCTTTTCCAAGGGGTAGGTTGGTCTAAACGCATCCTGCCCGTCCCCAAGGACCTCGCCCTAAACGAAGACGATAGAAGGAGGATCGGTGTTCAGAGACAACGTAGGCGCATCCGAGATCCTGGACCTGGCCGGCCGCATGGGTGTGGCCGTGACCCTGTCTTCCATTCCGGGCAAGATCCAGATCAAAGCCACGCCTGAGCCCCCCCTGGCCTTGATGAAGCTGCTCCTGGACCACAAGCCAGAGGTCCTGGAGGCACTGCAGAAGCGGGCAAAAGCGGGCTGAGCCTAGCTTCAAGTGCTTTGGACGGGGATAAAAGGGATGGGCGGGGATAAAGATTTCCCGTTCCTGGTTATCGGCCTTGCTCCGCCAAATCGGACCTTCAAAGATCTCCACTGTGGAGCGCCTATTTAGCGGAGGCTGGCCGATAACCAGGTTGTCTTTTCATGCTGCGGCGCTCAGTGCCGTAGGCTGCCATCGCGGCGCCGCTCGGTCGGCGCTTCCCGCAGCACCACACCCAGCACATCCACCACGGGGCGCTCGGCGGGAAGGCCGGGGAGGCCGACGGCCACGCCTGAGGGACGGTTGGCCACGGTGAAGACGCCGGTGAGGGGGTCCTTGATGACCAGGGCCGTGCTGCCTCCGCCGTCCAGGTTGATGGCGTCCCAGCCACCGAAGCCCTTCAGCAGCTCGCCCAGCTCCGCCAGGGTGGCGCCCTGGCTGTGCCCCTCGGCGCGGCCATCCACGGCCACCAGCAGCAGGGTGTTTCCGTCCTCGCTGAGGCCCACGGCGCTGCGGGGGTGACGGACGGTGTCCGAGGCCTTGGCGATGACCCGTCCGGCGTCCAGCACCATGGCGTTACCACCGACGGCATAGCGCACGTCCGGGGGCAGCTGCTCCAGGCTGGCGTGCAGAGTCATGCGGCCGGAGGTGTGCAGCACGGCGGCGGCCCTCAGGCGGGCCTCGGCGGGGCGGGTGCGGAGGCGGCCTTCGGAGTAATGCCACCCCACGGGGCTGGCGCAGTTCCCCACAAAGTAGGTCACCGCCTGGCCGTCGATGGTCTTGGGGTTGGCCCGGAAGAAGCTGGCATTGATGGCCACGGCCAGGTCGTGCTTGCGGGCCAGGGCGCTGGGCACCTCCAGGCGGCCGCCGCAGTCCTTCCCGCCCTCGGTGCCGGACCCATCCGCCATGACCACCTTCACGCTGATCCGGGGGTCCCGCAGGTCGATGCGGGCCACCACGCCTGCCAGGGGACCCGGGCGCTCGAAGCGCTCGAAACGGATGGGTCCGGCGGCGGGGGCCTCGGCCCGTGCAGGGGTGGTCGGCGGCGCTGCAACCTGCGGATCGGCCCCCGGCAGGGACGTCCAGGCCAGGAAGGCCAGGCCCAGGCCACGGAGGCCCCTGGCCGCGGACAAGGGCAGCCCCCGCCTCACGCCAGGAACCGGGTGGGGGGCGCCTCCAGCTGGAGGGGCTCGCCGGTGATGGGGTGCTTCAGGCCCAGGCGCCAGGCGTGGAGCCAGAGGCGGTCGGAGGGGGCGCCGCCGTAGAGGCCGTCGCCCAGGATGGGGTGGCCCAGGTGCACGAGGTGGACGCGGATCTGGTGGGTGCGGCCTGTGTGGATGCGGGCCACCACCCAATGCCCGGGGACCAGGCCCGCGGTCTCCTCGGGGGTGGCGGGACGGAAGTCCGTGCGGGCGGAGCGGGGCTCAATGAGCTGGGTGTCCGCGGCGACATCTTCCGTGCAGCCGAAGCGGCCGGGATCGGCGCCCCGGATGCGGCCCACGGCGGCGTTCACGGTGCAGGCCTCCAGGGGCTCCGAGAGGCGCGCCAGGTAGAGCTTCTCCAGCTCCCGGGAGGCGAAGGCCGCCGACAGGCCGGGGTTGGCTTTGGGGTCCTTGGCGAAGACCAGCAGGCCCGAGGTGCCCTGGTCCAGGCGGTGCTGCAGGAAGAGGCGCAGGTCCGGGCGCTGGGTCTTGAGCAGGGCCAGCAGGTCGTGGCGGTCCGAGGCCCAGGTGCCCTGGGTGGGCAGGCCCGCAGGCTTGTCCACGGCCAGCACCCAGGCGTCCTCGAAGACGATGGGGATGGGCATGTCGGGCACCGGGGGCAGATCCGGATCCGAGGCCACCCGCACCTCGATGCCCGGCTTCACCTGCTTGCTGGCCACCTTCACCCGCTTGCGATCCACCTGCACCCCGCCCAGCTTCAGGGCCTCCCGGGCCGCCCGGCGGGAGATTCCCGTGCGCTCGGCAATGAGCTGATCCAGCCGCAGTCCCCCCTCGTCGGGTCCCACAGTGAACGTCCATTTGCGCAGCGTCATCCTTCCAGCTTACGGGGGGTTGGGCATTGAACTGGCAAAAAGCAGAAGGGCAACCACGCTCGCAGAGAGCGCGGAGAAGGCTGATGTGGCTGAGAAGGGCGCAAGAAGAGCCACCTTCGGTCTCCTTTCCTCTGCAGCCTCCGCTGTCTCTGCGACCCTCTGCGAGCGTTTTTTCCTAGAGCCTGGTCTTGCCTCAAAAAGCGAGGCGGTTTGGGGACAGGTTTGCCATGCTGTTGGGTGGAGGCTCCCATGATCCGTGTGTTCCGCGCTTGTGCCCTGCTGCTTCTGGCCACCCTGGCCGCCGCCGCTGATCTTCCTGTAGCGGGCTGGTCGCTCAAGCCGGGGACCGCCGCCAAGGCCTCAGGCTTGCGCCTGGACGCCCCGGCAGATGGTGCGGAGGCCACCCTGGCCTCAGCGCCGGTGCAGCTGAAAGTGGGAGAGCTCTACCGCCTCAGCGCCACGGTGCGCACCCGCGGCGTCAAGGCCGATGCCCTGGCCCGCTACCCCACGGCCCTGGGGGCCTGCCTGTCCATGGAGAGCTTCCCCTTCACCAACGCCTCCCAAGGCCTGGCGGGCAGCGGCGAGCAGCGCCTCGCCGTGTTGTTCCTGGCCACCAGCCCCACGGACCGCGTGCAGCTGCACCTGGGGCGCAACGGCAAGGCCACGGGCAGTGCCACCTTCAGCGCCGTCACCCTGGAGAAGGTGGACGACATCACGGCCTTCATCCCCATGGAGACCGTGCGCTGGGCCGGCAAGGGCTTCCGCTACGAGATGGGCGGCTGGACCTTC
>CAIRQL010000134.1 GCA_903880675.1 uncultured Holophagaceae bacterium | reverse complement strand
TCGCTGGGCTCCCTCTACCTGATCGTGCCCAGCAAGCTCCACCCGCTGTGGTACTCCCCCATGCTGCCGGTGCACTTCTACATCAGCGCCATCGGGGCCGGCATCGGCATGGTGATCCTCGAGTCCTACCTCAGCGGGCGGGCCTTCCACCGCCACCTCGAGATGGAGCTACTGGAGCCCCTGGCTCGTGGCATGGTCGTGGCCCTGGGCATCTACGGCCTTCTGCGCGTGCAGGCCATCTCGCGCAACCATGCCTGGGGCTCCATCCGGGAGTTCGGCTACGAGGGCCAGATGTTCCTGCTGGAGTTCACCCTCGGGGTGCTCCTGCCGGTGGGGCTCATGTCCTTCCGTCGCCTGCGGTCCAATCCGAACTGGCTGGTGGGCGGCGCCTTCATGGCTGTGCTCGGGTTCGTGATGAACCGCCTGAATGTCAGCATCACAGGCATGGAAGCCGCCTCCGGCACCCGCTACCTGCCCTCAGCAGGTGAGATCATCGTCTCCCTGGGCCTGGTGGCTGCGGGCATGACGGTCTTCGCCTTTGCGGTGCGGACCTTCAAGATCTTCCCGGACGGCCCCGGCGCACCCGCCGACTCCCGCAAAGAGAGGACCTGAGGCATGCGCACCCGCATCGGCACCCGTCTGATCCTTGGCGCTGGTCTCACCACCGCGCTGGTGATCGGCGGCATGGCCGTGACCGTGCTCCGGACCCACACTGCCCAGCTGATGGCGGAGCGGACCCGGAGCGCGGATCAGCTCAGCGAGACCATCAAGAGCGCCACCCACTTCGACATGCTGGAGAACCGCCGGGAGAACCTCCACCGGCAGATCCGCTCCGTGGGCGGCCTGCACGACCAGGGCATCCAAAAGGTGCGGGTGTTCAACAAGGAAGGCCGGATCATGTTCTCCTCCAGCGCGGAGGAGATCGGCACCAAGCTCGATACCCGGGGCGAGGCCTGCTACGCCTGCCACGCCGAGGGCAAGCCCCTCGACCGTCTGGATATTCAGGCCCGGGCGCGCACCTTCACAGCGGCGGACGGCACCCGCATCTTGGGGGTAATCAATCCCATCCCCAACGACCCCTCCTGCTCCACGGTCGGGTGCCATCCCAGCCCCTCGAAACAGAGCCTGTTGGGCGTCCTCGATGTGAACATCTCCCTCACGGAAGTGGACCGGGAGATCGCCCGCAGCAAGTCCGTCATCGCCGGCTCCGCCGCCCTGGCCATTCTGGCGGGCGGCCTCATGCTCTGGTGGCTCAACCGCCGCCTGGTGGTCCGTCCCGTGGCGGCCCTGGTCGAGGGCACCCACCGGGTGGCCGCTGGCGACCTGACCACGGTCATCCCCTTCCTCGGACGCCATGAGCTGGGCACCCTGGCCAAGGCCTTCAATGAGATGACCAAGAACCTCTCGGACACCCAGCGGCAGCTGGCCCAGGCCGACAAGCTGGCCTCTGTGGGGCGTCTGGCCGCTGGCATCGCCCACGAGATCAACAACCCCCTGACCGGTGTCCTCAGCTACGCCTCCCTGCTCCGCAAGCGCATGGGCGAGGATGTAGCGGCCTCCGAAGACCTGGACGTCATCGTGCGGGAGACCGTGCGCTGCCGAGGCATCATCCGGGGCCTGCTGGACTTCGCCCGCCCCGTGGCGCCCGCCCGGAAACCCATGGATCTCAATGAAGTGGCCCGCCGGTCGGTCTCCGTGGTTATGACCCAGCTATCACTTAATCAGGTGGACCTGTCCCTGCACTTGGCCCCGGACCTGCCCGAAGTTCAGGCCGACCCCAACCAGATCCAGCAGGTGCTCGTGAACCTCATCCTCAACGCTGCCGACGCCATTGGCGAGGGCGGCGGCACCATCCGGGCCACCAGCCGCATCGGCGCCAACGGCAGCCTGGAGCTGCTCCTCGAAGACAGCGGCAAGGGCATCCCTGCCGAGGACCTGCCACGGATCTTCGAACCCTTCTTCACCACCAAGGGCAACCACGGCACTGGCCTTGGGCTTGCTGTCAGCTGGGGCATTGTTGAGGCCCACGGCGGTACTCTGGAAGTACAGAGCGAGCCGGGGCGGGGGACCTGCTTCACCCTCCGCCTCCCCGTCGCAGCCGAACCCGGTGGCATTGATTCGTCTTCCATCCCCAACACCTAGGAGGTCCCCTTGACCGCCATTCTGATCCTTTTCATGTTCGTGGCCTTCGTGGGCATCGACTTCCTGGTCCGGACCTCCCTGCGCAAAATGAGAGACAGCAAGGACCGGGCGGCCCGCGAGGCGGTGCTGACCACCTCCCTCAAGCTGGACTTCACCCATGAGGCCAAGAGCCTCAAGCGGGTGGAGGTGCCGAACCCCCGGGCCCGGGTCCTGGCGGTGGACGACGAGGGTGTGGTGCTGGACTCCTTCCGCCGCATCCTGGTGCTCGAGAACTTCAGCGTGGACACCGTGGAGCACGGTCCCGAGGCCCTGGGCCTGGTGCAGCGCAACGACTACGACTTCGTCTTCACCGATCTGAAGATGCCGGACATGGATGGCGTTGAAGTGGTGAAGGCCGTGAAGCACCTGCGCCCTGACATCGACGTGGTCGTCATCACGGGCTACGGCAGCATCGAGACCGCCGTCCAGACCCTGCAGCAGGGCGCGTGCGAGTATGTGCAGAAGCCCTTCACCGCCGACGAGCTGGGCGAGTTCGCCCGCAAGCTGCTCATCAAGCGCCAGGCCCGCATCGCGGCCGCCCAGCGCCCCACCGTCCGCGTCGTGACCCCGGAGATGGCCGAGGTCGTCCCCGCCAACGAGTTCTGTATCCCTGGCGGCGCCTTCCTCTCCACCGGCCACGCCTGGGTCCGCCTCGAGCCCGAGGGTCAGGTACGCATCGGCATCGACGACTTCATCCGCAAGGCCCTTGGCACGGTGACCGAGGTTGTCATGCCAGAGCGCGGGCGCACCATCCGCCAGGGCGAGCCGCTGTTTACCCTGAAGGGCACGGCGGGCAGTGTGCAGGTGGCCTCGCCCCTGTCGGGCAAGGTGAAGCACGACAACACCGGCCTGCAGTCCGATCCGAACGAAGTCACCCAGAGCCCCTACGACCGCGGCTGGGTGTGCCTCCTGGCCCCCAGCGACCTGGCCACCGAACTGGGCACGCTGAAGATCGGCAACCCCGTCATCGGGTGGTACCAGGACGAGATCGCCCGCTTCCGCTCCGAGGATGGCCCTTTGGCCGCCGGGGTCCTCAACTGGACCGAGTTCCAGCAGAAGTTTTTAAACATCAAGGCCTAGACCGAGTAGTTGCGCAACACCGAAAGGGCTCGGAGCTTCGGCTCCGGGCCCTTTCGGTGCGTGAGGGCAAGGCCCCTAACCTTTGTAGGCGTCTCCCGCGTGATAGCTGGAGCGGACCAGGGGGGCGGATTCCACGCGCTGAAAGCCCATCTCCAGGCCCTTGATGCGGTACAGCTCGAACTCGGCGGGCTCCACGTAGCGGTGCAGGGGGAGGTGGAGGGGCGAGGGCGGCAGGTACTGGCCGAGGGTGGCGATGTCCACGCCGTGCTGGCGCCAGTCCGCCATCAGGGCCAGCACCTGCTCCGGGGTCTCGCCCAGGCCCACCATGATGCCGCTCTTCACCTTCATGGCCGGGGCCTGGGCATCCCGCCAGTCCGCGGCCCGGCGCAGGAGGGTGAGGCTCTGGGCATAGTCGGCATCTGGTCGCACCCGCCGGTAGAGGTGGGGCACCGTTTCAACATTGTGGTTCAGCACCTCTGGGCGGGCCTCCAGGACGGTGGCCAGGGCGGCTGCATCCCCACAGAAGTCCGGGATCAGGACCTCCACGCCACAGCCGGGGGAGAGGGTGCGGATCCAACGGATGGTCTCAGCAAAGTGGGCTGCGCCACCGTCCGGCAGGTCGTCCCGGTTGACCGAGGTGACCACGGCGAACTTCAGGCCCAGGCTGGCCACGGCCTCGGCCACCCGCTGGGGTTCCCCCGGATCCAGGGCCCCCGGGCGACCCTTGCCCACGTTGCAGAAGCCGCAGTGGCGGGTGCAGACCTCGCCCAGCAGCATGAAGGTGGCCGTCCGGTGCACCCCCCAGCACTCGTGGAGGTTGGGGCAGCGGGCTTCTTCGCAGACCGTGACCAGGCCCTTGGCCCGGATGAGGCCCTCGACTTCGGCCACCACCTCCGGGGCCGGGATGCGGATCTTGAGCCAGTCGGGGCGGGTGCCGGGGAGGACGGGGGGGCGGGCCATGGCCCTCCATTGTGGCCCGGGAAGGGGTAGAATGGGGGCATGTCCGAGACCCCCCAGGTGACCCCCGGCGCCGAGCCCGAAGCTGAGGCCCTGCCGTCGGCCCCGAAGACCTTCGAGAGCCCCAAGGGCTTCGAGACCCGCTTCCGGGACCTGCCGCTGCACCTTGCGGCTTTTGACGGCCCCCTGGACCTGCTGCTGCACCTCATCCACGAGCAGAAGCTGGAGATCCTCGACCTGCCCATGGCCGAGGTCACCCGGCAGTACATGGAATACCTCCACCTCATGGAGGAGCTGAACCTCGAAATCGCCGCCGAGTTTGTGGCCATGGCGGCCCAGCTGCTGCAGATCAAGTCCCGCCTCATGCTGCCCCGGCCGCCCCAGGCCCCCGAGGAAGATCCCCGCGTCTCCCTGGTCCAGCGGCTGCTGGAGTACCAGCAGGTGAAGCTGGCCGCCCAGTCCCTCTCCGAGCGCGAGTCCGACTGGCAGAAGATCGCCTTTGCCCCGGGCATCGACCTGGATGACCACAAGCGCGTCGAGGAAGAGCCCATCCGGGCCACCCTCTTCGACCTGCTCGGTGCCTACCGCGATGCGCTGAAGCGCCTCCTGCCCCCGCCGCCGGTGGAGGTCCGCACCCAGCCGAAGTCTCTGGAGCAGCGGGTCATGGAAGTGCTCACTGAGCTCCAGGACGGCCTATGGAAGCCGTTCCAGGGCCTGATGGGCCAGGCCCGCACCCGGGAGGAGCTGGTGCTCACCTTCCTGGCCCTGCTGGAGCTGGTCCGCACGGGCCGCATCTCACTGGTGCAGGGCGAGACCTTCGGCGAGATCCGCATCAAGGCCTCTGAGGCCGCATGAGCGGGCCTGGGGACGCCTTCCGGCCCGCCTACACCGCGGGGCTGGCCCTCTGTCTCGGCCTGCCGGCGCTGGCCGCGCTGCTGCTGCTGACCGGGGCCATCCCGGCGGGTGACCAGCCCCCGGAGGGCCTGGTTCAGCAGGTGGGCTACCAGCTCACAGGGCTGGTCTTTCTGGCTGCGGCCATCGTGTTCAGCCGTCGCACCCGGGCCTTTGCGCGGCTGGCGGCGCTGCCCCCGGCAGACCGGCCCGCAGCGGCTCGGCGCGAGTGCCTCGTTGTGGGCGCCATCTTCCAGGTTGGGGTCTGTTGCGGTCTGGCCTATTGGGCCATGGTGGGCACCCACGCCCCCCGCCACACCTGGGGCTTCCTGCTGACCACCCCCATGCTCTACGTGGCCCTGGTCCCCCGCCCAGCCCGCTGGGCCAAGGCCTCCGAGGGCTAATACCGGGTTGCACTCAAAAACAAAAAGATCACCACCAAGACACCAAGACACCAAGAACTGCAAAGGCAAGTAGCAGTCGTCTTTGCTTGGTGCCTTGGTGGCAAATCCTTTTTTCTTCTTTTCACTGCGAGTTGCTGGGCCCCAGGGTCCAGGCCAGGACGCGCTGCGTGGCGGCCGGTCCGATGGTCTGGGTCAGGGCTTCGTCAGTGGCGGCCCGCACCCCGGTGGCGCTGCCAAAGGCCTGTAGCAGCTTCTTGGCGGTGGCAGGTCCAATGCCCGGGATCTGAGTGAGCTCGGTCTGGAGCGTGCGCTTGGCCCGCAGGGCTCGGTGGTAGGTCACGGCAAAGCGGTGCGCCTCGTCGCGGATGCGCTGCAGCAGCTGCAGCACAGGTGAAGACTTCGGAATCTTCAGCGGGGCCGCCAGGCCGGGTCGGAACACGAGCTCTTCCTTCTTGGCGAGGCTGGCCAGCTCCAGCTGGGCGAGGCCCAGCTCCTCCAGTGCGGCCTGCGCCGCGTGGAGCTGCCCCAGGCCGCCGTCGATGAGCACCAGGGAGGGATAGTCCTGGGTCTCGGCCTGCAGGCGGCGGTAGCGGCGCTGCACGGCCTCGCGCATGTTGGCGAAGTCGTCGTTCTCCTGCACGGTCATCTTGAAGCGACGGTAGCGGGCCTTGTCCGGCAGGCCGTCGGTGAAGACCACGCAGCTGGCCACCACCTCGCGTCCCTGCCCGTGGCTGATGTCGAAGCACTCGATGCGGCGGGGCAGGTGGCTGAGGCCCAGGAAGGCCTGCAGGCCCTCCAGCACGGCCTCATTGAGGCGGGCCGGCTCGAACTTGCGCTCCAGGGCCATGCGCGCGTTTTCCTGGGCCATGGCCAGCAGGTCCACCTTCTCGCCCTTCTGGGGCACGCGGATGCGGACCCGGGTGCCGCGGAGCCCCGTGAGCCAGTCACAGAGGAGGGGTCCATTGGCGGGCTCGGTCTCCACCAGGAGTCGGGAGGGCGGCGGCTCGGTGCTGTAGACCCGCTGCAGGACCTGGGCCAGCACCTCGCCATCGAAGACCTCCACCTCGTCCAGCAGGTACTCCTGCCGCCCCACCATGCGGCCATCGCGCAGCAGCAGGCGGTGCACGCAGGCCTGGCCGTCCAGGAGGGCGCTGCCGTAGATGTCCGTGTCCTCCAGGTCCGCGCTGGCGGCCTTCTGGCGGGTGAACCAGGCGTCCACCTGCTGGAGGGCATCCCGGTGCTGGGCGGCCTGCTCGAAGGCGGCGGCCTCGGCGGCCTTCCACATGGCGGCCTCCAGCCGGGCCTTCAGCTCGTCCCGCTTGCCCTCCAGGAACAGCCGGGCCTCCTTGGCCTGCTCGCGGTAGGCCTCCTGGCTCACGGCGGCGATGCAGGGGGCGGTGCACCGGTGCAGCTGATACTTAAGGCAGGCCCGGCCCCGCTTGCCATCGATCTCGATGTCGCAGTCCCGGATCTGGAAGAACCGGTACACCAGCTCCACGGCGCGGTAGGCGGTGCTGGCGGGGAAGAAGGGGCCGAAGTAGAGGCTGCCATCCTTGCGCACCTTGCGGGTGACGAAGGCCTTGGGGAAGGCCTCCTTCCAGGTGAGCTTCACGTAGGGGTAGCTCTTGTCGTCCCGCAGCAGGATGTTGAAGGGCGGGAAGTGCTCCTTGATGAGGTTGTTCTCCAGGATCAGAGCTTCCAGCTCCGTCTCGCAGACGATGAACTCCAGGTCCCAGATGCGGGCCACCAGGCGGCGGGTCTTGGCGTCCAGCCGCTTCTGCTGGAAGTAGGACTTCACGCGGTTGCGCAGTACCTTGGCCTTGCCCACATAGAGCAGGTTGCCTTTCTCATCCCGGTAGAGGTAGCAGCCCGGACGCAGGGGCAGGTCCGCCAGCTTGCGTCGCAGGACGGCGGATTTCTCGAGGTTGGTGCGGATGGCGGCCATGGGGTCGTCAGCGGGAGGCGGCCAGGCCGATGAGGATGGCGGGCACCAGCAGCAGCAGGGCCAGGAAGAGCCAACTTATTCCATGGGCGAAGTTCAGGGTCCAGCCCAGGCCGAACAGCTTGGGCACCCAGATGCTCGGGTCCTCCGGGTTCACATAGAACAGGCCCCAGCGGTAGTGCTCCCCCGGGTCGAGGTTCGGGATGGGATCCGGCACGCCCTGGAGCAGCGCCGGCAGGAGTCCGGCAAAGACCACGGCCACCAGCAGGGGGCAGAGGTCCCACGGAGACAGCCAGCGGGAGCGGGACGGTTCGACGGGGTCCATGGCACCAGTCTAGCGCCAGGGCTTGGCCAGGAATTGGCCGCCAGACGTTTCGCCGTACTCTTGTATAATTGATTTTCGTCGGCATTATTTCCTTGGAAAACCAGAGCTCGTGACCCCCGCCCCGCCACCCTCACCTACCACCGAGCTCTGGGGCGGGGCCCTGCTCGGGGTGGTCGAAAGCCTGGCGGCGGTCGGCATCACCCAGGACCGCGTCGAGACGCTCCTCACCAAGGTCGGCATCCGGTGGCCTGACCCCGTGGGCTGGTATCCCCTGACGGCCTATCTCGGCTTCCTGGCGGCGGTGGAGGCCCACCATGGGGCGGAGGCCCTCCACGCCCTGGGCCGGGCGATTCCCGAGCGGGCCAAGTTCGCACCCGACCTGGACGGCATGGAGCGGGCCCTCCAGGTGCTGGATGTGGCCTACCAGGTCAACCACCGCGGGCCCATCCTGGGTGGCTACCACCCCCGGCTGGTGGCGCCGGGCCAGGCTGAACTGGTCTGCGACAATCCCTACCCCTGTGCCATGGACCTGGGCCTCCTCGAGCGCCTGCTGGAGCGAGCCGCCGGTGGGAGTCCCCGAGCCTCGGTGCTCCACCGGCCCGGCCCGGCCTGTCGCCGCCTCGGCGCCAGAGCCTGCGTGTTTGATCTACGCTGGTAGGATGCTGCACCTCGAAACCTTTCCTGTGGGCCCCCTGGGCTGCAACTGTTCCCTGCTCTGGGACCCGGAAACGGGACAGGGCGTGGTGGTAGACCCCGGCGGGGACGGCGCCAAGATCCGGAAGCGGGTGGAGGCCCTGGGTTTCACAGTCTCGGCTCTGCTCCACACCCACGCGCACTTCGACCATGTGGGCGCCACCCGGGAGCTGCAGGACCTCTGGCAGTGCCCCGCCCACCTGCACGATGACGACACCTTCCTCATCGAGGCCCTGGCCCAGCAGACGAGCCGCTTCGGGATGCCCGCCATCCCCCAGCCTGCGATGGTCAGCCTGAGCGCCGGGGACCAGCTCCTGGACCTCACCATCCTGCACACACCTGGACACACGCCGGGCTCCTGCTGCTTCCACGGGGCCTTCGAGAAGGGGCAGGTGCTCCTGGCGGGGGACACACTTTTCCGGGGCGGCGTGGGGCGCACGGACCTTTGGGGTGGAAACTGGGAGCTGCTGGAGCAGAGCATCCGAAGTCAGCTTTATATTCTGGACAGCGGGACCCTGGTCATCCCGGGCCACGGACCGGCCACCACCATCGGCGCAGCATCCCGCACGCAGCCCGTCGGGCCCGCCTAGGAAGGCGTAGACTGGGGCCGTCCTTAACCTG
>CAIRQL010000133.1 GCA_903880675.1 uncultured Holophagaceae bacterium | reverse complement strand
GGTCCGCGTGCTGTTGTCACGGAAGATCGAAATCGCCAGGCCCGTCTCAAAGCTCCGGTAGCTCTGACCCTTCTTATGCACCTGCTTCAGCGCATCGGCCACCGCCAGGATCGCCTTCAGCTCCTCCTCCGGGTGTTCCCACGTCAGCAGGAAGTCCTTCTGGTAGAGGTTGGTCTTCAGGGCCTGGAAGGCCTTCAGGTTCTCGGTGAGCGTTGCCATGAAAACTCCTGGAGAGAGAGGGTGGTTCAGTGGGTGAGCAGGGTGGCGGGGTCCGGCTGCAGCAGCAGGCCGGCAGGATCCCGAGGGGAGGTCAGGTGGCCGTCCTGCACGCGGGGTTCGCCCCGCAGCAGCACATGGCGAAAGGCCAGCGGTGAGGTGAAGCCGGGAAAGGCTTCGTGGGTGTCGGCGGCCGAGGACTGCAGGGGCCGCTCGGGACCGCGGGGGTCCAGGACCACCACATCCGCGTCCATGCCCGGCTCCAGGGTGCCCTTGCGGTCGCCCACGCCAGCCCGGAGGGCGGGGTTGCGGCTGAGGTGGGTGGCCAGGGCCAGGGCCGCCCGGTCCGGGTCGTCCTGCCAGACCTTCCAGGTGAGGTGGGGAAGCGCACCCAAGCCGGGCATGCCGTTGGGCACCTGCCGCAGGTCGGTGCGGTCCCAAGTGTCCTTGTCCCCGCTGCAGAAGGGGCAGTGGTCCGTGGCGAGGATGTCGGCGGCGCCGGTGCGAACCAGGTCCAGGAAGGGGGCGCGGTTGGCCCGCAGGGGCGGGGAGCAAAGCCAGCGGTGGCCGTCTGGCCGATCCAGCCAGCTCTCGTCGAGAAAGAGGTACTGGGGACAGGTCTCGTAGCTGAGGTCCCCTGCGGCCCGCTGCGCCTCCAGAGTCTGGGCGCCCTTCAGGGTCGAGACATGGACCACATGCAGGGCCGCCTTGTGCGCCACAGCCAGGTCCACCACCCGGCGGATGGCCTCGGTCTCTGCGGCCTCGGGGCGGAGACGGGCATGGGACAAGGGGCGGGAAAGATCCAGGGCAGAGGCGTCCACGGCCTCGATGAGGGCGTCGTCCTCGCAGTGCACCAGGAAGCGCAGGTCCAGGTCGCCGAGGCTGCGGAACAGGCCTTCAATGCGGTCGTAGCTGGCGAAGATGCCCGCGGACTTGTAGGTGGTGTAGAGCTTCAGCGTGCGGTAGCCGCCCCCAGCCAGGACCCGCAGGCGGTCGATGTCGCCGGGCTCGAAGGTGGTGGGGGTGAGGTGCCAGAGCACGTCGCAGTGGCTATAGCCCTCAGCCTTGGCCCGGGCGGTAGCCATGGCCTGCAGCAGGGTCTCATCCGGTCCCTGGGTCACGAAGGTGCAGAGCGTGGTGATGCCATTCTCCAGCGCCGTGCGGGTGCTGGTTCCGTAGGTGTCCGCCAGGTAGTAGGGGCCGATCCAGTCGTCCACGTGGGTGTGGAAGTCGATGAAGCCCGGCAGCACGTAGCAGCCCGTCGCATCGAGGGTGCGGTCCACGGACACAGCGCCCAGGTCGCCCACCGCTGCGATGCGCCCGTCCTCCACCAGCAGGTCCACAGACTGGAGACTCCCGGCGAGGGCCACGCGGCCATGGCGGACCAGGGTCCTCACAGGCTCAGGCGCCCCAGCACCGGTTCGACTGCGGGGGGAATGCTGATGCGGGAGAGCGGAGCATCGACGTCCTTGAGGCCATGGCCGGTGGCAAGGATGACCACCGGTCCGGATCCGGACAGTCGGCGGGGGCCAGCCTGGAGTTTAACCAACCCGGCAAGGGCGGTGGCGCCTGCAGGCTCTGTGAAAATTCCGCTGGTGGCTGCCAGGGTGGCTTGGGCCTCGAGGATCTCGGCATCGGTGACCGTGAGGGTCTCGCCGGCGCTCTCCTGCAGGGCCCGGCGGGCGCCGTGGGCATTGCTGGGGCAGGTGACCGAAATCGAATCCGCCCGGGTGGTGGGGTTGGTGGCATCCGCATAGACGCCGGTGGTCACGAAGCGGTGGATGGCGTCGGAGGTCTCCGCCTGCACACCGATGAGACGGGGCAGACGATCGATGAGGCCAGCCCGCTGGAGGTCCACGAAAGCCTTGTGCACGCCGCCGAGGATCACGCCATCGCCAACAGACACCAGGATCGCCTCTGGCACCTGATAGCCCAGCTGCGCCCAGATCTCCAGGCCGGCGGTCTTTTTGCCTTCAATGGTGAGGGGGTGGTAGGCGGTGTTGCGGTTGAGGCCACCGCGCTGGGCGGTGTATTCCAGG
>CAIRQL010000132.1 GCA_903880675.1 uncultured Holophagaceae bacterium | reverse complement strand
GCCGGCAGGTTGCCGGGGGTCTGGTGCTCGGTGCTGATGACGCGGCAGAGCTCGTTCTCGAAGTTGACGATCATCCCGGCGCGAACCTGGGTGGCGAGGATCAGTGGCATGGGAACTCCGTGAGAGGAAGGTCGGGCGCATGGCTTCCGTTCAAAAACCCCTCGCCAGGATCCCAGCGAGGGGTTTTTGGTGGGCATACCAGGATTCGAACCTGGGACTTCTACCGTGTGAAGGTAGCACTCTACCGCTGAGTTATACGCCCGCGGCCGATAAGAATACCTCAGGGAAAGCCTGTTTCCAAGTCCCAATCAGGCCGACTGGGAAGCCCGCCGCAGGGCCTGGGCCAGGCGGGGGGCATCGGCGGCCCGCATGCCGCACAGGCCGATGCGCAGGCCCTCGGGCAGGGGCACCGTGAACACCCCTTCGGCCTTGAGGCGCCCGCAGGCGGCGTCGGGCGTGACCGCCGGGACGGTCACGAAGAAGCCGCCCTGCCAGTGGACGGGCTCCAGCCTGGCCTCGGCGAGGGCCGCATCCAGAGCTCGAGCCCGGTCTGCCAGCATGTCCGACCAGTGCTGGTGCTCCGCCGCCAGGCGGGCCTGGGCCTTGCCGTCCGCCGCCAGCCTGAGCAGGAGGGACTGGGGGGCTTTGGCACAGTTGGACCAGGTGCCCCGGCAAGACTGGGTGAGGGCGGCCTGCAGGGCGGGATCGGTGGACCAGGGGAAGGCAATGGCGCCGCTCCGGGCCCCGTAGAGGGTCAGGGACTTGGACAGGGACATGCAGGCCCCCACCAGCACGGAGCCTTCGGCGCCCAGGGCGGCGTAGTCCGCCAGAGCCGCAGCCACGGCGGCCGGCTCCCGGGTGTAGTCCAGGTAGGCGAAGTCCAGCAGGAGGGTCACGGGACCGAGGGCGGCGGCCTCCCGCAGGAGGCCCGCCAGCACGGCCCGATCGGCAGCACTGAGGCTGCGGCCCGTGGGGTTGTGGCAGGGATCATTGAGCCAGACGAGCACCCGCCCCTGGGCCTTCATCAGGCGCTGGATGGCTCCGTGCCAGGCCTCGGCGTTCAGGGGGCGGCCCGGGGAGGGCCAGGGAGCCGTCGCCACGCCCATGCCGTTCTCCGCGGCCAGGGTGGCGTAGGGGCCCCAGAAGGGTGCGGTGGTAAGAACAGACTGGCCGCGCTCCAGGAAGTTCCGCAGGGACAGCCCCAGGGCCCCGCTGCCCCCGGGGGTGGCGCAGGCGGCGCCAGGGCTGGTGAGGGCGGGCCAGTGACGCTGCACCAGCGCCTTCAGGAAGGCGGGGTCCCCGGCGATGGGGGCATAAGGCGCCACATCTAGGGCCCCCAGCTCCCGCCAGAGGTCCATGACCGTCGCCAGCACCACCAGCTGCCCCCCGTCGTCCAGCAGGGCGCCCACCGTGGCATTGAGGACAGAGCCCCCAGCGGCTTTGCAGGCCTGGGCCTCGGCGTTCAGCGCAAAGATCGGGTCGTCCGAAGGGAAGGCACGCCGGGAGGGGATGAGCTGTTCGGTCATGGCGAATTATGGATCAATCCGGCAACGAACCGGCGGCTCATCCTGCCGGGATAGGCTGGAGCCATGCGCGCCCCGGTCCAGGTCCCCCCGCTGTCTCGGCTGCCCCTGCTCCTCGGGGCCGCTTTGGCCCTCGCCCCCTTCACACCCGCCGCCGCGGCCCTGGCGGGCGGCGCCCTGCTGGCCCTCACCCTGGGGAACCCCCTGGTCTCTCGGACGCGGGCCTGGAGCCAGCAGCTGCTGCCGCTGGCCGTGGTGGGCCTGGGGGCCGATATGAACCTCCGGGCGGTGGCCCGGGCGGGCCTGCACGGCCTGGGCATCACCGCCCTCAGCCTGCTGCTGGTGCTGGCCCTGGGCTGGTGGCTGGCGCGGCTCCTCAAGGTGGAGCGGGATGTCGGCCTGCTCATCTCCGTGGGCACCGCTATCTGTGGCGGCAGCGCCATCGCCGCCGTGGCGCCGGTGCTGCGGGCCCGGGAGCAGGAGGTCTCGGTGGCCCTGGCCACGGTGTTCCTCCTCAACGCGGCGGCGCTCTTGATCTTTCCACCTCTGGGGCATCTGACTCACCTGGGCCAGGACGCCTTCGGTCTCTGGGCCGCCCTGGCCATCCACGACACCAGCTCCGTGGTGGGCGCCGGCCTGGCCTACGGGCCCCGGGCCCTGGAGGTGGCCACCACGGTAAAGCTGGCCCGCGCCCTCTGGATCGTGCCCCTGACCCTGGTCATCGGCTGGTGGATGGGTCGGCGGGGCGAGGGGGGCCCGGAGGCGCCGCCCGTGAAGAAGCCCTGGTTCATCGGTGGCTTCCTGCTCATGGCGGCCCTGGTGACCTTCGTCCCCGCCCTGCACGCCCCGGGGCAGCTGGTGGCCGTCGCCGCCCGGCGCATGCTGGTGCTGACCCTCTTCCTCATCGGTGCAGGGCTCAGCCGGGAGGCCCTCCGGAACGTGGGGTTTCGCCCCTTCCTGCAGGGCCTGCTGCTGTGGGTGGCGGTGGGCATCCTCGGCCTGGGTGCCGTGAAGCTGGGCTTCCTGACAGTGGGCTGAAAGGTATCGCATCCCGTTTTCTTCCGCTGTCTAGGATTGGAGATCCCGAGGTCAAGGAATGTTTTCCTTCCTCCAAATTTTCTGATATAGAATCAACACCACACTTCCTCCAACGACAGAAAAAAAATCCCTCGGGGTTCCGCATGACGGGTTCCGCAGATCGGCCCATCCAACTCGCAGTGGAGAACATCAACCTGCGCTTTGGTGGGGTCATGGCCCTCGGCGGCCTGAGCTTCTCCGTCCACCAGGGGGAGATCTTCTCCATCATCGGACCCAACGGGGCCGGCAAGACCAGCATGCTCAACTGCATCAGCGGCAGGTATCAGCCTCAGCGGGGGACCATCGCCTTCGAGGGCCACGACGTCACCCACCGCCCCTCCGCTGCTCGGGCCCGCCTGGGCATCGCCCGGACCTTCCAGAACATCGCCCTCTACAAGGGCATGACTGTCCTGGACAACATCCTCATCGGCCGGCACATCCACATGAAGAGCGGCCTCTTCCTGGGCGGCCTCTACAAGGGCCCCTGCCAGAAGGAAGAGATCGAGCACCGGCGGTTCGTTGAGGACATCGTGGACTTCCTGGAGATCGAGCACATCCGGAAGCGCATCGTGGGCACCCTGGCCTACGGCCTCCAGAAGCGGGTGGAGCTGGCCCGGGCCCTGGCCCTCAACCCCAAGCTGATTCTGCTGGACGAGCCCATGGCCGGCATGAACCTCGAAGAGACCGAGGACATGGTGCGCTTCATCATGGACATCAACCAGGAGCGGGGCATCACCGTGATCCTGGTGGAACACGACATGGGCGTGGTGATGGACATCTCGGACCGCCTGGTGGTGCTTAACTTCGGCGAAAAGATCGGCGAGGGCACGCCCGAGGAAGTGCAGGCCGCACCCGAGGTCATCAAGGCCTACCTCGGCGGCGAACCGTCGGTTTTCCTCGGTCGATAGGGAGTGGGGATGACTGACGCACCCATGAATGACACGCTGCCCCGCCTGCTGCGGAGCAATGCGGCGAAATACGGCGCCGGCAAGGTGGCCCTCCGGGAGAAGGAGTTCGGCATCTGGCAGCCGTACACCTGGCAGGACTACTTCGAGCATGTCCGGGACTTCACCCTGGGCCTCGTGGTCCTCGGCTTGGTGAAGGGCGACACCATCTCCATCATCGGGGACAACCGCCCGGAGTGGCTCTTCGCCGAGCTGTCGGCCCAGAGCGCTGGCGCCATCGGCATCGGCATCTACCAGGACGCCATCCTCAAGGAAGTGTCCTACATCATCAACCTGGCGGAATCCAAGTTCATCGTGGCCGAGGACCAGGAGCAGGTGGACAAGGTCCTGGACATGGGCGATGAGCTAACCACGGTGAAGTACATCGTCTACACGGACCCCCGTGGGATGCGAAAATACGATGACGCCCGGCTCATCTCCTTCCTGGAGGTCGAGGCCCTGGGCAAGGCGCACGAGAAGGCCCACCCAGGCGCCTACGATGCCCTGGTGAACGCCACCCAGGCGGAGGATCCCGCTCACATCTGCATCACTTCGGGCACCACGGGCCACCCCAAGCTGGCGGTCCTCTCCCACCGCAACATGCTCTCCATGGCCACCAACCTCGGGAAGGTGGACCCCAAGCTGGAGACCGACGAGTTCGTCAGCTTCCTCCCGCTCCCCTGGGTCGGCGAGCAGATGATGAGCGTCGCCAGCGGCATGCTCTTCGGCTTCACCGTGAACTTCCCCGAGGGCCCCGAGACCACCACTGAGAACATCCGGGAGATCGGGCCCAACCTGCTCTTCAGCCCACCTCGGGTCTGGGAGAACCTCGCCGCCACCGTGCAGGTAAAGATCCTCGATGCCTCCCCCCTGAAGCGCTTCCTCTACCACTGGTGCCTGCCCATCGGGTACGAGTGGGCGGACCTGAAGTTCCAGAAGAAGACCCCCACCCTGGTCCAGAATCTGCGCTACGGCTTGGCCTACCTGCTGGTCTTCCGGGCCCTCAAGGACCGCATCGGGTTCACCCGCATCCGCTCGGCCTCCACCGGCGGCGCCGCTCTCGGCCCAGACACCTTCCGCTTCTTCCATGCGCTGGGCGTCAACCTCAAGCAGATCTACGGGCAGACGGAAATCTTCGGCATCTCCTGCATCCACCGGGATGGAGACATCAACTTCGACTCGGTGGGCATCCCCATCCCTGAGACGGAGATTCGCATCGATAACCCGGATCCCCAGGGCGTGGGCGAGGTCATCTCCCGCAGCGCGGCCCTCTTCCAGGGCTACTACAAGGCGGAGGCCGCCACGGCCGAGACCATCGTGGACGGCTGGCTCCGCTCCGGGGACGCCGGCTACTTCGATCCCAACGGGCACCTGGTGATCATCGACCGCATGAAGGACATCATGACCCTTCAGAGCAGCGAGCGCTTCAGCCCGCAGTTCATCGAGAACAAGCTCAAGTTCAGCCCCTACGCGAAGGAAGCCGTCTGCATCGGCCAGGGTCGGGAGTTCGTCATCGCGCTCCTCTGCGTCGACTTCAGCATCGTTGGGAAGTGGGCCGAGGACCATCGCATCGGCTACACCACCTACACCGACCTGGCCGCCAAGCCCGAGATCTACGACCTCCTCGAGAAGGAAGTCAAGAAGGTCAACGACACCCTCGTGGAGTCCCAGCGGATCCGCAAGTTCGCCCTGCTCTACAAGGAGCTGGACGCCGACGACGACGAGCTCACCCGCACCCGCAAGGTTCGGCGGGGCTTCGTGGACCAGAAGTACGCCGACATCATCGAGGGCATCTACGCTGGCGAGTCCCAGATC
>CAIRQL010000131.1 GCA_903880675.1 uncultured Holophagaceae bacterium | reverse complement strand
GCAGACGTTGAGGCAGGTGGCGCAGCGGATGCACTGCAGGGCCTCCTTGAACTTGGGGTCCTTGGCCATGTCCGAGCGGTGGTTGTCCATCAGGATGATGTGCAGGTCCTTGGGGGAGCCATCCGTGTTGGGCACCTGGCCCGAGATGATGGACACATAGCTGGTGAGCAGCTGACCTGTGGCGCTGCGGGGCAGGGCGGTGAGGATGGGCTGGATCTCCTCGAACATGGCCACCAGCTTCTCGATGCCCACGATGGCCACATGGATGCGGGGCAGGGTGGTCACCAGGCGGGCGTTGCCCTCGTTGGTGATGATCACCAGGCTGCCGCTCTCCGCCACGGCGATGTTGGCGCCGGAGATGCCCATGTCGGCTTCCAGGAACTTGGGGCGCAGCTTGGCCCGGGCGAACTTCACCAGCTTCGGGATGTCTGGTGCCTGACCTGCCTCGACTTCCTGGCTGAAGACGTCGGCGACCTCCTCCTTGGTCATGTGGATGGCGGGCATCACCATGTGGGACGGGGTCTGGTGGGCCAGCTGAATGATCCACTCGCCCAGGTCCGTCTCGGCCACATCGATGCCGGCTTCGGCCAGGGCCTTGTTGAGGTGGATTTCCTCGGAGGCCATGGACTTGGATTTGACGATGCGCGTGACGCCGCGCTCCTTGGCCAGGTCCAGGATGTACTGCCGCACCTGGGCGGGGTCCGCCGTGCGGAAGACCTTGGCCCCGTTCGCTTCGGCGTTGGCCTTGAAGCGCTCGGCCAGCTCCTCGAAGCGGGACGAGGCATTGCACTTGATGTCGGCGATGGCGTCGCGCACGGCCTCGAAGTCGATGCCCTCATAGGCCTTGGCGCGGCTGATGCGGTAGGCCTCGGAGAAGCGGCCCAGGGCGCCCGTCAGGTTGGGATTGTGCAGGGCGGTCTCGATGGAGTCGCGGAACTGGGTGCTCATGCGGTCACCTGCTGGAAGGCGTCAACCACGACGATGATGAGCCGCTCGGGCCCGTGGACTCCGATGGTGAGCACCCGCTCGATGTCGGCGGTGCGGCTGGGGCCCGTGATGAAGGAGATGTAGTTGGTCTGGGCGGGGGTCAGGCGGCTCAGCACGCTGCCCATGTCCGCCAGGATGCGCTCGGTGCCCAGCACCGCCAGGTGGATGGGAGGCAGGGTGGAGACCAGGCGCTTCGCCACGGCGGCGGCGTCCTGCACCAGGGTGCCCGTGGCGGAGATGCCCCAGTCCAGCTCACTGATGCCCACCCGGGCCTCGGCGGAGGCGGCCTGGGTGATGTCGAAGGAGAGCCCCGGCACCCGCTGGCGCAGGGCCTCGGGCTGGACGCCCTCCAGGAAGCTGCCCGCGGCCCACAGCGCACCGCACTGGGGGGCATCAGCGACGCCTTCCTTGTGCAGGAAGTCCAGGATGAAGGCCAGGGCCTCATCCCGTCCGGCAAAGCGGTGGACCTCCGCACTGACGGCCTCTGCCCGGGTCTTGAAGGCCTCAAAGGTTGCGCTCATGGGAACCCCTCCTCAACCCCGGCGGATACCGTCTCCTCCGGGTGTTTGCCTGGTGCCAGCGTGCAAAACGGCCACTTGCGACCATTGATGATACAGCGGACAAGTTTGGGCTGGAGGGTATTCGGTCACAGTCCCAGCGTGGGCCTTGAAGGATCTCCACCAAGGACACGAAGAACTGCCGAAAAGGGCACGAAGGCAAGCCGCCGCCCCCTTGGGGATGCCCGCGGTGGGTCTGGGTGCATTCGTGTGCTTCCTGCGCCCGCAGGGCGTCTTCGGGTCCTTAGTGGAGCGCCCTTTTTAGGATCTTCCGGGATTTCAGGGAAAGAAATCTCACCGCAGAGAACACAGAGAACGCAGAGGAAAACAGGCAAGGGGTGGCTGAAAAGAAAGGAAGGAACGCGGAGGAAAACCGAGGAGCT
>CAIRQL010000130.1 GCA_903880675.1 uncultured Holophagaceae bacterium | reverse complement strand
GCCCATGAAGCCGCCGAACTCGGCGTTGGCACCCAGGCCAGCCACCTGCACTTCGGAGAACCAGTCGATGTTCGGGAAGATCCAGACGGTGCCACCGGAGGGATCGCTGATGTTCACGCCGTCCATCATGTAGGCGTTCTCACCGGAGTAGCCGCCCCAGGCCCGGTTGCCGTTCACGCCAGGGGTGAGGTCCATGATCGCCGCGATGGAGCGCTCCACCGGGAGGGTGGCGAGGGCCGTGGTGTCGTAGTTCTGGGTGAGGGCGACCACACTGGCTTCCGCACTGCTGGCGGCAGCGACAACCTCGACGGTGGTGCCGGCGCTGCTGGCCGGGAACTTCCAGTTGACGGTCGAGGTCTGGCCCAGCTCCAGGGTCTCAGACTGGGTGAGGGTCTGGCGGTCTGTGGCGGTCACCACGATCTTGTAGCGGCCCGGAGGCAGGGCAGAGAAGCGGTAGGCGCCATTGACGGCGCTGACGGCTGCTCGCTCCCCACCAATCATGGCGTTCGAGGTGATGCGAATCTTGGCGCCGGCGACGGGATTGCCCGCGGCATCTTTGATCGTGCCCGCCAGGGCCGAGGTGGACGCCGTCTGGGCCACCAGGGCGGAGGGGGCCGCCACCAGGGTCAGCAGGAGCGCGCTGAAACAGGGACTGAAGGGACTTCGAGCCATGGTGCCTCCGGTTGGGGTAAGTGAAAGGTGACCAAAAAGTAATGCTTTCACAGGCACAGAGTCAAGTTTTTTTTCACCCATGCCTTGGGCCTGTCCGGGCCCTGCAACCTGCGGTCATCCCTAGGTCCTGGCGAATTTTTGCCGGGCTACCCGCTCCACCTCCCGGAGCTTGGTGATGGCCTGCTGGGGGTCCTGGCTGGCGATGGAGGTGGCAATGGCGTGGGCCAGCACCCCGAAGGCCGTGACGCTGTGGGAGAACAGCAGGTTCTCGCCGGGGATGGGCAGGGCCAGGTTGGCGGAGCGGGCCAGGGGGGAGCTCAGGTTGTCTGTGAAGGCCAGGACCGGAACGCCCCGCTTCCGGGCATAGGCGGCGGCGTCCAGGGTCTCCTGGGTGTAGGGGGTGATGCTGATGGCGATGAGCAGGTCCTTCGCGTCCAGCATGCCCACCTGGGTGGCGAAGTCTGCGGGGTTGCCCTCCAGCACGGGGACGCCGGTGTTGATGAGCAGGTAGGCCAGCTGGCGGGCCATGAGGGCGGAGACGCCATCGCCGATGGCGAGCCGGAGCCGGGCGCCCTGGATCTGCTTGACCACCCGCTGGAGCAGGTCCTCGTTCACGGCCTTCACCAGCGTGTCGATGTTGCGGATGTCGCGGCGGGCCACCTCCAGCAGGGTGGCCGAGGCCTGCACCGGGGCCTGGAAGATCTGCTCGCCCCGCCCGTAGTGCCGCTTCGCCGCACTCACCAGGGCTTTCCGCATCTCCAGGTAGCCCGAGTACTCCAGCTTCTTGGCGAAGCGCACCACCGTGGCGACGCAGGTCTGGGACTTGGCCGCCAGCTCCTCCACGCCCCAGAGGGCCGCCTCGTGCATGTTCGCAATGAGGCAGTCAGCGATCTGGCGCTGGCTGGGGGAGAGGCCCCTCGCACTGTGCAAGCGGTTCAGAAGGGGACTCTTGGGGGCGGACATGGGGCCAGCATAGCCTGATCAGCAAGTCCCCTGGATTCCATCGGCACCCGTGAAGGTGGCCAGGCGCTCCAGGGCCTCGGTCAGGCCGGCCCGCCGGGCGCGGGTGGCGCGGATGCCGGGCTCCCACCAGAGGCCCCGGATCTCCAGCAGGCCCGAGGCCCGATGCAGCTTGGGATCGAGGCGGCCCACCAGGCGGTCCCCCTCCAGAATGGGCAGGACGTAGTAGCCATGGCGGCGGCGAGCCTCGGGGACGAAGGCCTCGAAGCGGTAGTCGAAGCCGAAGCGGGCCAGGGCCCGGCTCCGGTCACGCAGGACGGGATCGAAGGGGCACAGGAGGCGGGTGCGCTGGGGGGGCTCCGGCAAGCTGGCGAGGGTGGCCTCCCAGGTGGCCAGGGCGAAGGCCGGCTGCCGCTCCCCCGCTGCGGTCCACACTGCCACGGGGAGAATGCGTCCGGCCTGGGCGGCGGCCAGACACCAGGCCCGGGCCGCTGTCAGGTCGATGGCGTCCCAGAAGCCCGCCAGCTCCCGGGGGGTGAAGATCTGGAGGCGGTCGGCCGCAGTGGCACAGGCCCATTCGCAGTGGGCTTCAGGGTCGGGGCAGGGCAGGGCGTGGGCCTCCGGGAGCACCCGCTCGGCCAGGTCGTAGACCTTCTGGAAACCCTCCCGCCGGGGCACCAGCAGCTCGCCGCTGCGCCAGAGGAAGTCCAGGGCGGCCTTCTGGGGTTTCCAGCCCCACCAGGGGCCCCGGCGGTCCGGGTGCTCGAAGTCCGAGGACTTCAGTGGTCCCTCCTGAGCGATGCGGTCCCGCACG
>CAIRQL010000129.1 GCA_903880675.1 uncultured Holophagaceae bacterium | reverse complement strand
GACTGGTCCAAAGGCAGGAGTGGGTCCAACCTTCGTGATGATCGGATAAGCCATGGCCAGGAAGCCCAACTACAACTTCGAAAAGCGTCAAAAGGACCTGGCCCGGGTCAAAAAGAAGGAAGAGAAGCTCCAGAAAAAGGCGCTGAAGAAGGACGCCCTGGGGAATGACATTCCGGAGACCGAAGGCTCCGAGTCCGAAGGCTCAGAAACCCCCACCGAGTAGGGGGGAGACTCTCGCTATTTCGTGAATTCGACTCTCGACCGGCCGGTAAATCCGGGTGTTCGAGGGTCGAATCATATTTGTATCTCTTTATTTTATAATTATTTAATGATTCGGCATGGCTCTGGCTATTCTCTCCTGCCGCCCCTTGCGGCCTTTCAGGAGACCCCATGTCCTTCATCGAATCCAAGACCCACCAGAACCTCAAGGCCGCCTTCGCTGGCGAGAGCCAGGCCAATCGCCGCTACACCTGGATGTCCCAGGTTGCCGAGAAGGAAGGTCTGCCCGAGGTGGCCGCCCTCTTCAAGCACAGCGCTGACGGCGAGACTGGCCATGCCCTCAAGCACCTGATGTACCTGGCCGAGCAGGCCGCCGACCCCGCCACGGGCCTGCCCCTGGGCAACACCCTGACCAACCTCAAGTCCGCCGTGGCCGGCGAGACCTACGAGTACACGGACATGTATCCCGAGTTCGTGCGGGCCGCCCAGGAAGAGGGCTACACCGAGATCGCCGCCTGGTTCGCCACCCTCGCCAAGGTGGAGCGCTTCCACGCGGGCCGCTTCCAGGACGCCCTGACCCGCCTCGAGGCCGGCACCATCGCTGCCCCGGATGCCGACATCGCCAAGCACGTCTAAGCCGCCTCCCGGAGCGCCCCATGCTGATCACCTTCGACGCCGCCACCGAGCGGGCCCGCTTTGAAGCCCGCCTGGGCTTCCTGGCTCGGCACGCTGCCCTGGCCCTGGTCCTGGCGGAGGGCATCACCTTCCAGCCCGAGACCCAGGAAAGCGTCGAAGACCAGGTGGTGGAAACCCTCTGGGCCGAGGGCCTGACCCTGGAGACCGCTCCCAGCGAGGATGTGGCTGAGTCTCGCGCGTCCTTTGCGGTGCTCTCGCCCCGCCGAGAGTCCGGGGGCACCTCCATCGCCGCCACCGTCATGCTGGCCTTCCCGGACGCCCTCCGGGAGGGACGGCTGGCGGCCCTCCAGACCTTCCCGGATAGCCTGCTGCTGGAGCTCTCCGATGGCTCCCGGGTGGCCCCCGCCGTGGACCGGGGCACCGCCGGCCCCCTGGACCGCCTGCCCTCGGTGCTGGCCCTGCGCTACCTGCTTCCGGACGGCCGCACTCCGGCCGCCCTTGTCTCCAACCACGCCGAGGTCCCGGGCCACTGGCCTGCGCCTGCCGCCTGGAGCACCTGGCTTTCCTGAGGAGATCCCATGAATCGATCTGTCATTGAACATTTGAATGCCGAGCTGGCCACCGCCTTTGTCCTGGCCCTGAACGCCAAGCGCTACCACTGGACCGTCACCGGCCCCCACTTCCGCGACTACCACCTCCGCTTCGAAGACCTCTACACCGCCGCCGACGGCACTGTGGATGAGCTGGCCGAGCGCATCCGCATGCTGGGCGGCGTGCCCCTGCACAGCCCCGCCCAGATCGAGGCCCAGACCCGGGCCACCATCTCCAGTCCCACGACCCGCCTGGACCCGGACGCCATGCTCCAGGAGGCCCTCGACAACGAGGAGGCCACCGTGGCTCTGCTTCATGCCGGCATCGAGCTGGCCAGCGCCGCCGGGGATCCGGGCACCGCCGACCTGCTCACCCGCTTCGTCCAGATCCACCAGAAAGAGGCCTGGTTCCTGCGGGAAATGGCCGCCTGATTCCCCCTTCTACCTAATCCCGACTTTTTTGGTAAACTACCCACCCAGCGCCCTGCGCTTTCAAGGAGAACTTCCATGGCCTACACCGCCAAGAGCTATGACCACCTCAAGGGTGGCGCCGTCAAGGGCCTCAGCGATGCCCAGCTGGACCAGCACTTCACCCTCTACAAGGGCTACGTCGGCAAGCTCAACGAGATCGAGGAGCGCCTGACCACGGTGGACAACACCAAGCCCAACTACTCCTTCAACGAGTTCAGCGAGCTGAAGCGCCGCGAGTCCGTGGCCTTCAACGGCTCCTTCCTGCACGAGCTCTACTTCGAAAACCTCGGCGCTGACAGCGACGTGAGCGCGGGCCTCAAGGCCGCCTTCGACGCCGCCGGCGGCCAGGACAAGGTCATCGCCGACCTGAAGGCCACGGCCATGGGCGGCCCCGGCTGGGCCCTGCTCACCCGCAACCGCCGCGACGGCAAGCTGCACACCTACTTCGTCGCCGAGCACCACCTGGGCCTGCCCATCGAGCAGGACCT
>CAIRQL010000128.1 GCA_903880675.1 uncultured Holophagaceae bacterium | reverse complement strand
TCCGCGTTCCTTCCTTTCTTTTCAGCCACCCCTTGCCTTCGTGCCCTTTTCGGCAGTTCTTCGTGTCCTTAGTGGAGATCTTTGAAGGTCCGATTTGGCGGAGCAAGGCCGATAACCACGAAGGCATTTCCCCCTTGCGCGTTGAATTCAGGGCTTTTCGAAGACATCCACCAGGGCCAGCAGGTCCTTCAGGGCCTTCTTGGCGGCGGGGGCCTGCTTTTTGGTGATGGCCGTCTGGAAGCGCTGCAGAGCCTCGTTGGCCGAGGCGACGGCCAGGGCGTGCCGGCCCTTGTCCTGGTCCAGCACCGGCTTGAAGGCCTCGGCCACCCGGGGGATCTGCTGCCACAGGCCCGCATCCAAGGAGCACCAGGCCAGCATGGCCGTGCGGTCCGCCTGCAGCAGGTCCTGCTTGGGGGACCGGGGCTGGTAGCGGCTCAGGGTGGCGGAGATCCCCAGGGCGCCAGCGGCCTTCTCCCGGGGGGACATCTTCTCCATGGCCTTGAGCTGCCGGTCGATGAAGGTCTGCTCGGCCTCCGGGATGGTCTTGCGCAGCTCCGGCTTGGTCCTGTCCCAGTCGGCCCGGGCCTTGGCCAGCAGGCCCTTCAGGTTGCCGGTCTTGCCGTCGATGACGGCCTCGGGGATGGCCTCCAGCAGGTCCTGGAGGCGGTCCAGGGCGGTGGGGGCCGAGGGTGCCTGGGCCACCAGGGCGGGCACGAGGAAGAGGATCGCGGGCATGGGGACTCCGGAAGGGCGAGCCCCCAGGTTACCGTGGCGGCAGGGTGGGGTATGGGGCCGATCGCAGGGGTTTCGGGGGTCCGCCAAACCGGGATAAACTAAGTAATCAAGCGTATGGTGCGAACACTCCGCGCGAACCATGCTTTCATGGCAGAGTCTCCAGCCCTTCAGGGTTTGGGGGGCCCCCCGGGGTGCAGTCCTGCAACCACCGGCCTGCGACCAGGTCCGGGGAGGATCGATGACCCTGAATGCCCTGCCGGGAACCGATGCCGGCGAACCCAGCGCCCTGCCTTTCCCCCGGGAAGGTCAGTCCGCCCTCCGCCTGGTGGTCTGCGAGGACGACCCCGACCTGCTGGCCATCCTGCTGGCGGGCCTGCCCCACTTCGGCATCGATGCCCGGGGCGTGGCGAACGGTGAGGCCCTGGACCGGGCCCTGGTGCAGCACCGGCCCACGGTGGTGGTGCTGGACATCGGCCTGCCCGGTGAAGATGGCCTCTCCATCGCCCGGCGCCTGCGGGCGGCGGGGGGTGCCCCCATCGGCATCATCCTGCTCACGGCCCGCGGGGCCCTGGATGATCGCCTCGAGGGTTTGCGGGATGGGGCCGATGTCTATTTCGTCAAGCCCGTGGACCTCCGGGAGCTGGCCTTTGCCGTGCGGAACCTCCACCGGCGGGTGAGCCCGCCGGCCCAGGAGGAGGCTGGGGTCGGCATCTACACCCTGGACCCGCTGCACTCGCAGCTGGGCCTGCCCACCGGCGAGCAGGTCCCCCTCACGGCCACGGAGCTGCGCATCCTCCAGGCCCTGGCCCAGAACCCCGGCGAGGTGGTGGAGCGCGTGGACCTCCTCCGGAACCTCCAGCTGCCCATGGACCTGCCGGGGATGCAGCGCCTGGAGACCCAGATCAGCCGCCTCCGCAGCAAGGTACGCAAGCACTCCGGGGCCGAGTCCCTACCGCTCCATGCCCGCCACGGCGTGGGCTATGCGTTCCTGGCCCACCTGCGGCTGCACGCGTGACCTGCCGCCCCCAGCGGGGGGTCCTGGCCCTGCTCCTCCTGCTTGCGCCCCTCCTGGCTGGGGCTGCCGAGCCGCTGCGCGTCCAGGGGGAGCGCCAGCTCCTGGGAGCCCATGCGGTGGCGCAGGTGGATGCCACCCGCAGCCTGGGGGTGGAGGCGGTCCACGCGGCCCCGGCCACGGCCTTCCAAGCGCTCCCGGACACTGGCGCCTACGGCTTCCAGAGCGGGGCCGTGTGGGTGCGCCTCCAACTGGACTGGACGGGTGCCACGGGTGAGCGCTGGCTGGAGGTGCCCACGGCGCTCCTGGACCATGCCGACCTGTACCGCCGAAACCCGGAGGGACACTGGACCGTCCTGGCCAACGGCCGCACCGTGCCCTACTCCCGGCGCTCTGTGCCCGTGCGGTTTCCGACCTTCCTGCTGGATCCGGGCACTGGGGTGGAGACGTTGTACCTGCGCGTGGCCTCCCTGGGCACTGTGGAGCTAGAGCCCATCCTGTGGGATCCCCCCGCCTATGCGGAGCGCATGGTTCGGGACCACTTCTGGTTCGGCCTGGGGGTGGGCCTCCTGACCTTGCTGGCGCTCATTCATTTCACCATCGGTGTCGCCCTCAGAGACCGGGTCAGCCTCCTCTATTCCGCCTACGCACTGCTCACCGCGACCTTCATGCTGTCCTTCAGCGGTGTCCTTGCGGACCTGCTGGCCCCGGAGCAGCCCAGGCTCGACTACTGGGTCCTCTCGGTCTGCTTCCCGGGGTTCCTGGTCCTCATCTGGCCGGTCTTCTCGTCCATCGTGGACCTGCGGGACAGCGCCCCCCGCCTGGACCGGGTCATGACCCTTACGGGCATAAGCGTCGGTCTGGCGGGAGCCGCCGCCCGCCTGGCGGGCTACAACACCCTGGTGGGGCCGCCGCTCTCGCTCGTCTTCCTCGTGCAGGTGGCCTTCCTGGTGGTTGTGGCCTGCTGGCTGGTGCTGCGCGGGAACACTGCGGCTCGCTTCTACCTGTTCACCTTCTTGCCCATGCTTCTACTCGGGGGCTACATCGTGGCCCGGAACATGGGGGGCCCTCGCATCGAGTGGCTGAATGGACACATCGGGGATGTGGCCGTCTATCTCCACGTCACCGCCATGAACCTGCCTGTGGTGACCCGCCTCCTCCGCATCCAGCGGGAGCGCGACGAGGCCCTGGCCCTGACGCTGCGCAACACCCAGGAAGAGACGCGGCGCCTGGACAGCCTCGTGGCGGAGCGGACCGCGGACCTGGGGGTGGCCAAGGAGCGGGCCGAAGCGGCCCTGGTGACGGCCCAGGAGCTCATGGAGGGACAGCGCCGCCTCATCCAGACCGTGAGCCACGAGTTCCGTACACCCCTCGCCATCATCGACGGCACCGCCCAGCTGCTGGAGCTGCAGGACGGGCCCAGTCCCCCAGGGAACCCCTCGCCCGCCGCCACCATCCGGGCCAAGGTCCAAAAGCTCCTGGGCTTCCTGGATGGGGCCTTGCGCCAGGACAAGCTGGGCAGTGGGCAGTGGCGCCTGACACCGGAAGCCGTGGCCCCCGAGGAGCTCCTGGATACCGTTCTGGCAGGCGTGGATGCCGATCCAGGCAGGCACCCCGTCGAGCTGCGCCTGGAGCACCTGCCAGCCATGTGTCGCCTGGACCCCAACATGATCTCCATCCTGGTGGGCAACCTGGTGGAGAACGCCATCCACTACTCCCCCGAGGGCGGGGCCATCGTCGTGACTGCCTTGGGGCTGCCTGGCGGCGGCCTGCGGGTGTCTGTGGCCGATCACGGCATCGGCATCCCTCCTGCCGTGCTCCCGAGAATCTTTGATCGCTTCTACCGCACGGGGCAGCTGCCGGAAGTGGACGGCAGTGGCCTGGGCCTCTACCTGGCCCGGGAGATTGCCCACCTGCACGGCGGCGAGCTGACGGTGGAGAGCCAGCTGGGGCGCGGGACCACGTTCACCCTGACCCTGCCCCCCGGGGCATCGGTGTAAGAAATTGCCAGGATTGGACAGGAAGTGTTGGTCGGTTTACGTAGGCATTCCCGGTCGGGGATGCCACCTTGGCCGGGTTCCGATTCCCTTGTGGATGGACCCTCAGCCGGCCTGCCATGCCTCCTCCTTCGAGCCCCACTGACCGCATCCCGCTCCTCATCTGCGAGGACGAGGCCGAGCTGCGGGCCATCCTGGTGACAGGCCTCGCCTATTTCGGCATTGACGCCAGGGCCGTGGCCGACGGCGTCGCGCTGGACGCAGAGCTCCAGCGCCAGCGGCCCTCGGTGGTGGTGCTCGATATCGGCCTGCCGGGCGAGAACGGCCTGGCCATCGCGCGCCGACTGTCCGCCCCGGGCAACCCACCCCTGGGGATCATCATGCTCACCGCCCGGGGCACCTTGGATGACCGGCTCGAAGGGATGCAGGACGGCGCCGATGTCTACTTCGTGAAGCCCGTGGACCTCCGGGAGCTGGCCGGGGCCATCCGCAACCTCCACCAGCGGGTGCGGCAGGCGGCCGGCCCCACCCAAAGCGCCTACAGCCTGGACGCCCTGCACTCCACCCTGGGTCTGCCCACGGGCCAGCACGTGTCCCTCACCACCACGGAGCTGCGCCTGCTGCAGCTGCTGGCCCTCAATCCGGGGGAGGTGGTGGCCCGCTCGGCCCTGCTGCAGAACCTCGAGCAGCCCCAGGACCTGCCGGCCATGCAGCGCCTGGAGACGCAGATCAGCCGCCTCCGCAGCAAGGTGCGCCAGGTGAAGGGGGCGGACCCCCTGCCCATCCAGGCCAGCCACGGCGTCGGCTACGCCTTCCGCGCCCCCCTCTGGCTGCGCCCCTGAGGCAAGGGGGATTCGGGCCACACCAGCTGGAGACTCACCCTCTGCGGGGTGCGATCTTCGAGAGCTGGGTGGCCTCGGAGGTGATGAAGCTGCACCTCCACCAAGGCTGGTCTACGGCGGCGACCAGCCGCAGGTCCGCAGCGGCGTTCAGGTGCTCCCCTGGGATCGCCTTGAGTCCTTAGGCCCTGGCCGCCAAGACGGTCGCAGTCCTGGCGAGACTGCCCCAGCAGGCTGAGCGGGTAAGTGAAAACCTCAAACGAACACCGCAGAAAAAGAACGGGGTTTTGCATCCCAAGTGCGGCTCTGAGCCCTTAGTTCCCAAGAGTGTCAGGAATTGTCAGGAATGGTCAGGAAGTGTTGGCGGGTTTCCTTGGCCCCACAAGGATAAAGGTGTGAATTTGGCCAGATGAGAATCTGGACTTTTATCACTGGTGCCACCCTTGCCTGGGCCTTGCTGGGTACGACTGCCGCCTGGGGCCTGGGTCCGCCTGACCCGTCCGGCTGGGGCGTGCAGGCGGGAATTTCGGGGGCCCTCGGCAGCGACCTGAGCACCACCGTGGGCTCGAACCTGAACCTCACCCTGGGTGGGCACCGCGACTGGACGTTCGCTCCAGGGCAGACCCTGCGCTCGCGCCTGGACCTGGCCTGGTACGGGGTAGGCACCCAGTCCGCCACGAGTGGTGGTCTGACCCAGGAGATTCGCACCCGGGTGAAGTCCGAGAGCCTCGGCGCTGACTACCTCCTGCACATGCCCTGGCTGGGTGAGCGCTGGTCGGTGGCCCCTGGCTTGGCTTGGATCCGCTGGACCGTGGACAGCAGCAACCGGCTGGAACGGACCACGGGCCGCTTCGCGCCCTCAGGCGCCAGCAGCTGGACCCGGCAGGCCCTGAGCCTCGCGGGCACCTACCGCTGGGACCGCCAGCGGGAGGCTGAGCTGCGCCTGGTGGCCAGCCACTACGGCTACGAGAACCTGCCGACCCGCACGATGACCCTTAACTTCCTCTGGCACTTCTAGGGAGGCGCCATGACGACGCTGTTACGACTCCTCTGCGCCACCTCACTGGTCCTCATGCTGGGCTGCTGGAGCGGCTCCTCGCACTCGGGCGACCATGTGGCCACGGTCAACTGGACCATGACCATTACCCCGGGCACCGGGTCCCTGGCCGTGGGTCAGAGCCTGCAGTTCGTGGCCAGCACCCCCTGGGGCAACCAGACCCAGTGGTCGGTGCTGCCCGCCAGCGCCGGGACCATCACCTCCAGTGGCCTGTTCACAGCCGGCGCCACAACCGGCACCTGCGTCCTCTACGCCGTGTGGAGCCAGGATGTGCGCTACACCGCCAGCGCCAATGTCACCATCCTGCCCGCGCCACCCGCCGCTGTGACCACGCCCAACTTCGTCCAGGCCTCCGGCACCACCCAGGTCGTGACCGGCACTGCGATCGGCAACTCCCCCGTGGTGGGCGAGAGCATCCCCGCCGTCAACGTCACCGTGGTGGGGGATCCAACGATCAAAGTGCGGCATGGGTTCGAGCCGCCTAAGTAGGTGGCTTCTAAAAAACGGATCACCACGAAGACACGAAGAAAAGCAAGAACGCACGGCTAGGCAGAACACCAACCAGCTTTTTTCAATCGGATTTGCGCAGCAAATCTGATCAGCACCTGGAGGTCCCATGCGCCACTCATTCCTCACCCCCACCATCGCCGCCCTCGTTGCCTGCGCACCGATGCCGCTGCTGAAGGCCCAGGACGCGCCGCTCGCTGCGGCGGCGGATGTGGCGCCGACGCCGACCCTGGCTTACCAGGGGCGGCTCATGGAAGGGGCGGCGGCGGCCAATGGGGCGCGCGTCTTCGCGTTCTCCATCCTCGACAGCGCCGGGGTCGAACAGTGGGCCTCGGGGAACCTCACCCTCACCGTGAACGAGGGCCTCTACGCCGTGGTGCTGGGCGCCACGGGGATGCCAGCGCTGCCAGTGACCTTGCTGGGCAAGGCGGGGCTGAAGCTGCATGTGAAGCTGTCGGGCCTGGCCTTGACACCGGACATCGACATCGTGCCCGCCTTCCAGGCCCGCAGTGCCTGGGAAGTGACGGGCCCCTTTGCCGGTGATGTCACAGGCACGCAGAACACGACGCTGGTGATGAAGCTGCAGGGCACGCCCCTGGACCTCACCACCAATGCGCCCTCCAACGGGCAGGCCCTGGTGTTCCTCGGCGGCAAGTGGGTGCCGACCTCCGTGGTGGGCACGGCCGGTGCCACCGGGCCGCAGGGGCCCAGCGGTCCCGCCGGCCCCACTGGCGCGACGGGTCTCACCGGCCCCACCGGCCTCTCGGGCGTGGCCGGCACCGCCGGGGCCCAGGGCCCTGCGGGCGTGACAGGCTCCATCGGTCTGACGGGCGCGGCTGGCCCCGGGGGCCCCGCCGGCATCACGGGTGCCACGGGCCCCCAGGGCCCCAATGGTGTCACGGGCCCCAAGGGTGCCCAGGGCAATGACGGGCAGGTCCTCATCGCGGGCAACGCGTCCCTGAGCGGTGGCACGGATCCGGCGTCGAATGTCGGCGGCGAGGGTGACTTCTATGTGAACACCAGCACCAACATGATCTTTGGGCCCAAGACCAACGGTGCCTGGCTGGCGGGCTCCGTGAGCATGGTGGGGCCCCAGGGCAGCGTGGGTACCCAGGGCATCCAGGGGCCCCAGGGCATCGCGGGTAGCAACGGTCTGGCCGGTGCCACGGGCCCCCAGGGCATCCAGGGCAGCACGGGGCCCACGGGCCCCCAGGGTGTGATGGGCAGCGATGGCCAGGTGCTGATCGCGGGCAAGGCGGCCCTGCATGGGGCGACGGATCCCGCCGCCGGCACCGGCAGTGACGGCGACTTCTATGTGAACACGGCCACCAATATGATCTTTGGCCCCAAGGCTGCCGGCGCCTGGCCCACTAACTCGGTGAGCATCGTCGGCCCCCGGGGCCAGCAGGGCCTCCAGGGCTTCCAGGGCACCCAGGGCGTGGCCGGTCTCACCGGCGCCTCCGGCGTGGCCGGCGTGGCCGGTCCCCAGGGACCGCTGGGCCCCCAAGGCCCCCTGGGCCTCAAGGGCGATACCGGCGCGGCGGGCGCCACCGGCGCCACTGGCACCAAGGGCGATACCGGCTCTCAGGGTGAGCAGGGCCTCCGTGGCCTCACGGGACCCCAGGGCACGCAGGGCGTCCAGGGCACCCAGGGCAGCCAGGGCTTCCAGGGCCAGCAGGGCTTCACGGGGTCCCAGGGCCCCCAGGGCCAGGAAGGTGCCCAGGGCCAGGAGGGTGTGGCCGGTCAGACCATCGTGGCGGGCAAGGCCGTGCTCAACGGCACTGGCGCACCAGCGAACACCCTTGGCATCGACGGCGACTTCTACATCGACACGGTCGCCAATGTGTTCTACGGACCCAAGGCCGGCGTCTGGCCCACAGGTACGGTGAGCATGGTCGGCCCCTTGGGGCCCCGCGGCATTCAGGGCGTAGCGGGATCCGCTGGTGTCGAAGGCGTCGCCGGTGTGGCGGGCCCCCAGGGTCTGGCTGGACCTCAGGGCACCCAGGGCCTCAAGGGTGAGCAGGGCCCCCTCGGACCCACCGGCGCCACCGGCGCTGGCGGCCCCCAGGGCTCCATGGGCATCGTCGGTTCCACGGGCCTGGCGGGCCTGGCGGGACCCCGGGGTGCGGAAGGCTCCTACGGTCAGACCGGCGCCCAGGGCCCCCAGGGCGTCCAGGGCCCCCAGGGCTCGGCTGGCAGCAATGGCGAAAGCCTGGTTGCGGGCAAGGCGGCCCTTAGCGGCAGCAACGACCCGGGCTCCGGCATCGGGGCGGACGGGGACTTCTACATCAACAACTTCACCCACATGCTCTTCGGCCCCAAGGCCGGCGGTCGCTGGCCGGCGGGTTCCGTCAGCATCGTGGGCCCCCAGGGCCAGCAGGGCCTCCAGGGCATCCAGGGCGCCCAGGGCTTCGCGGGCAGCAACGGCATCAACGGCGCCACGGGCCCCGAAGGCCCCCAGGGCATCACGGGCCTCACGGGCCCCCAGGGCGTGGCCGGCATCACCGGCGAGATTCTCATCGCTGGCAAGGCGGCCCTCAACGGCACGGCGGATCCCCTGCCGGGCGCGGGTGAGGACGGCGACTTCTTTGTCAACACCACCACCAACATGATCTTCGGCCCCAAGGCCGGCGGCAACTGGCCCACCAACTCCGTGAGCATCGTGGGCCCCCGGGGCCTGCAGGGCCTGCAGGGTCTCCAGGGCGCCCAGGGACCGGCGGGTACCACCGGTGCCACCGGTGCCAGCGGCGTGGCGGGTCTCCAGGGCCCCACGGGCCAACAGGGTCAGGCCGGACCGCAGGGCATCGCGGGACCGGCCGGTGCCAACGGCGCCACCGGGGCGCAGGGGGCCGTGGGCCCGGTGGGCCCGGCCGGTGAAACAGGCGGGCAGGGCATCCAGGGCGTGGTGGGTGCCAGCGGTCTGAGCGGTGCCACCGGCGCCCAGGGTGCCAGCGGCATCCAGGGCCCCCAGGGCGTGGCCGGCAGCAATGGCGAAATCCTTATCGCCGGCAAGGCGGCCCTCAATGGCAGCGCCGATCCCGCTGCAGGGACCGGCACCGATGGCGACTTCTACGTCAACACCACCACCAACATGATCTTCGGGCCCAAGGCCGGCGGTAGCTGGCCCACGGGTTCCGTGAGCATGGTGGGCCCCCAGGGCCAGCAGGGCCTCCAGGGCCAGCAGGGCCTCCAGGGCATCACCGGGAACGCTGGCCTCAGCGGCGCCACGGGCTCTCAGGGGCAGCAGGGCGTGGCGGGCCCCACGGGCCCCCAGGGCATTTCGGGTAGCGATGGCGAGATCCTCATCGCTGGCAAGGCCGCTCTCAGTGGCACGGCTGACCCCGTGGCCGGCACCGGGGCCGATGGCGATTTCTATGTGAACATCACCAACAACATGATCTTTGGGCCCAAGGCCGGTGGCGCGTGGCCCACGAACTCCGTCAGCATCATCGGGCCCCGGGGTCTCCAGGGCCTTCAGGGTGTGGCGGGAACCCAAGGTGCCCAGGGGCCGGAAGGAGCCGCCGGTGCCACTGGCGCGGTGGGATCCCAGGGCGTGGCTGGCCCCCAGGGCGCGACTGGCGCCACCGGCGCGACGGGCGCCCAGGGCGTGACCGGTGCCCGGGGCGTCACCGGAGCTCAGGGTGAGACAGGACTGCAGGGCCTCGCAGGAACTGACGGGGCCACTGGAGCGACCGGCGCCACTGGGGCCACCGGGGCCCAGGGCGCGGTGGGCCCCGTGGGTTCCGCCGGCGAGACGGGCGGGCAGGGCGTTCAGGGCCCCGCTGGCACCAGCGGTCAGAACGGCGCCACCGGCGCTCAGGGAACCAGCGGCATCCAGGGCCCCCAGGGCGTGGCCGGCAGCAATGGCGAAATCCTCATCGCCGGCAAGGCGGCCCTCAACGGCACTTCGGATCCCGCCCCAGGGACCGGCACCGATGGCGATTTCTACGTCAACATCACCACCAACATGATCTTCGGGCCCAAGGCAGGCGGTAGCTGGCCCACGGGTTCCGTCAGCATCGTCGGCCCCCAGGGCCAGCAGGGCAATCAGGGCCAGCAGGGCCTCCAGGGTGCGGCCGGCAGCACGGGTCTCCTCGGCGCCACGGGCCCCCAGGGGCAGCAGGGCGTGGCGGGCCCCACGGGCCCCCAGGGCATCTCCGGCAGCGACGGCCAGATCCTCATCGCCGGCAAGGCCGCCCTCAGTGGTGCGGGCGATCCCGTGGCCGGCACCGGGGCCGATGGTGACTTCTACGTGAACATCACCAACAACATGATCTTTGGGCCCAAGGTCGGCGGTGCGTGGCCCACCAATTCCGTCAGCATCGTCGGGCCCCGGGGCCTCCAAGGCCAGCAAGGCGTGGTCGGCACTCAGGGGGCCCAGGGTCCGGAAGGGCCCGCCGGCGCCAACGGCACCAATGGGTCCACCGGGGCCCAGGGCCCCACGGGCGTCCAGGGCCTGGTGGGCGCCACCGGCGCCATCGGCCTGACCGGTATCACTGGGGCCACCGGGTCCCAGGGCACAGCGGGCCCCGTGGGCCCAGCGGGCGAAACGGGCGGGCAGGGCATCCAGGGCGCAGTGGGCGCCAGTGGTCAGAGCGGCGCCTCGGGCTCCCAGGGCGCCTCCGGCATCCAGGGCCCCCAGGGCGTGGCCGGCAGCAACGGCGAGATCCTCATCGCGGGCAAGGCGGCCCTCAACGGCACCAGTGATCCCTCGGGCGACACCGGCACCGATGGTGATTTCTACGTGAACATCACCACCAACATGATCTTCGGGCCCAAGGCTGGCGGTAGCTGGCCCACGGGTTCCGTGAGCATGGTGGGGCCCCAGGGCCAGCAGGGCATCCAGGGTCAGCAGGGCCTCCAGGGTGTGGCCGGCAGCAACGGCCTCACCGGCGCCACGGGTTCCCAGGGCCAGCAGGGTGTGGCGGGGCCCACTGGCCCCCAGGGCAACTCCGGCAGCGATGGGCAGATCCTCATCGCCGGCCAGGCGGCTCTCAGCGGCACGGGCGATCCCGCGGCCGGCACCGGCTCGGACGGTGACTTCTACGTGAACCTCACCACCAACATGATCTTCGGGCCCAAGTATGGCGGTGCCTGGCCCCAGCATTCCGTCAGCATCGTGGGGCCCCGGGGCAACCAGGGCATCCAGGGCGTGGCCGGCGCTCAAGGCGCCCAGGGTCCGGAAGGCCCCGCCGGCGCCAGCGGCACCAATGGCTCCGCCGGGGCCCAGGGGCCCGCGGGTTCCCAGGGACCGACGGGCGCCAACGGCGCCACTGGCGCCAGCGGTGCCACGGGCGCCACCGGCGCCACGGGTGCCACGGGTACTGCCGGCGTCGCGGGCGCCACGGGTGCTACGGGCGCAAACGGTGCCCAGGGCGAACAGGGCCCCAGGGGTGATGCCGGCGCCAGCCCCTTCACCCTCAGCGGCAGCGATGCGGTCTACACCGCCGGAGCCGTGGGCCTGGGTACGGCGACGCCCGATGGCACCGCCTTGCTGGAGCTCTCCAGCACCACCAAGGGCCTGCTGGTGCCGCGCATGATGGCCGCCCAGGTGGCCGCCATCAGCAATCCGGCCACGGGCCTGCTGGTCTACCAGACCGATGGCACCGCGGGCTTCTATGCCTTTGATGGCAACGCCCATGCCTGGGCCGGTCCCTTCGGAGTGAGCACCGCCGTGGGCACGGTCACCCGCGTGAGCGCGGGTACCGGCCTCACGGGCGGGCCCATCACGGGCACCGGCACCCTGACTCTGGCCGATACGGCCGTGACTGCTGGCAGCTACACCCGGGCCACCCTCACCGTGGATCAGCAGGGCCGCATCACCCTGGCCGGCAACGGCGCCGCCGTGAACCTGGCCACCGAAGTGACGGGCACCCTGCCCGTGGCCTCCGGTGGCACCGGGGCCTCGGACGCCGCTGGCGCCCGCACCAACCTGGCCGCCGCCAAGACCGGCATCAACACCGACCTCACCGCCCTCACCGGCCTCAACCAGCAGAATGCGCTCCAGCTTGGGGCCTACGGCGCCAGTGCCGGCAACACCGGCGAGCTGCGCTTCCTGGGCCTCACGGTCAGTGGTCCCACCTACATCGCGCTCAAGGGGCCCGACGCCCCGGCGGCCAGCCTCACCTTCACCCTGCCCGCCGCCGATGGCACCAGCGGCCAGGTGCTCCGCACCAACGGCAGCGGCACCCTCTCCTGGGTGGACAACACCGCCGGGTCCGTCACCAGCGTGGGCCTGGACCTGCCGGGCATCTTCACCGTCACCAACTCACCGGTCACCACCACCGGCACCCTCACGGCCACCCTGGCCAGCCAGACCGCTGGCACCGTCCTCGCCGCCCCCGCCGGGGCCGCGGGCACGCCCACCTTCCGCGCCCTTGCCGCCACCGATATCCCGGCCCTGGCCGCCAGCAAGATCACCACCGGCACCCTGGCCATCGCCCAGGGCGGCACCGGGGCCGCCACGGCCCAGACCGCCCTCAATGCCCTGGCTGGTGGCACCACCAGCGGGCAGTACCTGCGCGGTAACGGCACCAATGTGGTGCTGGGCCCCCTCCAGGCAGGGGATGTGCCCCTGCTGAACCAGAGCACCACCGGCACTGCCGCCAATGTCACCGGCGTCGTGGACCCGACCCACGGCGGCACGGGCCTGAGCAGTGTCAGTGCCGGCGCCCTGCTCTATGCCTCCGCTGCCGATACGGTGGCGGGCCTCGCCGTGGGTACCTCGGGCCAGGTGCTCACCGTCAGCGGCGCCGGCCTCCCGGCCTGGAGCGCTGCGCCCTTCACGACGGTGGGTGCGGATGTGGTCCGCACCGCCGGCTCCGTGGGCGTGGGCACCAGCGCCCCGGACATCAGCGCCGTCCTGGACCTCACCAGCACCAACAAGGGCTTCCTGCCGCCCCGCATGACCACCAGCCAGCGCACCACCATCTACGAGCCAGCCACGGGTCTGGCGGTCTATGACACGGACCTCAAGGATCTGATGGTGTTCAACGGCACGGCCTGGTTCCGGGCCGGCAGCAGCGTGGCCGGTGGCGTCACCAGCGTCAGCGTCAGTGGCGGGGCCCCCATCACCGTGGCCAACGGCACCACCACGCCCGCCCTCAGCATGCCCGCCGCGGCCTCGGGCCAGGCCGGCTACCTCAGCGCCTCTGACTGGGCCACCTTCACCGCCAAGGGCAGCGGCACCGTCACCAGCGTCACCACCACCGCCCCCCTCACGGGCACCGTCACCACCACCGGCAGCCTCGGCATCAACCGGGCTTCTGCTTCCCAGGACGGCTACCTCGCCGGGGCGGATTTCACCACCTTCGCCGCCGCCGCCGCCACCGGCAACCATGCCACCGCCGGCTACCTCAAGGCCGATGGCACCGTGTCCGCCACGGGCGCCCTGAACATGGCCACCAACAAGATCACCAACCTGGCTGCTCCCACCGCCGACACGGATGCCGCCACCCTGAAGTACGTCATGGACCGCACCTCGGGTCTGGTGTGGCGGCCTTCCGTGAAGGCCATGAGCGACACCACGCCGGGCTCTCCCATCAGTGGGGACCGCTACATCGCCACCGCCGCCTGGGGCGGGGGCATCACTGCCAACCAGATCGCCACCTACAGTGCCGGTGCCTGGTCGGGCGCCACCCCGGCGGCCAACGATGCGGTCTTTGCCACCCTCACCGGCAAGGGCTATGTCTACAGCGACGGCGCCTGGTCCCAGTTCAACAGCGGCACGGTGTACAGCTTCAACGGCGGCCTCAGTGAAACCTCCGGCGCCGTCTCCCTGGCCGCCAGCGGCGTCACCGCCACCAACCTGGCCTCCGCCTCCGTCACCGCCGCCAAGCTTCACCAGATGGGGGCCACCGCCAATCAGGTCCTGGCCTGGAGCGGCAGCGCCTGGGTGCCGGTCAGTCCGGCGGCGGGCACCGTCACCGGTGTGACCGCTTCCGCGCCCCTCACGGTCACCAGCGGCAATACCGCGCCGGTCATCAGCCTCACGGGCACCGTGCCTGTGACCAACGGCGGCACCGGTGCCACGGACGCCGCCGGCGCCCGCACCAACCTGGGCCTGGGCTCTCTGGCCACCAAGACCGCCATCGCCCTGGGCACGGAAGCCACGGGCACCCTGGCAGTCGCTAACGGGGGCACCGGCGCTGCCGGCACCCTCACGGGCTATGTGAAGGGCAACGGCGCCTCGGCCATGACGGCCAGCAGCAGCCTCCCCGGCGCCGACATCAGCGGCAACATCAGCGGCAGCGCCGCCAATGTGACCGGCGTGGTGGCTGCCGCCAATGGCGGCACGGGCCTCAGCACCCTGGGCAGCAACGGCCAGGTGCTCACCTCCACGGGTTCGGCCATCGTCTGGTCCACGGCCCCCAGCGGCCCCTGGACCTCCAACGCCAACGGCATCGGCAGCAGCCAGAACGTGGGCATCAAGACCGCCGCCAGCGCCTCCTACGCCTTGAGCGTGGTGGGTAACGTCAATGTGGACGCCGCCAGCGCCGTCAGCATCGGCGGCACGAAGGTCCTGCAGACCCCCACCACGGGCGGCGCCAGCGGCAACCTCAGCGTCGGCAACGGCGGCACCAACGGCATGGGCAGCAACAACACCCTGGCAGGTCTCGAGGCCGGCACGGGCCTGCAGACCGGCAGCAGCAATACGTTCGTGGGCCACCAGGCCGGTGCCACCAACAGCACCGGTAGCAAGAACACGGCCCTGGGCAAGGGCGCCCTGCAGAACGCAGACACCAGCCAGACCGGGGACTCCGAGAACATCGCCGTCGGCTACCTGGCGGGCAACACCCTCACCAACGGTAGCCAGAACATCTACCTGGGCCATGCGGGTGCGGCCACCGAGAGCAACACCCTGCGCCTCGGCACTGCCGGCAGCCAGACCAAGGCCTTCCTGGCGGGCGTCACCGGCGTGACGCCCGCTGGCACCACCCTGCCCGTGGTCATTGATGCCAACGGCCAGCTGGGCACGGGCGGCGGTATCGCTGCCGCCGCCCTCTCCGGCGTGGTGGCCCCCGCCAGTGGCGGCACGGGCCTCGCCAGCTACACCACCGGCGACCTGCTCTATGCTTCGGGCGCCACGACCCTCTCCAAGCTGAACGCCGCGGCCACCGGCAATGTGCTACTGGCCAAGGGCACCGGCACGGCGCCGGCCTGGGGCCAGGTGGACCTCACCACCGCCGTCACGGGCACCCTGCCCGTGGCCAGCGGTGGCACGGGCCAGACCAGCCTGTCCGGTCTGTCCACAGCCATGGGCCTGGGCACCGCCGCCATCCTCAATACCGGCACCGCCGCGGGGAACGTCGTCAAGCTGGATGGCAGCGCCAAGCTGCCCGCCGTGGACGGCTCCCAGTTGACGAATGTCATCGGCAGCGTGGTCTCGGATGCCTACTTCAACACCAAGGGCGGCACCGGCGCTATGGCCTCCCTGTCGAACGCGGCCGCTTGGTCGGCCAACACGGCCCTGGGCTACCAGGCCCTCACTGCCAGCAACAGAGCTGAGCACAGCACCGCCATCGGCCACCAGGCCCTGGCGGGCAGCACCTATAGCATCGACAACGTGGCCATCGGCCAGGGGGCCATGCAGTTCCCGACCAGCGCAAACAGCCACTCCAACACGGCCATCGGCGTCCTTGCCCTGAGTAATGCCGCCCTAAGCGGCGTTACCAATGCGCTCTATGGCAAAAACGTGGCCATCGGCCGCTGGACCATGCAATATGCAGGCGGCGGTTCCAACGTCGCCGTGGGCTCAGAGGCCCTAACCCAGACTTCCGGGTCCTACAACATCGCCCTCGGCGCTAGTTCCGGAGCCTACATCACCACCGGGAGCTACAACCTGGACCTGGCCCATCTCGGCGTGGCCGGGGATACCAACACCATCCGCATCGGCACGCCCCTCGACGCCACCTACACCCCCAACACCGGCCACAACCGGACCTTCATCGCCGGTATCCGGGGCGTGAACACCCTCACCGGCACCCAGACCGTGGTCATCGACGCCAACGGCCAGCTGGGTTCCGTCACCAGCGCCGGCGGCGGCATCGGCACCGTCACCAGCGTCACCGCCAGCTCGCCGCTCGCCGTCGCCACCGGCACCACCACGCCCGTCATCACCCTGGGCACGGTGCCCGTGAATTATGGTGGCACCGGCGCCACCTCGGATACGGGTGCCCGCGCCAACCTGCTGGCCGCCAAATCCGGAGCCAACAGTGACCTCACCTCGCTGACGGGTCTCACCACGGCCCTCTCCGCCCCCCAGGGCGGCACGGGCCAGGCCAGCTACATAGTGGGTGACCTGCTCTACGCCTCCTCCACCACCGCCCTTTCCAAACTGGCCGATGTGGCCGCGGGCAACGCCCTGCTCTCTGGCGGCACCAGTGCCGCCCCCGCCTGGGGCAAGCTCGGCCTCACCACCCACGTCTCGGGCACCCTGCCCGTGGCCAATGGGGGCACCGGCGCCATCTCCCTGACAGGCTATGTGCAGGGCACGGGCACCACGGCCATGACGGCCGCCACCACCATCCCCGGCACGGACATCAGTGGCAACATCAGCGGCAATGCCGCCAATGTCACCGGCACCGTGGCCATCGGTAACGGTGGCACCGGGGCCACTTCGGCCCTTGCGGCCCGCGCCAACCTGGGGCTCACCCTGGGCACCGCCGCCGGCAATGTGGTCCAGCTGGATGGCAGCGCCAAGCTGCCGGCAGTGGACGGCTCCCTGCTGACGAACATCAACGCCCTCATCAGCTCGACAGGAGGGAACACCAAGGCCGGCTACCTGGCGCTCTCTGGCCTAACCTCAGGCATCTACAACTCCGCGCTGGGTGATCACGCACTCACCTCGAACACCACGGGCGCCTACAACTCCGCGCTGGGTTTCCAGGCGCTCACGTCCAACACCAGCGGCAGCGGCAACGCAGCCGTGGGTAACAATGCGCTCCAATACAACACCACCGCCGCCAACAATGCAGCGATGGGGGCGACGGCACTCCTAAACAACACCACGGGCGCCTACAACGCAGGGTTGGGTTACGGTGCCCTCCAGCAGAACACCACCGGCAGCAACAACATCGCTGTGGGCTACCTGGCCGGCAACCAACTTTCCGGCAACCACAACATCGCCATCGGCCACCAGGGCGTGACGGCGGATACCAATACCCTGCGTCTGGGCACAGCGCCCAGCGGCACGGGCGTTGCCATGACCGGGCAGAACAAGACCTTCATCGCCGGCATCACCGGTGTGACGCCGGCTGGTCCCAGTCCTATGATCGTGGTCATTGACGCCAACGGTCAGCTGGGCACCGCCGCCGCTGGTACCACCGGCACCGTCACCAGCGTCACCGCCACCAGCGGTGGCCCCATCACGGTGGCCACTGGCACCACCACGCCCGTCATCACCCTGGGTACGGTGCCCTTGACCCTCGGCGGCACCGGCGCCACCACGGCGACCGCGGCCCGCAGCAACCTCCTTGCGGCCGGCTCTGGCGCCAACAGCGACATCACCAGCTTGACGAACCTGACCACGGCCCTGTCCCTGGCCCAGGGCGGCACCGGTGCCACCACGGCACTGGCAGCCCGCACTAACCTGCTGCCCACCCAGACGAACAACAGCGGCAAGGTCCTGACCACCAACGCCACGGATGTGGCCTGGACCACCCTCACCGGTAGCCAGTGGACCACCAGTGGCAGCGACATCAGCTACACCTCAGGCAAAGTGGGCCTAGGGACTACGGCGCCAAAGGCGACACTCGATGCCAAATCCGCGACAGGCGAGTTCCTGCTGGGCAACAACACGGCGGGGTCCACCGTCGGCCAGAGCGCCAAGCTGCTGCTATCACCAATACCCTGGTTCGACACGCGTTGGAACCAGGTGCCCGCAATCGCCGGGATACTTGAGGATAGCAATGTCCCTTATTCTGGCCTGGCTTTCTACACCTATAATGGGGTGTCCTCCGTAGAAAAGGTCCGAATCAACTCGCAAGGCAAGGTCGGCATCGGCACCACCACCCCGGTCTACAAGCTGGATGTGGTTGGCGATGTCAATATCTCCACGGGCAGCAGCTTCCGCATCAACGGCGTGGCCGTTGGCACCGGCACCGTCACCAGCGTCACCGGTGCCACCGGTGGCCCCATCACCGTGGCCACCGGCACCACCACCCCCGTCATCACCCTGGGCACGGTGCCCGTGACCCTCGGCGGCACCGGCGCCACCACCCTGACCGGCTATGTGAAGGGCGCCGGCACCACGGCCATGACCGCCGTGGCCACCATCCCCCTGACCGATGGCGGCACCGGCGCCACCACGGCCGCGGGAGCCCTCACCAACCTGGGCATTACCTTCGGCACTGCCGCCAACAATGTGGTGCAGCTCAATGCCAGCGCCAAGCTCCCGGCGGTGGATGGCTCCCTGCTCACCAACCTCACGGCCGGCGTCGGCTCGGATGCCAACTTCAACACCAAGGGAGGCACTGGGGCCCTGGCCGTCGTTTCCACAGGCAAGTACAACACCGCCGTGGGCTACCAGGCCATGAAGGGAACCACGACATCATATGGAAGCTCCGCCTTCGGCTACCTGGCGCTTGCCTCTACGAATGGTGGTGGTGGGAATGAAGCCTTCGGCTCCGCGGCCCTCTCTGCCAATACCGATGGCTACAGCAACCAAGCCTTCGGCACCGGGGCTCTCACTTCCAACACCACTGGCTCCAACAATGCCGCCTTCGGCCGTGGTTCACTGATGTCGGCCACTACCGCCTATTCCAACACCGCCGTTGGTGTTTCCACCATGTGGAGAAACATCATCGGCAAGGAGAATGCAGCCTTCGGGCACAGTGCCCTGAGCGAAAACTACGGCAACTACAACTCCGCGTTTGGTTTCCAGGCCATGTATCAGAACACCACGGCATCTGGCAACTCCGCCTTCGGCTATCAGGCCCTTTGGGGCAACTCAGACAAGCCCCAGAACTCTGCCTTCGGCTACCAGTCGCAGTACGCCGTGGCGGGTGCCTTCAACTCCAGCTTCGGCTACCAGGCCCTCTACGGCGGGGGGCCAGACGCCATCAACAACAGCGCCTTTGGCAACCAAGCCATGGGGAGCACCAGCACCAGTGTTACGGGCTCCAACAACACGGCCATGGGCTCGAAGGCCCTGCTCGCAGTCACCGCAGGCTCCGACAATGTGGCCGTTGGCTACAATGCGCTGGCTGCGGTCACCACCGGGGGCACCAACGTGGCCGTCGGCTCCAGCGCCCTGGCCGTCGCCAGCAGGCCCGCCCGCAATGCGGCGTTCGGCCACGGAACCCTGAGCAAGGCGGTCTCCTCCACCAGCAACTCCGCCTTCGGATTCCAGGCCCTGGGCGCCCCTTCCGGCAACACGTCGGGCGACTACAACGCTGCCTTTGGGGACAGCGCCCTCACGGCAAACTACGGAACCAGCAACGCAGCCTTCGGCTCCATGGCCATGTGGAACAACCTCGGGGGTGGCATGAATGTGGCCATGGGCAGCTACGCCCTGGCTGCCAACACCACAGGACAAGGCAACATCGCCCTGGGTTTTTACGCCGGCGCCAGCCTGACCACCGGCAGCTACAACATCGTCATCGGCAACGACTACGATGCCGCCGCCGGGGAGGCCAACACCCTGCGCCTCGGCAAGGCCTACAACACGGGCACCACGCCCGCCTCGGGCCAGAGCCGCACGTTCATCGCCGGCATCCGGGGCGTGAGCAGCCTCACGGGCACGCAGACAGTCGTCATTGACGCCAACGGTCAGCTGGGCTCCGTGGCCAGCAGCACGGCTGCGGGCACCGTCACCAGCGTGAACCTGGCTGGCGGCACCACGGGGCTCACCGCCACCGGCGGGCCCATCACCAGCAGCGGCACCCTCACCCTGGGTGGCACCCTGGCCATCGCCAACGGTGGCACCGGGGCCACCACGGCCGCGGGAGCCCTCACCAACCTGGGCATCACCCTGGGCACCGCCGCCAATAACGTGATTCAGCTAGACGCCAGTGCCAAGCTGCCGGCGGTGGATGGCTCCCAGCTCACCGGCATCCTCGCCACCAGCCTCGGCTCCGACTCCAACAAAAACATCAAGATCGGTACTGGGGCGATGGAACAGGCGGGGGGTGTTGATATGAACAACAACATTGCCCTGGGTTACATGACGTTAAGAGTGAACCGAGCATCCTATAACACCGCAGTAGGATCCGAGGCCTTAGAAAAAAACGGCCAATCATACCATAACACCGCCCTCGGATACAAGGCTCTCTACAGCAATGAGGGTCTTGGTATGAACACTGGCATTGGCTCCTGGGCCCTGATGATGAATACCACCGGTACGAACAATGTGGCCGTTGGCATGGGGACCCTATATAACGTCGCATTTGGCAGCAACAACACTGCGGTAGGTAAAGGTGCAGGCAACCAGCTGACCACCGGCTCGCAAAACATTGCTGTGGGCGAGAGCGCAGGGGCCGCCTGGACCACCGGCAGCAACAACATTGCCATCGGACATGTGGGTGTGGCGGCGGAAGCCAACACCATGCGTATCGGCTACCCCTGGCAAGTCGCCAACTCCAGCGGAACGGGCAGGACCTTCATCTACGGCATCACCGGCGTGACGCCGGAGGGCACCACCCTCAAGAGCGTGGTCATCAACGAGAACGGTCAGCTGGGCACCGCTGCCAGCGCCGGCATGGCCGCCAGCTCCCTCACGGGCGTGGTGGCTGCAGCCAACGGTGGCACGGGCCAGTCCAGCTACACCGCTGGGGACCTGCTCTACGCCTCCGGCACCACGACCCTCAGCCGGCTCACGGCCACCGCCACCGGCAACGCCCTCCTCGCCGGCGGCGCCGGAGCGGCCCCCACCTGGGGCAAGGTGGGCCTCACCACCCATGTGACGGGCATCCTCCCCGCGGCCAGCGGTGGCACCGGCGTCGGCACCCTCGCCGATTTGGCCCTCGCCATGAGCCTCAAGTCCGCCGCCAAGCTGGATGCCGGCACCCTGGCTGGCAATGTGGTGCAGCTGGATCCCACCACCGGGAAGCTGCCCGGGGTCGATGGCTCTCTGCTGACCAACGTCAAGGCCAGTGTTGGCTCGGATGCAACCTATAGCACCAGGGCTGGCACCTCGGCGCTGGCGGCAAACACAGGTTCCAACAACACGGCGATAGGTTACCAGGCCATGACCAACAATGGCGCTGGCATTATGAATTCGGCGCTTGGCGCTATCACCCTCTTCAGCAACACCACGGGATCTTCTAATGTTGCGATTGGCGACTCTGCCCTCTATTCCAACACGACGGGAACTTCCAACACGGCGATCGGTAGGAGATCGCTTATCAATAACAACTCTGGCAACTACAACACTGCGGTCGGCCAAGCTGCGCTCGCTGCTGTCAACACTGGCACCTACAACATAGCGCTCGGCCTCGGTGCAGGATCTCTCCTGACCACCGGGAGTTACAACATCGCCATTGGAAATGATGGCGTCGCCGCCGAGGCCAACACCGTCCGCATCGGAACCACGGCCGTGGGGTCAGGTGCGACGATGACGGGCCAGGCCAAGACCTTCATTGCCGGCATCCGGGGCGTGAGCACCCTCACGGGCACGCAGGCAGTCGTCATTGATGCCAATGGCCAGCTGGGTTCCGTGGCCGCCAGCGCCGGCTCGGGCACGGTCACCAGTGTCACGGCCACTGCGCCCCTCACGGTGACCACCGGTACCACCACCCCGGCCATCAGCCTGGGCACCGTGCCCGTCACCCTCGGCGGCACGGGCACCGCCACGGCCCCCACGGCGGGCGGAGTGATCTACGCCGCCAGCGCCAGCGCCTACGCCGCCACCGCAGCAGGCACGGCGGGCCAGGTGCTCACCTCCAACGGCGCCAGCGCACCCACCTGGGCGACGCCAGCGGCGGGGGGTGGCTCCACGGCTTCCGACGCAACCTTTAACACCAAGGTCGGCACCGGGGCCCTGCAAGCAAACACCGGCTCCTACAACTCAGCGGTGGGTAAGGATGCGCTCCTTTCCAACACCACGGGCTACGGCAACTCAGCGATGGGTGCGAATGCGCTCTATTACAACACCACGGGCACCTTCAACTCAGCGATGGGAATGAGTGCGCTCAGTGCCAACACCACGGGCTCCAGCAACTCAGCGATGGGTCTGAGTGCGCTCCAAGCCAACACCACGGGCACCGCCAACTCAGCCGTGGGTTCCATTGCGCTCCTAGGGAACACCACTGGCTCCTACAACTCAGCTGTGGGTATGCAGGCGCTCAGTGCCAACACCACGGGCTCCTACAACTCAGCTGTGGGTATGAATGCGCTCCAATCCAACACCACGGGCTACAACAACTCAGCGATGGGTTGGAATGCGCTCCAACCCAACACCACGGGCTACCAAAACTCAGCGATGGGATTGAATGCGCTCGCAAGTAACACCACCGGCAGCAACAACATCGGCGTAGGCTACCAGGCCGGCGTCAGCCTCACGACCGGCAACTACAACATCGCCATCGGTCACTTGGGCGTGGCGGCGGAGGCCAATACCATCCGCATCGGAACCACGGCCTCGGGGTCGGGTGCGGCGATGACCGGCCAGGCCAAGACCTTCATCGCGGGCATCCGTGGGACCACCTTGACGGGTGGAATCGCGGTCTACATTGACGCCAATGGCCAGATCGGGACCACCAGCTCATCCCAGCGCTTCAAGGAGAACATCCAGCCCATGGCGGACCTCTCCAGCCGCATCTTCAACCTGCGGCCGGTGACCTTCAGCTACAAGGCGGAATACGGCGGCGGGGGCCAGCAGTACGGCCTCATCGCCGAGGAAGTGGACCAGGTGATCCCCGAGATGACCGTGCGGGACAAGGACGGCCAGATCGAGACCGTGGCCTACCAGATGCTGCCGCCCATGCTGCTGAACGAAGCCCAGAAGCAGCACAAGGCCATCGAGGCCCTGCAGGCGGAGAACCAGGCCCTGAAGGCCGAGAACCAGGCCACCAAGGCCAAGCTCGAAGCCCTGCAGGCCCAGGTGGCCGAGATCCTGGCGAAGCTGGGGAAGTAGGCGGGTTTTAGAAAAGAAAACTGATTTGCCACCAAGGCACCAAGGCACCAAGAAAAGAACAGCTGGAAAAGAAAACTGATTCAACGCGAAGACGCAAAGACGCGAAGAAAAGCGAAGCAATGCAAAAAGCACGAAATGCAGTTGTTGCAGTTAAGACCTCGGCTTCGCGCAGCGAAGCCGAGCTGCACCACGCAGTGTCAATGCCGACCACACCCCAGGTGAACCCATGCGCTATTCCTTTCTGACGCCCACCCTTGCAGCCATCATCGCGGGTGTGAGTCCCCTGTCGCTGCCGGCCCAGGAATCCCTGGTGGCGGCGGTGGCTGACCTCGCCCCGGTGCCCACCATGGCCTACCAGGGTCGGCTGGTGGAGGGGGGTGTCTCCGCCAACGGCGCCCGGGTCTTCACCTTCGCCATTCTGGATGCCAGCGGGCTGGCGCAGTGGACCTCCGGCAACGTCACCCTCACCGTCAGTGATGGCCTCTACTCGGTGGTGCTGGGCGCCGCCCCCATGCCGGCCATGCCCTCGGCCATGCTGGGCAAGGCGGGACTGAAGCTGCATGTGACCATCTCGGGCCAGGCCCTGACGCCGGACGTGGACATCGTGCCTGCCCTCCAGGCCCGGTCCGCCTGGGAACTGACCGGTCCCATCGCCGGTGATGTCACCGGCACCCAGAATCAGACCCTGGTGATGAAGCTGCAGGGCACCCCCCTGGACCTCACCACCAACGCCCCCTCCAACGGCCAGGCCCTGGTGTTCCTGGGCGGCAAGTGGGTGCCGTCCACGGTGCTGGGCACCGTCGGCGCCACCGGAGCGACGGGTGCCGCAGGGGCGACCGGCGCCATGGGCCCCACCGGTGCGACCGGTGCCACCGGCCTCCAAGGCCCAGCGGGCCTGATAGGGCTGACCGGACTGACCGGCGCCAAGGGTGACCCCGGCGCCGCCGGCCTCAAGGGCCTGGATGGCCGCACCGTCCTGAGCGGTACCGGCAGTCCGGTGACCTCGGCGGCCACGGGCGTGGCGGGTGACTTCTACCTCGATACCGCCGCCAACCTGCTCTACGGCCCCAAGGTGGGCGCCGATTGGACGGGCCTGGTGGGCCTCTCCCTGGTGGGTCCTGCGGGCCCCTCCGGCGCTGCGGGTGGTGCGACGGGCCCCGCCGGGCCGACCGGCCCCATGGGCGCCTCCGGCCCCGGCGGAGCGACCGGAGCCACCGGCGCCACGGGCGCCCAAGGTGTGGCGGGCGCGGCGGGTCAGACCCTGGTGGCGGGGAGCGCGGCCCTTAGCGGCGCCACGGATCCCGGCGCGGGCCTGGGCAAGGACGGCGACTTCTATATCAACACCACCACGAACACGCTGTGGGGCCCCCGGGCCAGCGGCGTCTGGCCGGCGGCGGGCGTCAGTCTCATCGGTCCCCAGGGCGCCCAGGGTCTCCAGGGCGCGGCGGGCCCGACCGGCACAGCCGGCATCGCTGGCGCGACCGGTCCCGCCGGACCGACGGGACCCACCGGGTCCACCGGGGCCACCGGCCCGGCCGGCTCGACGGGCGCGATGGGTGCGGCAGGTGCCACCGGCGCGACCGGACCCAGCGGTGCGACCGGAGCGACCGGCACCACCGGCCCCCAGGGCGTGACCGGCACGGCGGGCCAGACAGTGGTGGCGGGCAACGCGGCCCTCAGCGGGGCCACAGATCCCGGCGTGGGCATTGGCGTCGACGGCGACTTCTACATCAACACCACCACGAACACACTGTGGGGCCCCCGAGCCGGTGGCGTTTGGCCGGCAGCGGGTGTGAGCCTGATCGGACCTCAGGGGGCCCAGGGCCTGCAGGGCACCGTGGGTGCCGTGGGTAGCACCGGCGCCACCGGCGCGGTGGGCGCCCAGGGACCGGCCGGTCCGCAGGGGGCGCAGGGCCTGCAGGGCGCGCAGGGATCCGCCGGCGTCACCGGCGCCGCAGGGGCCACGGGCGCCACGGGTGCCACCGGGCTCCAGGGCCTGCAGGGCGCCAAGGGCGACACCGGCACCGCCGGGGCCGTGGGCCCCCAGGGCGTGGCGGGTGTGGCCGGCACCACTGGCGCCACCGGGCCCCAGGGCCTGCAGGGCGCCAAGGGCGACACCGGCGTACAGGGCCCCCAGGGCCTGCAGGGTGTACCGGGGTCCGTTGGCCCCGAGGGCGCCCAGGGTGCCACGGGCGCACCGGGCCAGATCGTGGTGGCGGGCAAGGCCGTACTCAGTGGCGGCGGCGACCCCGGCGTGGACCTGGGCATCGACGGTGACTTCTACCTGAACACGGGCACGAATGTCCTGTGGGGCCCCAAGGCCGCCGGGGTCTGGCCAGCGGTGGGTGTGAGCATGGTGGGGCCCCAGGGTCCCCAGGGCTCGCAGGGCCTGACCGGGGCCGCTGGCGCCGCCGGCAGCCAGGGTGCCCAGGGCGTGCAGGGACCCGCTGGGCCTCAGGGTTCCCAGGGCGTCAAGGGTGACGCGGGCAGCCAGGGTGGGCAGGGCGTCAAGGGTGATTCCGGATCCCAGGGCGTGCAGGGCACGAAGGGTGACACCGGCGCCACCGGTACCCAGGGCCTAATGGGCGACATCGGGGCCACGGGTTCCCAGGGTGTGCAGGGCCTCCAGGGCGCCAAGGGCGACGCGGGCCCCCAGGGCGTGCAGGGAGTGAAGGGCGACCTCGGCGCCACCGGTGCCAAGGGTGATACGGGCGCCACCGGTGCCCAGGGCCCCCAGGGCCTCAAGGGCGACCTCGGCACCACCGGCGGCCAGGGCGTGAAGGGCGATACGGGTGCCCAGGGCATTCAGGGCCTCAAGGGTGACACCGGGGCCGGTGGCGCGCAGGGTGTGGCGGGACCGGCCGGTGGGCAGGGCGTGGCGGGTAGCCAGGGCCTCAAAGGCGACACCGGCACCCAGGGCAGTCAGGGTGTGAAGGGCGATACCGGGGCCCAAGGCATTCAGGGTCTCAAGGGCGACACCGGGGCCACCGGGCCCCAGGGCCTCCTGGGGCTCCAGGGCGTCAAGGGCGACACCGGCAACACGGGCGCCGCGGGCCAGGTGATGGTGGCCGGCAGCGCGGCCCTGTCCGGGGCCACGGATCCAGCGCCCAGCCTGGGCGTGGACGGGAATTTCTACATCAACACGACCACCAACGTGCTGTGGGGCCCCAAGGCCGCCGGCGCCTGGCCCATGGCGGGCGTGAGCATGGTGGGGCCCCAGGGCACCCAGGGCACTCAGGGTGTCCAGGGCACCAAGGGTGACACCGGACTCACGGGCGCCGCGGGCGCCACGGGCCCCCAGGGAACGCAGGGCCTGCAGGGTGGCCAGGGCACCAAGGGAGACACCGGACTCACGGGCGCCACGGGCGCCACGGGAACCCAGGGCACCCAGGGCCTCCAGGGCCTCACGGGCCTCACGGGGGCCACCGGCGCCACCGGGCCCACGGGCCCCCAGGGAACGCAGGGCACCCAGGGTGTGCAGGGCGTCAAGGGTGACACGGGCACCACGGGCGCTGCGGGCCCCCAGGGCATCCAGGGCGTGCAAGGCAGCAAGGGCGACCTCGGCGCTGCCGGTGGGACCGGCGCCCAGGGTCTTCAGGGCCTTCTGGGACTCCAGGGCGAGACGGGACCCACCGGGGTTACGGGCACCAGCGGTCAGGACGGCCGGACAGTGCTGAGCGGCAGCGCCAATCCTGCGGAGGGTATCGGCGCCAACGGGGACTTCTACCTCAACACCACCACCAACACCCTCTTCGGCCCCAAGGCGGCCGGGGCCTGGCCCACGGGCGTGAGCCTGGTGGGTGCCACGGGCGCCGAGGGCGCGGCCGGTGCCAAGGGCAACACCGGCGCTGCAGGTGTGGCAGGCGCCCAGGGCCTCCAGGGCGAGGTGGGCCCGGCCGGAGCAGCGGGTAGCAACGGCGTGGATGGTCGGACGGTGCTCAGCGGCAGCGCCAACCCCGCCACGGACAGTGGCGCCATTGGGGACTTCTACCTCAACACCACCACCAGCACCCTCTTTGGCCCCAAGGTGGCCGGGGCCTGGCCTACGGGCGTGAGCCTGGTGGGCCCCGCCGGCGCCGAGGGCGCGGCTGGTGCGAAGGGCGACACCGGCGCAGCGGGTGTGGCAGGGTCGACCGGTGCCACCGGCGCCACGGGTGCCGCCGGCGCCTCGCCCATGACGCTCACGGGCAGCGATGTGGTGTTCTCGGGCGGAGCCCTGGCCATCGGCACGGACACCCCGGCCGCCACGGCCCTGCTGGACCTGAGCAGCACCACCAAGGGCTTCCTGCCCCCGCGCATGACCGCGGCGCAGCGGACGGCCATCACCACCCCGGCGGCGGGCCTCCTGGTCTACCAGGCGGACGGCGCGGCGGGCCTCTACCAGTTCAACGGCAGCACCTGGACCGGGCCCTTCGGCACCTCCAGCACCACGGGCACCGTCACCCAGGTCTCGGCGGGCACGGGCCTCACGGGTGGTGACATCACCCACACCGGCACCCTGGGCCTGGCGAACACGGCCGTTACCGCCGGCACCTACACCCGGGCCACGGTCACGGTGGATGCCCAGGGACGCCTCACCGCCGCCAGCAGCGGCGCAGCCGTCCCTGTGGCGGAAGTGTCGGGCCTGGGCTCGGCGGCCACCCTCAACGCCGGCACCTCGGCGGGCAACCTGGTCCAACTGGATGGCTCCGGCAAGCTGCCGGTGCTGGATGGCTCCCAGCTCACGGGCGTGCTGGGCTCCGTGGCCTCGGACGCCAACAGCAGCACCGCCGCCGGCAGCGGCGCCCTGGCCGTCAGCACGGGCCACAACAACGCGGCCTTCGGCTATCAGGCCCTGCAGGCCAACACCACAGCGCCGAACAACACGGCCGTGGGCAGCCAGGCCCTGCAGGCCAACCTCACGGGCAGCGCCAACACCGCCACCGGCGCCCAGGCCCTGGGCGCCAACACCACCGGCTTCGCCAACACCGCCACCGGCGCCGGCGCCCTGGCCAGTAGCACCGGGGGCATCGGCAACGCGGCCTTCGGCTGGCACGCCCTGAGCTCCGCCACCACCCCCTCCAGCAATGCGGCCTTCGGCTCCACGGCCCTGGCCAGTGCCACCACCGGTGCCAGCAATGTCTCGGTGGGCACCGCCTCCCTCTACAACCTCACCACGGGCTCCAACAACACCGCCCTCGGCTATCAGGCGGGGAACGCCCTCAGCACCGGCGGCAGCAACTTGCTGCTGGGCGCGCAGGCTGGCTCGGCCCTGGGCACAGGCGGCCACAACATCGACCTCGCCAACACCGGCCTGGCCGCGGATGCCAACACCCTGCGCCTGGGCACGGCCTACGACGCCATGGCGGGCACCGGGCAGAGCCGTGCCTTCGTGGCGGGCATCCGCGGCGTCGCCGTCGCTGGTGGCCAGACCGTCATGATCGATGCCAATGGCCAGCTGGGCAGCACCACCGGCGGCGGCGGCACCGTCACCAGCGTGGGCCTGGCTCTGCCGGGCCTGTTCAGCGTCACCAACTCGCCGGTCACCGGCACCGGCACCCTCACCGCCGCTCTCACTAGCCAGAGCGCCAACCTGGTGCTGGCGGGCCCCGCCAGCGGGGCCGGGACCGCACCCAGCTTCCGCTCCCTGGTGCCCGCCGATATCCCGGTGCTGGACACCAGCAAGCTCACCACCGGCATCCTGCCCCTGGTGCGGGGTGGCACCGGTTCCGCCACGGGCTCCATCACCGGCAGTACGGAGCTCACCTTCGCGGCCGGCGGCACCAACCAGAGCGTCACCCTCACCCCCAGCGGCACCGGCGCCGTGGCGCTGGGCAGCGTGGTGGGCATCGGCACGGCCACGCCGGATACCGCCGCGGCCCTGGACATCACCTCCACCACCAAGGGCTTCCTGCCGCCCCGCCTGACCACGGCCCAGCGCACCGCCATGGGCACCGGCAGCATCGCCGCCCCGGTCAACGGTCTGGTGGTCTTCGATACGGGCTTGAACGCCCTGCTGGTCTACGACGCCACCTCCCCCGGCACCTGGAATCGGCTCGCCGCGAGCACGACGACTGACACCGGCGCCGTGACGAACTTCTCCGGCACCCTGGTCGGCGATGTGACAGGCACCCAAGGCCGCACGGTCGTGTCTACCGTGGGCGACCAGACTGCGGCTGATGTGGCCGCCGGGGCCGTCCTGGCCAACGCGGCCACCGACTCCAACACGGTCTCTGCCCTGGTCCGGCGCGACGCCGCTGGCGGCTTCACCGCTGGCGTCATCACCGGCAGCCTCGCAGGCAATGTGAGCGGCACCACCGGGGCCTTCACGGGCGCCGTCACGGCAGGTTCGCTCACGGGCACCGGTGCGCTCACCGTCGCCGCCGGGGGCAGCAGCCAGAACGTGACCCTGGCCCCCAGCGCCGGTGGCAGCACCCTGCTGGGCGGGTCCGTGGGCATCAACACGACCGGCGACGCGCCGCTGGCCTCCGCCGCCCTGGACATCACCTCCACCACCAAGGGCTTCCTGCCGCCCCGCATGAGCACCACGGAGCGCACCAGCATCGGCGCCCCCGCCAATGGCCTGGTGGTCTTCGACACGGACCTCAAGACCCTGCTGATCTTTGACGCCACGGCCCCGGCCTGGCGCAGCCTCGCCACCACCGCCGGTGGTGTGACCAACTTCTCTGGCACCCTCGCGGGGGATGTGACGGGCACCCAGGGCGCCACCACCGTGGCCACCGTGGGCACCTCCACCGCCGCCCAGGTCCACGCAGCAGAGCTGCTGGCCAACGCCGCCACCAACGCCGGCACCGCCTCGACCCTGGTGAAGCGGGATGGCTCCGGCGACTTTGCTGCGGGCAACATCACCGCCAGCCTCACGGGCAGTGTCAGCGGCAGCGTCGTGGGCAACGTCACCGGCAATGTGACCGGCAGCATCACCGGCGCCACCGGGGCCTTCACGGGCGCCGTCACCGCCGCATCCCTCACGGGCACCGGCGCGCTCACCATCGCCGCCGGGGACATCGCCCAGAATGTGACCATCGCTCCCAGCACCGGTGGCAATACCCTGCTGGGCGGAGCCGTGGGCATCGGCACCGGGACCAACAACCCCGCCGCCTCCGCCGCCCTGGAAGTGATCTCCACCACCCAGGGCTTCCTGCCGCCGCGCCTCACCACGGCCCAGCGCACCGCCATGGGCACCAGCGGCATCGCCGCCCCGGCCAACGGCCTCATGGTCTTCGACACCGACCTCAAGACCCTGATGGTCTACGACAACACGGGTGCGGGTACCTGGCAGACCTTCGTCAATAGCGGGGGCCAGATCTCCAACGCCACCACCGCCGTGAACTTCACGGGCAACCTCGTCGGGGATGTAACGGGCACTCAGGGTGCGACGGTGGTCGGCAAGGTCAATGGTGTCTCCCTGGCCGGCCTGGCCACAGGCCTCCTGAAGAACACCACCAGCACCGGCGTGCCCAGCATCGCCGTGGCGGGCACGGACTACCTGGCCCCCGCCGGCAGCGGCGCGGCCCTGACGAGCATGACCAAGGATCAGGTCGGTCTCGCCAATGTGGACAACACCTCGGACGCGTCCAAGCCCATCTCCTCGGCCACCAGCACGGCCCTTGCCCTCAAGGCCCCCCTGGCCTCGCCCACCTTCACGGGCACCCTGGCCCTCGGCGACGCCGCCGGTATCGGTACAGTCACGCCCGCCGCCACCGCCGCCCTGGAAATCGCCTCCACCACCAAGGGCTTCCTGGCCCCCCGGATGACCGCCGCCCAGGTGGCCGCCATCGGCTCCCCGGCCACCGGCCTGCTGGTCTATCAGACCGATGGCACCTCTGGCTTCTACTTCTACAACGGCAGCGCCTGGGCCGGCCCCTTCGGCACCAGCAGCGCCGCCGGCACGGTCACCAATGTCACCCCCGCGAGTGGTAGCCCCATCACCGTAAGCTCAGGTACCAGCACGCCCGTCATTGGCATTACGCAGGCCACCGGCAGCGTGGATGGCTACCTCGCCGCCACGGACTTCGCCACCTTCAGCGCCAAGGCTGGGCTGGACTCCCCCACCTTCACTGGCACCCCCGCAGCACCCACCGCCACGGCCGGGACCAACAGCACCCAGCTGGCCACCACGGCCTTCGTGGCCAGCGCGGTCGGCGCCACCAGCGCCTCCAACATCAGCACCGGCACCCTGGCCGTGGCCCGGGGTGGCACGGGCTCGGGCGATGCCACCATCGCCCGGACCAACCTGGGCGCCGCTGCGGCCGGCGCCAATGCCGACATCACCGGCCTCACCGGCACCATCGACCTCGCGCCCGCCAGCGTCACCCAGGCCGGTGAGCTGCGCTTCCAGGAGCTGGCCAGCAACGGCACCAGCTACCTCGCCCTGAAGGGCCCGGACGCCCTCGACACCAACTTCACCCTGACCCTGCCGGCCACGGCCGGGAGCCTGGGCCAGGTGCTCAGCACCAACGGCAGCGGCACCCTCTCCTGGGTCAACGCGGCCAGCGGGGCGGTCACCAGCGTGGGCTTGGCCCTGCCGGACCTCTTCAGCGTGAGCAACTCCCCGGTGACCGGCGCCGGCACCCTCACCGCCACCCTGAACAGCCAGACCGCAGGCACCGTCCTCGCCGCCCCCGCTGGCTCGGCGGGCAGCCCGGGCTTCCGCAGCCTGGCCGCCTCCGACATTCCCGCGCTGGACGCCTCCAAGATCGCCGCGGGCCTCCTGCCCGTGACGCGCGGTGGCACCGGGGCCGGCTCCGCTGCAGAGGCGCTGACCGCCCTGGGCGCCGCTGCCTCCGGGGCCAATGCCGACATCACCGCCCTTACCGGCCTGACCAACCAGACCAGCCTGACCCTCAAGCCCATCGACAGCAGCAACACGGGTGAGCTGCGCCTCCTGGAGCTGGCTGCGGGTGGCACCGACTATGTCGCCCTCAAGGCCCCCGATGCGCTAGCGGGCGCCGTCACGCTGACCCTGCCCAGTGCCCTCGGCAGTGCGGGTCAGGTGCTCCGAACCGATGCCAACGGCATCCTGTCCTGGGTGAGCCCCGCCGCTGGGTCCGTCACCAGCGTGACCGCCAGCGACGGCCCCATCACCGTCGCCACCACCACCACCACACCGGTCATCACCCTGGCCACCGTGACCGTGCCCTACGGCGGCACCGGCGCCACCTCCCTGACCGGCTATGTGAAGGGCAACGGCAGCTCCGCCATGACCGCCGCCACCACCATCCCCGGCGTGGACATCAGCGGTGACATCAGTGGCAATGCGGCCACGGCCACCACGGCCGCCACGGCCGCCAGCGTCACCAATGGCGTCTACACCCTGGGTGATCAGACCATCGCCGGCACCAAGACCTTCAGCAGCCCCATCGCTGGCAGCATCACCGGCAACTCCGCCACCGTCACCAACGGCGTCTACAGCAACGCCGCGAACACCCTGACCAAGGGCGAGCAGGCCATCGCCATCGAGGCGGCCGACAAGCGAGGCCTCGTCATCAAGGCCTCCGGCGGTCAGTCTGCCAACCTGCAGGAGTGGCAGGACAGCAGCGCGACGGTGCTGGCCAAGATCGACAGCGCCGGCCGGTTTGTGGGCGATGGCTCGCAGCTGACGGGCACGGTGCCCGCGGCCACCACGGCGGTCAGCTTCAGCGGCAGCCTCTCCGGCGATGTGACGGGCACCCAGGCCGCCACGGTGGTGGGCAAGCTCAACCGCGTCTCCCTGGCTGGGCTCGACACCGGCATCCTGAAAAACACCACGGTCACTGGTGTTCCCAGCATCGCCGTGGCCGCCGACTTCCCCGTCCTGAACCAGGACACCACCGGCAATGCCGCCACGGCCACCGCCGCTGGCAGCGTCACCAACGGCGTCTACACCGTGGGTGACCAGACCATCGCCGGTACCAAGACCTTCTCCAGCGGCATCGCGGGCAACCTGACCGGCAATGTCACCGGCGATGTCACGGGCGCCGTCACCGGCAATGTCACGGGCAACCTGACGGGCAATGTCACGGGGGCCGCGGGCCTCACCCTCGCCGCGGCCGCCGGTGACAACAGCATCACCCTCAGCCCCACCGGCACCGGCGGGGTGGGTATCGGCGCCGCCCCGGAGGCCAGCGCCCTCCTGGCCCTGTCCAGCAGCACCAAGGGCTTCCTGCCCCCGCGCCTGACCACCACCGAGCGGACCGCCATGGGGACCGGCAGCATCGCGGCCCCCGCCACGGGCCTGGTGGTCTACGACACCACCGTGAAGGACCTGTTCACCTATGACGGCTCCGCCTGGGTGCGCCCCGGCAGCACGGGGGCCGTGGCCAGCGTGGCCGTGGGCGGCGCGCCCCTGAGCGTGTCTGGCACCACCACCCCCACCATCAGCATCGCCGCCGCCGGCTCCGGCCAGGCGGGCTACCTCACCGCCGCCGACTGGAACCGCTTCGATGGGAAGGGCAGCGGCACCGTCACCGGCGTCACCGTGGGCGGCGCGCCCCTGAGCGTGTCCGGAACCACTGCGCCGGTCATCAGCATCGCCCAGGCCAGCGGCAGCGGCGCCGGCTACCTGTCCAAGGACGACTGGACCACCTTCAACACCGCCCACGCTGCTGCGGGCTACCTCAAGGCCGATGGGTCAGTGCCTGCCGGCGGCACGCTCAACATGAACAGCAACCGGATCACCGGCCTTGCTGCGCCAACGGGGACCACCGATGCCGCCACCAAGGCCTATGTGGATAGCCTCAGCGGTGGCTTGGTGTGGCGAGAATCCGTGGTGAGCCTCGCCGCCTCGGCCCCGGCAACCCCCGTTACCGGGGCCCGCTACATCGTCACCGTCGCCTGGGGTGGCGGTAATGTGAACCAAATTGCCACCTGGAGCGGCACCGACTGGTCCTTTGCCTCCCCTCTCGATAAGGATGCTGTCTTCGCCACCGCCCTTTCGAACGGCTATGTGTTCAACGGCACGGCCTGGTCCCAGTTCAACAGCGGCGCCACCTACACCTTCGGAGCGGGGCTGACCAACACGGCCAACACCATCACCCTGGCCACCGGCGGGGTGGCCGCCGCCAACCTGGCCGGCATGGGTGCCAGCAGTGGTCAGGTGCTGCGTTACAGCGGCGGCGTGTGGGGCCCGGCCAGCCTCTCAGGTTTTGCCGCTTCGGGCGCCAACAGCGACATCACCAGCCTGTCGGCCCTCAGCACCGCCCTCACCGTGGCGCAGGGTGGCACCGGCAGCACCACCGGGTCCATCACCGGCAGCGGGGCCCTCACCTTTGCGGCCGGTGGCACCAACCAGAGTGTCACCCTCACCCCCAGTGCCGGGGGCAGCACCCAGCTGGGCGGGTCCGTGGGCATCAACACGACCGGGGATGCTCCCCACGCCAGCGCCATGCTGGACCTCACCAGCACCGCCAAGGGCCTGCTGGTGCCCCGCATGACCGCCGCCCAGGTGGCCGCCATCAGCACGCCGGCCACGGGCCTGCTGGTCTACCAGACCGACAGCACCCCCGGCTTCTACGCCTACACCGGCTCTGCCTGGTCAGGCCCCCTCTCCACCAGCACGGGCAGCGTCACCAGCGTCAGTGCCAGCGCACCCCTCTCCGCCACCTCTGGCGCCACCCCCACCATCAGCCTCACGGGCACCGTGCCCGTGGCCAACGGCGGCACCGGCACCGGTTCGGCCCCCAATCCGGGTGGCATTATTTTCGGCTCCAGCGGCACGGCCTTCGGCTCCACCGCCGCCGGCACCGCGGGCTACCTCCTGCAGTCCGGTGGCTCCGGCGCACCGTCCTGGCTGGCCACCGTGCCCGTGACCCGGGGTGGCACGGGCCTCTCCACCTACGCTGTCGGCGACCTGCTCTACGCCAGTGGCACCGGTACGCTGACGGGTCTCGCGGATGTGGCCACCGGCAAGGCCCTGATCTCGGGTGGCGTCGGCGCTGCCCCCTCCTGGGGCCAGGTTGCACTGGCCACCGGCGTCACGGGCACGCTCCCCGTGGCCAACGGGGGCACCGGCGCAGCGACGGCGGCGGCGAACCTCGTCTTCGCCAGCCCCAACGGGTCCACCGGCGCCCCCAGCTTCCGGTCCCTGGTGGCCACCGATGTGCCCAGCCTGGCGCCCTTGGCCTCTCCCACCTTCACGGGCACCGTCACCGCCCCCACCTTCACGGCCACCACCGGCTTCGTCGGCGCCCTGACGGGCAATGCCAGCACGGCCACGACCGCTGCGGGTCTGTCAGCCACCCTGGCCATCGCCAGTGGCGGCACCGGCGCCACCACCGCCACCGCCGCTCGCACCGCTCTGCTGCCCACCCAGACGGGCAACACGGGCAGGTTCCTGACCACCAGCGGCACGGATGTGTCCTGGTCCGCCCTCACCAGCAGCCAGTGGGCCACCAGTGGCAGCACCATCAGCTACAGCGCCGGCAATGTGGGCATCGGCACCACGACCCCCGGGGCGCTGCTCTCCTTCGGGACCGCCGCCAACGAGCAGCAGGTGCTGCTCTACGAGACCACCGGTAGCAACCACCGCTACGGCTTCGGCATCGCAACCTCGGAGCTGCGGACCTTCATCCCCGATGTCACCGGCAGCACCTTCATGACCTGGGGTGTGGTGCCCACGGCCACCGGCACCGGCTACACCGAGCGGATGCGCTTCACCAGCGCCGGGTCCCTGGGCATCGGCACCACCCCGGCCTACAAGCTGGATGTGGCGGGTGACATCAATATCGCCTCTGGCAGCGCTGTCTATGTCGGCGGGTTCCGGTCCATGAAGATCGATGCCACCTCGGCGAATGTTCTCTATGGCAAGAATGCCGGCGGGCTATCCCTCGGCTTTGCTTCCGGTCAGGGCAATACTGCCATTGGCCACTACGCCCTTGGCGGGTCCGTGACCTCGGGGACCGGCAACACCGTGATGGGGGCCGCTGCCCTGGCAAACCTCTCGGGCACCTCTTCGGACAATGTCGGCATCGGGAGCAACACGCTCTACAGCCTGAGCACTGGGGACAGAAACACCGCCTACGGCACCGGTGCCGGATTCTCAGGCACTGCCCTGCAGTACGGCAGCAACAATGTCTACATCGGCTTCAACAGCGGAGCTTCTGCGGCCGGAACCTCCGGAACGCCCATCGTGAATGAAGTCGTTCTCGGCGCCTCCGCCACGGGCATGGGCAGCAACACCACCACCATCGGCAACATCTCCACGGCGAAGACATATATCAAGGGTGTGGCGAATGCAGCGGGCCTGGGCACCACCCTGCCCGTCGTGGTGGATACCGGCACGGGTCAGCTGGGTACTGCCGCCAGCGCCTATGCCACCCTGGCCTCGCCCACCTTCACGGGCACCCCGGCGGCACCCACCGCCACAGCCGGCACCAACACCACCCAGCTGGCCACCACCGCCTTTGTCAGCACGGCGGTGAGCAGCTCCACCAATGCGGGCAACCTGGCCAGCGGCACCCTCCTCGCCGCCCGGATGCCGGCTCTGACCGGCGATGTCACCTCCACCGCCGGCACGGTGGCCACCACCGTGGGCAAGATCAATGGCGTGGCCCTGGCTGGCCTGGCTACGGGCATCCTCAAGAACACCACCACCACCGGCGTTCCCAGCATTGCCGTGGCCGCGGACTTCCCCACCCTGAACCAGAACACCACGGGCACGGCGGCGGGCCTCTCGGCCACCTTGGCGATCGCCAGCGGCGGCACGGGTGCGACCTCGGCCGGGGCTGCCCTCACCGCCCTGGGCGCAGCCTCTGCCGGCGCCAACAGCACCATCACCTCCCTGTCGGGCCTGACCACCGCCCTCTCCGTCACCCAGGGCGGCACCGGTGCCAAAACGGTCATTGATGCTCGGACCAACCTGGGCCTCACCATCGGCACCGCCGCCGGGAATGTGGTGGCCCTGGATGCCACCACCGCCAAGCTCCCGGCTGTGGACGGCTCTGCCCTCACCAATGTCAGCGCCACGGGCGTCGCCTCCTTCGGCACCAGCACCTCCAATACCAAGGGCGGCACCTCGGCCCTGAATGTGAACACCGGCAGCTTCAACACCGCCTTTGGCGCCTCGGCCCTGCTGGGCAACCTTGCCGGCAACAACAACGCGGCCTTCGGCTATCAGGCCCTGGATGCCAACACCGGCGGCGGGAACAACACGGCCATGGGCTACAGCGCCCTGGGCGCCAACATCACCGGGAGTGGCAACACGGCCCTCGGCGCTGGGGCGGGTTCCCTCATCACGAGCAGCAACAACATCGACATTGGCCATGTGGGTGTGGCCGGGGAAGCGGGCACCATCCGCATCGGCACGGCCGCCACGCAGACTGCCACCTACATCGCGGGCATCACCGGTGTGACGCCCGCAGGCACGCCCCAGACCGTGGTGATCGACAGCAACGGTCAGCTGGGCACCGCCGCCGCCGGCGCCGCCGGCACCGGCTCCGTCACCAGTGTCACCGCCGCCAGCGGTGGTCCCATCACCGTGGCCACCACCACCACCACGCCTGTCATCACCCTGGGCACCGTGCCCGTGACCTACGGCGGCACCGGCACCAGCACGGCCCCCAGTCAGGGCGGCATCATCTACGGCAGCAGCACCAGCGCCTTCGCCTCCACGGCCGCCGGCACCTCGGGCTACCTCCTGCAGTCCGGTGGCACCGGCGCCCCCTCCTGGCTGGCCACCGTGCCCGTCACCCGGGGCGGCACCGGATCCTCCACCACCTTCACCCAGGGCGCAGTGGTCTTTGCCGGGGCCAGCGGCACCTACAGCCAGGATGCCTCCTACCACTTCTGGGATGCCACCAACCACCGCCTGGGCATCGGCAACGCGGCACCCTTCTATCCCCTGGATGTGGGCCCTGCCAGCTGGAGTGCGACCGGCAGCGCTACGGCAGCCCTCTTCCGGAACGGCAACAACTCGGACACCTACTCGAATGTCCAGCTGGCCTTCGGCTACGGTAACAACACCTACCAGAACAACCTCCGCTCCCGCCACACGGCCACGGCCAAGGCGGGGAATGCCCTGGACTTCTATGTCTGGAACTGGGGTGTGGATGCCACCACCACCATGGGGTCCAAGCAGGTCCTGACCCTGGATGGCACGGGCAATGTGGGCATCGGCACCACCACACCGGGCGCCCTGCTTTCCTTCGGGACCGTCACCAACGCCCAGCAGGTACTGCTCTACGAGACCAGCACCAGCGGCAACATGCACCGCTACGGCTTCGGCATGCAGACCTCGGAGCTGCGGACCTTCATCCCCGATGCCACCGGCACTTTCATGACCTGGGGCTCCGTGCCCACGGCCACCGGCACCGGCTACACCGAGCGGATGCGCCTGACCACGGCCGGCTCCCTGGGCATCGGCCTGACGCCCAATGCGTCCTACAAGCTGGACGTGAACGGTGATGTGAACATCCCCACCGGCAGCGTCTATCGCATCAACGGCGTGGCCATCAACAGCGGCACCGTCAGCAGCGTGGGCCTGAGCCTGCCCAGCCTCTTCACCGTCACCGGCTCGCCGGTGACCACCAGCGGCACCCTCAGCGCCACCCTGGCCAGCCAGACGGCCAACTACGTCTTTGCCGCACCCAATGGCGCCGCCGGTGCCCCCGCCTTCCGGGCCCTGGTGGCCGCGGACCTGCCGGCCAGCCTGACCTCCAGCACCACCGGCACCGCCGCGGGAGTGTCTTCCTTCGGGACCAGCAGCACCCGGGGCGGTTCCGCGGCCCTGAATGCCACCAACACGAGCAGCTACAACACGGCCTTTGGTTCGTCAGCCTTGCTCGGGAACAACGGCGGCAGCTACAACTCGGCCTTCGGTGCCCTGGCCCTGCAAGGCAACACCACGGGCAACTACAACGCAGCCTTTGGGGCTAACACCCTCCAGGCCAATACCACCGGTAGCAGCAACACGGGCTTCGGCCACGCTGTGATGTACACCAACAGCACCGGTGCCAACAACGCAGCCTATGGCTATCAGGCCCTGTACTACAACAACGCCAGTAACAACTCTGCCTTCGGCTATCAGGCCCTGGTGACCAACACCAGCGGCACTCAGAATGCGGCCTTCGGTACCTCGGCCCTCTACCTGAACAGCACGGCCTCGAACAACGCCGCCTTCGGCTACAGCGCCCTCGCGAACAACACCGCCGCCGACAACGCCGCCTTCGGCAACCAGGCCATGCAGCTGACCACCACCGGCGCGCAGAACACGGCCATGGGCAGTCAGGCCCTCTACAGCAATCTCACCGGCACCGTGAACGCCGCCTTCGGCTACAAGGCCCTCTACGCCAACACCGGCAGCTACAACACAGCCTTCGGCCCCCAGGCCATGCTGGCCAACACCTCGGGTGCCTACAACGCGGCCTTCGGTGTCAATGCCCTGGCCGGCAACACCACGGGCAACTACAGCGCGGCCTTCGGCTACTACGCCCTGAGCGTCAACACGGGCGCCAACAACACGGGTCTCGGCTTCGAGGCCCTCCAGAACAACACCAGCGGCACCCAGAACTCGGCGGTCGGGTCCAAGAGCCTGTTCGGCAACACGACGGCCTCCAACAACACGGCCACGGGCTACTACGCCCTCCTCACCAACACCACGGGGGCCCAGAACACGGCCATCGGCTCCCAGGCCCTCTACAGCAACACCATCTCCGCAGACAATGCGGCGCTGGGCTACAACGCCCTCTACGCCAACACCGGTGCCCAGAACACGGCGGTGGGCTCCCTGGCCCTGGACGCCAACACCACCGGCGCCACCAACACCGCCGTGGGCTACAACGCCCTGGGTGCCAACACCACCGGCGGAAACAACACGGCCCTCGGTGCCGGGGCAGGCTCGGCCCTCACCACCGGCAGCAACAACATCGACATCGGTCACGCGGGTGTCGCCGGGGAGGGCAGCACCATCCGCATCGGCACCGCCGGCACCCAGACGGCCACCTACATCGCCGGCATCAACGGCGTCACCCCGGGCGTGGCTTCGCCCAAGACCGTGGTCATCGACAGCAACGGTCAGCTGGGCACCGCCACCAGCGTGTCTGTGGCCAGTGGTGGCACGGGCACCGCCACCGCCCCCACCCAGGGCGGAGTGATCTACGCTGCCAGCACCAGTGCCTACGGCTCCACCGCCGCCGGCACCGCCGGGCAGGTCATGGTGGCCAATGGCACCAGCGCCCCCACCTGGTCCAGCACCGCACCCCTGCTGGTGACGGTGAATGCCCAGACCGGCACCACCTACACCCTGGCTGCCACCGATGCCAACGCCTTCATCACCCTGAACAACGCCAGCGCCATCACCCTGACCCTGCCCCCGAGCCTGGCCACGGGCTTCCAGTGCACCGTGGCCCAGCTGGGGGCCGGCACCGTGGGTCTGGCCGCCGGTTCCGGCGTCACCATCGTCTCCACCGCCTCCAACAAGAAGTTCAACGCCCAGGGCTCGGGTGTCACCCTCATCGTGGTGGCGGCGAACACCTGGATGGCCTTCGGGGACATGAACTGATGTTTCACCTGGTCCGGACCCTGCTGGCACTTGCCCTCGCCCTCCTGGGGCTGCTGGGTGGGTCCGTGGCGTCCGCCCAGACCATGATCCAGCGGACAGGGATGATGAAGAGCGCCCTGATCCCCTATCCGGCCGTGGCAGGCTATGCGGCCCCGGTCTATGGCACGGGTGGCGCCGGTACTTACCCGCCCACCGGGTGGACCGGCATCCAGAACGCCAGCGTGGACGATAATTTCCTCACCATCGCTCTCCCTTTCACGTTCTATATGGCGGGCACTGGCTACACCACCACCTATCTGGGCTCCAACAGCTACATCACCTTCGGTGGGGGTTCCAGCACCTACGGCGGCCTCAGCGCCTCGACCCCGGCCTACCCCAAGCTCATGTTCGGCGCCTCGGACAACAGCTACCAGCGGGTCTCCACCCTCTCCAGCGCCACCAGCCTGAAGATCCGCTATGAAGGCAACGGCACCACCAGCGGCATCATCGGCACTCCCGGCATTGTCGTGGAGCTGACGCTGTTCAACCCCGCCCTGTTCCTTGGGAACTTGAACGTCATCGAGATGCGGGTGGGCGTCCACAACCGCCTCGCCGGCGTCAGCATGATCGCCAACGCCTCCACGGCCCTGCTGAACTACACCCTGGCCCAGAACCAGAGCTATGTCTTCATCGGGAACGCCACCGGTAGCAACTGGCGGGTGGCCTCAGGCGCCCACGTGGACCTGACCCTCTTGGCGTGGCCGACCCTCACCACCACAGCGGTTACGGGGGCCACCGGCACGGCGGCGACCTCGGGGGGCACCATCACCTCGCAGGGTGGGGCGGCGGTCACCGCCAGCGGCATCTGCTGGAGCACCTCGCCCAACCCAACCACCGCCGATAGCAAGACCACGGGGGTCACCGCCACCGGCGCCTTCGCCGGCGCCCTCACGGGCCTGACCGCCGGTATCCCCTACTACGTGCGGGCCTACGCCACCAACGCCGCCGGCACGAGCTACGGGGACCAGCAGGGCGTCGTGGCCTACACCTACACCGGCGCCGCCAAGACCTTCACCGTACCCACCGGCGTGACGCAGCTCCAGGTGGAGACCTGGGGCGCCCAGGGCGGCGATGTGGGCACCACTCTCGGCGGGAGGGGCGGCTATGCCAAGGCCACGGTGGCCGTGACCCCCGGAGAGACGGCCTATGCCTATGTGGGCCAGCAGGGTTCGCTCAGCGCTGCCACCACCAACACGGCTGGAGTCGCGACCTTCAACGGCGGCGGCGCCGGGGCCATCCGCGCGGCCCTCGGGACCACGGCCTCTGGCGGCGGGGCCTCGGATGTTCGTCTGGGCGGGAGCGGGCTAGCCAACCGCATCGTGGTGGCCGGTGGCGGAGGCGGCTGTGATGACTACAACTCCAGCGCCGGCGGCGCCGGTGGCGGCAGCACTGGCGCCAGCGGCGCCACGGTCGCCAGCTCGACGGCTGTGGGGACCGGCGGCAGCCAGAGCGCCGGGGGCACCGGCGGTGCCGGTGGCTCCGGTGCGTTGGGCCTCGGGGGCTCCGCCACCCAAGCCCTGTTCCTGGCCCTGGACACCCGCCTCAGCGGCGGCGGCGGCGGCTACTACGGCGGTGGTCTGGGCAGCAACAGCGGCGGCGGCGGCGGGTCAGGCTACACCGGCGGGGTGAGCCTCTACACCACCAGCAATGCAACCATGAGCAGCGGCCTGCGCACTGGCAACGGCTTCCTCGTCCTCTCTTACACAGTCATGACCAACTGGCTGCGGGGAGCTCCCACCAGCGATGCCACCAACCGGCGGGCCTTCGTCACTTCCATGGCCGGGATTAACAGCAGCGTCCCCTACCGTACGGACCTGGAGGCCTGGACCGGCGTCTGGCAGAACCCCCAGGCCATCTACGAGCACGCTGGGAACCTGGATGACCCCACCACCTGGTACCAGACATCGGCCAATGAAGGCAGCACCTGGAGCAACCCCACGCCAGGCACCTCCGCGGGCGAGCTGGTAGTGGACATGCAGGCCGTGCGCACCCTAGCCCGCTTCGCAGTGTTCCAGATGTTCGCCGATGGCAAGGCCACCCACGCCTACTTCTACAGCCACGCCAGTACCAGCGCCACGCCGCCAGGCAACACGGATGGAGGCTGGGTGCTGCAGGGCGGCGGCGTCATCGGTGCGGGCGCCACCAACGGCACCACCACCGTCACCTCGCCGACCCCCTTCACCATGACCCCCTTCATCAGCCGCTACATCAAGATCCGAGCCCAAAACGACGGCAGCCTGGGCTCCTCCGGCTACATCGAGCTGAAGGGCGTGAAGGCGTTCTGGCAGTAGGGGACGGGGGCCAAGGCTGCTGCAGTCCCCGGCGCTCTCTTTAAAGCCAGGGGAGGCTCAGCTTCCAGGTTGTAGGTGACCGCTGACCCAAGCAAGGACCACCTCAGCGTGGTGGATGGCCTCGCGGTATTCGCTGGCAGTGACTGGCTCGAACCCGCCCGGGTGGCGCGTCTCAAGGGCATACCGCGTCAGGATTGCCGCTTCGTCCAGGGCTTCGGTGATTTCGAGCCCCAACTCCTCCAGCCCCAGGAGTAGGCGATCCAGGTCGTGGGTGAACAGGAACTCCTTTCCAGGGGAGATGTACAGCGCCTTCACAGCTTTCTCGGCGGCTTGTTGGGCCTGGTAGCAGAGGTCCTCGAGCAGGACGCCTTCGCCCTGCTACCTCGCCAGGGCCAGGCTCGACTGGGCGCGCTGCAGCCATTCCTCGGGGCTTCCGTGGCCGGGTCTAGGCGGCATGATAAAGCTCCTTCCCTTCCTTCAGAGCCTGGCGATAGACCAAGCCGATGGCGTCACCGTAGAGGGCCAAGTCCCCCACCGTGGCCACCACGATGTCCTTGGGATACGGGAAGCGCCGCAGGCATCGATAGACCACGGTCGCAGTGTCGCGGCGGTGGATGCCGTCGGGCATCACCACCAGCACATCCAGGTCGCTATCAGGCCCCATCTCCCCGCGGGCGGCCGACCCAAAGAGAATGATGCGGACCGGATGGACGGCCTGAAGGATGCGAAGGCCTATGCCCGCATCGAGGTAAGGGCTTTTCGGCTTGGCCTTGGGTTGCCAGGCGATGTGAAGCCTGTTGGCAAGGGGGTTTCAGAGTTGCGAATCGACCATGGAGCTGGCTACCGGGTTTATTTCTGCAAGAAAGGCAAGACCCTCAGCCTCCTCCTGGTGGGGGGCGACAAAACCACTCAGATCAAGGACATTCAGACCGCCCAAAGACTGGCCAGCAAGCTATGAAGGAGCCATCGATGCCAAAGACTAAAGCCCCCGCCCCGCGCCCCCTCAAGCTGGCGCGTACCCTGACCACCCCTTATGACGCGGCAGAGAACCTCACCAGCAAAGCTCGCATGGAAGCCCTGCTGGAGGCCGCCCTTGAGGATGGGCACCCCAAGGTCATCGCTGCCGCGCTGGGAACCTTGGCGCGGGCTCAGGGCATGGCCAAAATCGCCAAGGACACCGGGCTGAACCCCAAACTCTCTACCGGGCGCTGTCGGGTGAGGGGAATCCAGAGCTGGACACTTTTATCAAGGTGGTACGTGCCCTGGGGCTTCAGCTTCACGCGAGCGCTACGGCCTGATTGGAAGAGCCCGGAGGTGGAATACCCTCCTCCTCCGGTGCTCTTGCCTCGTGCGGTTCCGGCTTCGCTCGGTGCCTCTGCTCCAAGCAGCTTCGCAAGTGAACCCGGGCGTGCTGATCGTTTGCGCTAAGATACGGGCCTGGGGGGGGGTCTATGGGGATTTGGACCCAAAAACAACACGTCCTGCGTGTGCTCGTTGCGATTCTCGGCCTGGTTTCCTCGGTCTGGCTCGCACTCTGGTATTTCATCCCGACGCCACCAACGACCCTCACGATGGCGGTTGGGTTTAAGGGTGGTGCTTTCGACCACATTGCCGAGCGCTACCGTGAAAGACTCGCATCCCGCAAGATAGCGCTGAACCTGCGGTACACCGAAGGCGTGTTCGATAGCGTCAAGCTGCTGAACGATCCCAATTCCGGCATTGACGCGGCGCTTTTATTTGCAGGGATCACCAACCGCGAAAGTGCGCCGAATTTGGTGTCGCTAGGCCGCATCAACTATGCGCCCTATTGGATTTTCTACCGGGGCACCAGGCCGGTCGACCGGCTGACCGACCTCAAGGGCAAGCGGGTCATCATTAATCCAGCCGTTCGGGGCGTCATATCGCCACTCCTCAACCTACACGGGGTCAACGCCACTAACACGCCCATACAGGTTTCGCCGGGCGTCGTCGCGAGCAAGGCACTCGTCAATGGCGAAGCCGATTTTGTATTCTTGCCGCCCCAGGAAATGGATGGACATGAGGTCCTGCCGTTGCTGCGCAATCCTGACCTCCGGCTATTGAACGTCGCCCAGGCGGACGCCCTGGTCCGGCTCTTTCCAGCGCTGAGCCGCTTGGTCCTGCCGCAGGGCGTCGCCGATCTCGAGAGAAACATCCCTGCCACGGACGTGAACCTGATCGCATCTGCCAATGTCGTTGTGGTCCGCAAAGGGCTGCATCCGGAGTTGATCTATCTTCTGGCGCAGACGCTGCAGGAGGTGCACGGGAACGCCGGTGTTTTTCAGAAGGCAGGCGAGTTCCCTACGAAAACCGACCCAGAATTTCCTGTCGCTGACGTAGCGCTGGACTTCTACCGGAACGGGCCTTCCTTGCTGCAACGCTATCTGCCGTTCTGGACGATCAGCTATGCCAAGCGCGCAGTTGCCATATTGCTTGCCGTCATAGCGATCGTGATCCCTTTGTTGACGTATGCGCCCAGGCTCTATGGGTGGCTTTTGAACTTGCGCTTGGCGAAGTTGTATCACCGCCTCAGGATCGTGGATGCGCATCTGAACGCGGGCTTGACCGTCGATCAAGTCACAGCGCTGCAGGTCGATCTAGAAGATATCAACAGTGCCGCAAGCAGCCTGCCGATGCGGCACTCCGATTTGTTTTTTGCGCTTCTCGTGCACATCCGACTTACGCGCACCGAATTGGCGTCTCGCCTGGCTGCCTTGGGCGAATAAAGGTTCTGGGTATTCTCTCCACGCTTGGCAGGAAGGGTCGTTCGCGGCATCGCGGCGCCTCGAAAACGGTGGGACCATTAAGGCAACCCCCAGCGCTCGGAAGCGGAGCCTCCCCCCGGGCCGCATCGTCGGGGTAGGGCGTCCTACCCGGGGCGTCGGAGCGGGCCCTGGCACCACCCAGCCCCGACGGAATCCCCTCCTCCGGTGCTGCCGCCTCCGCCTATCGCCGCGCCTCGCGCGGCTCCGGCTCGAAAAAGCCTCGCCGAGGCGGAGCCTCCCGCCTATCGCCGCGCCTCGCGCGGCTCCGGCTCGAAAATACCT
>CAIRQL010000127.1 GCA_903880675.1 uncultured Holophagaceae bacterium | reverse complement strand
TTGCTGGCGCTGTAGGGGCTGTTGGGGGCGTAGGCCATCTCCTCGTGGAACTTGCCCTCGTCACCGAGGGAGCCGTAGACCTCGTCCGTGCTGATGTGCAGGAAGCGGCAGTCCTGCTGGCCCGCCCAGGCCTGGCGGGCCGCCTCCAGCATGGAGAAGGTACCCACGACGTTGGTCTGGATAAAGGCTGCGGGGCCGGTGATGCTGCGGTCCACATGGCTCTCCGCCGCCAGATGGAAGACCCGGGAGACCTGGTTCTTCTCGATGAGATGCCGCGCCAGTTCCAGGTTCTGGATGTCGCCCACCACCAGCTCGACGCCGTCGATGCCATCGATCTGGGCGCGGTCTGCCGCATAGGTCAGCTTGTCCAGCACCACGATGCGGTCGCCCGGGTGGTTGCGGTGCCAGCGGTGGACCAGGTTGCTGCCGATGAAGCCGGCGCCGCCGGTGATGAGGATCGTTTCAGACATTGGGATTCACCGAAAAAAGAGAAAAGAAAAAGATCACCACGAAGACACGAAGACACGAAGAAAAGCAGGAAGGCCAAAAGGAAGTTCAGAGCTCCGGATGCTCAATCACATCGAGGAGGGCGTCACGCCAGTCTGGCATCAGGTCGGTGCCCAGGGTGGCGCGCCGGCTGCCGTCCAGGACGGAGTAGGCGGGACGGGTGGCGGGGGTGGGGTAGTCGGCGGTGGTGCAGGGGCTGAGGTCCACGGCCATGCCCTTGGCTTCGAAGATCGCCTGGGCGAAGCCGTGCCAGGTGGTTTCGCCCTGGCAGGTGGCATGCACCAAGCCCTGCCAGCCCTCCTCGGCGGCCACCTTCAGCTGGCGGGCCAGGGCCCGGCAGGTGGTGGGTGCGCCCCGCTGGTCAGCCACCACCCGCAGGGCCCGACCCTGGTTGGCGGCGTTCACCATGGTGTTCAGGAAGTTCTTCCCCCAGGCATCGTAGAGCCAGCTGGTGCGGGCGATGATATGCCGGGAACAGCGCGCCGCCTGCTGTTCGCCAGCCAGCTTGGTGCGCCCGTAGACCGATACGGGGTTGGTGGGGTCGTCCTCGCGGTAGGGCCGGGTGCCGGTGCCATCGAAGACATAGTCCGTGCTGATCTGGATGAGCAGCGTCCCCTGGGCCTCGCAGGCCTCGGCCAGCCAGCCCACGGCCGTGGCGTTGATGAGGTGTGCCAGGTCCCCCTCGGACTCGCAGCGGTCCACCTGGGTGTAGGCTGCGCAGTTGATCAGCACCTGAGGCCGGACCTCATTGACCACCGAGAAGATGGCCTCCCGCTTGGCCAGATCCAGCACAGCTTCCTCGGGAAGGAACAGCTCGTGGTCCTGCCAAGTCCGCCGAACCGCATGGGCCAGCTGCCCCGAAGCACCAGCGACCAGTACCCTCATTTAGACGTGCACCCGGCGGGCGAGTTCATCCTTGACGAAGGGGTTCTCGGGGTCGTCTTCGTGGCGGATCTCGTCGATGGGTTCGGCCTTCCCCTGCCCCATGAAGAGGCGGTCGGGGCAGTTGATGACCACGCCGCAGTCCACGCTGATGCAGCGGTAGCCGTGCACGACACCCTTGGGGATCAGCACGGAGCCTGGGTTGTTACCCCCCATGGCCACCTCGATGCGGTTGTTGTAGGTCGGGCTGTCCGGGCGGTTGTCCCAAAGGGTCAGCTTGAAGTCGCCGGGGCCCAGGAAGCAAAACAGGTCCGCCTGGTCCACGTGCTCGTGGGGGCCGCGCAGAACGCCGGGGTTGGTCACGCTTACGTAGCACATCTCGGGGCGGAACCAAGCCGGCAGCTCGTCGTGCCGGAAGATCTCCGATAGCCAGCCGCGCTCATCCACAAACTTGCGGAAGGGGGTGATGACCACGCCCTCGATGGGACCCTTCTGGAAGGCCATGCCTAGGTCCTCCCCACGGCCTGGGGGAACGGTGGCTGCTCGCCCGAGGCCAGCTCACTGGCGTGGGCCAGGCTGGGGAAGGTGCCGGCGTCGGTCCACCAGCCCTGGAAGGTGCCGGAGGTCATCTGCCCCCGCTCGATGTAGGCGTTGTTCACATCCGTGATCTCCATCTCGCCCCGGCCCGAAGGCTTCACGGTGCGGATGATGTCAAAGACCGTGGCGTCGTAGAAATAGATCCCGGTCACGGACAGGTTGGACTTGGGGGCCTTGGGCTTTTCCTCAATGCTCAGCACCTTGCCGTCCACCACCTCGGCCACACCGTAGCGCTGGGGGTCGTCGACGGGCTTGAGCAGGATGCGGGCGCCCTGGCCCTGCTTGGCATAGGCTTCGACTTCGGGGCGCAGGCTGTCCTGGAAGATGTTGTCGCCCAGGATCACACACACCGGCGAGCCCCCCGCGAAGTTCTCCGCCAGACCCAGGGCCTGGGCGATGCCGCCCGCCTCGTCCTGCACTTTGTAGGTGAAGCGGCAGCCGAAGTCCTTGCCCGAGCCCATGAGCGCAACCACATCGCCCATGTGCTCCGTGCCCGTGACAATGAGGATCTCCGTGATGCCCGCCTCCTTGAGCTTCCAGAGCGGATGCCAGATCATGGGGGCCAGACCCACCGGCAGCAGGTGCTTGTTCGTCACCTTCGTCAGGGGGAACAGGCGAGAACCAGTGCCACCAGCGAGTACGATGCCTTTGATCTGCATGGGAACCCCTCAAGAACGGCTGGCTGCTTAATGAATCCTTCATTCTCCCACACTTCGGCACCGCTGCGGGAAGCCCCCCCGGCGGTGATCCTGGTGCACTACGGGGCACCGGACGCCACTCGGCGCTGTGTGGAGGCCTTGGCCCGGCACGAGTCCTGTCCCCATGTCGTGGTGGTGGTGGACCACGGCCCAGTGGAGGATCTGGCCGCCGTCCTGGTGGGCTGCCATCCCAACCTCCGCATCCTCACGGCCCACGACAACCCCGGCTTCGGCGCCGGCTGCAACCGGGGCGCCGCCTTGGCCCTGGCCGAGGGGGCCGAGGCCCTCTGGTTCCTCAACAACGATGCGGTGGTGGCAGGGCCCCTCCTGCAGGAACTGCTGGACCTCGCCCGCCTGCGACCCGAGGTCGCCTGCTGGGCGCACACCCAGTGCGACCGGGGCCGCCTCATCGGGGCGGATGAGCACCCGGACTGGTTCGCCACACCCATCCCCGCCTACCCCGGGCCGCCCCCCGGCGTCCGCTTCCTGGGTCCCCGGGAGAGCCTGAGCGGGGCCTCCCTCTTCGTCACCCGGGAAGCCTGGGCGGCCCTGGGCCCCTGGCCTGAGGACTTCTTCCTGTACTTCGAAGACGCCGCCTTCAGCCACCGGGCCCATGCCCTGGGCCGGCCCCTGGCCCTGCTGGCGCGCAGCGTCCCCCATGACCGGGGCACCACCACGGGCCGACGCTCGCCCCTGACGGTGTTCTACGGGGTCCGCAACCGCCTGCTGCTGCACCGGGACCTGCACCCCGAGGCCAGTGCGGCCCGCCTGGGCATGGCCGTCGACCTGCTCCAGAAGCGCTTCTTCCAGGGCCGTTGGGGCCTGCTCCCAGCCACCTGGCGGGGCATCTGGGCCGCCCGGGCTGACCGCCGAGGGCGGGACCCGCGCTACTAGGCCTTCAGCAGGCGGCCTTCTCCATCGGCCACCAGTCCCACCAGGAGGTTCCACACCCGCTGGGGCGTCAGGCGGGTGGCGGTGGTGTCCATGACCTCCTCCCCGCCATAGGACTGCGGCGCAGCCACGTCGATGCAGGGGCCGCGCACAGACAGGGCACGCGGGCCCAGGGCGTTGATGAGCTGTTCGGGGGACGCACCGTTGATGGTCACCGTGGGCTGCCCGGTACCAGCCGCCGTGTGGGCCAGGCCCGTGTCCACGGCCACGTTGCCCCAAGCCTGGCTCTGGATGGCGCAGGCCTCGGGGATGGTGGTCCGCCCTGTGAGGTTCAGGGTGCCGGGCACGGCTGCGGCCAGGCGATTGCCCAGCTCCACCTCGTCCGGTCCACCCAGCCAGACCACCTCGAAGCCTTGTTCCAGGGCGATGCGCGCCAAGCCGCTCCACTGGGAGACCTCGGGGAACCAACGCTTGTTGTGCCCCCGAGTCCCAAAGGCCAGGGTCACATAGCGACCCCCCTGCCAGCCGGCCTCCTGAAGCTTGGCGAACCCGCCCTGCCCACCGAACTGCTCCGGTCGCAGGGGCATCCACTCCAGCCGGGGGCTGCCTGTCAGCTGCTCCAGCAGGGGCTCGAAGCGGCGCACGATGTGGATGGGCAGATCCCGGTAGGTGAAGGTGTGGTGGTAGAGGAAGCTCAGGTGGTTGTTGTTGTCCCCGGCGCGGACCGGCACACCGGCCATCCAGGCGGCGAAGGCCAGCCGCGCGGACTGGCTCAGGTTGATGAAGGCCACGGGGGGCTGGGCGCGCCAGCGGCGGATGAGGGCCCAGGGGTCGGGCTTCTGCTGGCCCCCTCCCTCGATGACGCTCTCGGCGATGAAGTCCGGGTGCGCCTCGCTGAAGATGGCGGCCCCGATGGCATGCCCCACGGCCACCCAGCGAATGGCCTTGCCCTGGGCCGCGGCCTCCGCATTCCAGCTCACCTGCAGGGCGTGGAAGAACGGGATGGCGAAGATCACATCGCCCAGCTGCCGGGGAAACCGGACCCAGACCTCCGGGTGGTCCGTGGTCTGGAGCGCCGCTCGCAGCCGATCGAGTCCCTGTTGTGCGGCCACCCTGCCCCCTTCCGCCCAGTGTAATCGAAGCGCCCCTCGGTCACGGCAGCGAGCCGCTAGGATGAAGGCTCGCCGAGGTCCCCATGCGCCGCCTGCTGCTGTTGCTGAGCCTGCCCCTGCTGGCCCAGGGGTCAGGCTTTTCCGTGCGTGACGCCATCCTGGCGGAGTGGCGGCGCCAGCCTCCAGCCTTCACCGAGGCCCAGCGGAACGCCCTGCCAGCAGCCGACCGGGTCCGCCTGGACCGCGCCCTCCGGCGCATCGGTACACCCGGCGCCCCGGCCCTGCTGCCGCCCGAGCTGGAGCAGCCCACCGAGGCCCTGTGGCTGGCCTGCGCCGCCAGCGCCCGCAGCCCCCAGGAGAGGTTCACGGCCCTCTTCTTCCTCAACCGCCTGAAGAGCGCCCGGGCCCTGGAAGCCCTGGCGGGCCTGAGTGCGGCTGACGCCGCCACCTGGCCCCGACACCTGCACCTGGAAGCCCAGGTCGCGACGGCGCGCATCCATGGAGGGAAGCTCACCCCCGCTCTGCAGGCCTTCTTCGCAGCCCGCCAAAAGGCTGGCCAGGTGGAGCCCATTCGCGCCCAGGCAGCGCGGCTGCGCCTGCAGATGGCGGGCCAGGAGCAGGCCCTCCTGCCACCGGTACCCGCCACACCCGGCAGCCTTCTGGCCCTGCAGGACGCCTGGAACCGGGGGCCCTGGGAGCAGCGCCGGGAGCTGGCTGTGAACGGCCTCCGCACCCTTGATCCCGCCTCCCCCCTGTGGCCCCGCCTGGGCCTCCAGCCGCCCACCCCGGCCACTCTTGCCACCGCCTGCGTGGGGATCCTCTCCCGGCGCGCCGAAGGGCTTCCAACCCCTGCCCCCCCCGAGGCCTTCCCGCTGGAGCCTGCACCCTGGCCCTGTGGGCAAGATCCCCTGGCCCTCTGGTACGGCTTCCAGGGCCTGGCCAAGGCCCGCCAACCCCTGCCCAGCCTGGCCTCCGCCCTCCAGGCCGACCCACCCCTGGGGCTCGCAGAGACCCACCTCCAGGGTGCCCTGCTGGCGGCCCTGCGCCACCAGGCGCCCACGGCTGCAGACGCCCTCCGGACTCGCCTTCTTGCGGGCTCCGATGCCATCGCCCGGGCCGCTGCCCTGGAGGACCTGGCCACCGCCCCGGCAGACCTGAAGGCACTCACAGCGCGGGTCTGGGCCGATGACCAGTTCGAGTCCCAGCAAACCCTGATCCAGAGCTACGCCCGCTGGCAGCTGGCCCCAGCGGAGCAGATCGCTCAGCTGCAGCCCTGGCTCCAGCACCCAGACTGGGCCTGCCGCCTGGAGGCCCGCCGGGCCCTGGTGAAGCTCGATCCCGCCACCCCCTGGCCGGCGGCCCCCGAGCCAGGCCCGGTGGATCGGGCGATCCTCACAGAAGCGGTTCGGTTGGCGGAGCGGGGCCGCCCCGTTCGATTGCGCATCACCTTCAGAGGTCAGCGGCAGGTGACGCTGAGGCTGGATCCCACGGTGGCCCCCATGAACGTGGCCAACCTGGTGCTGCTGGTGCGCAAGGGGTACTTTGACGGCCGCCGGGTGCCCCGGGTGGTGCCGGACTTCGTGGTGCAGCTGGGCTCCCCCGTGGACACCATGGACGGCGGCCCCGGCCACACGGTGCGCTGCGAGAACAGCCTCAACTGGTACGGCCCCGGCAGCGTGGGCATGGCCCTGTCGGGCAAGGACACGGGCGGCAGCCAGTTCTTCATCACCACCAACGCCACCCCACACCTCACCGGGCGCTACACCCGGGTGGGCCAGGTGGAGGCGCCGGACCGGGCCCTGAAGCTCCTGGACGGCCTGGAGCTGGGCGCTCGGATCGTGCGGGTCCAGGTGCTGCCGGGATGATGCGCCGCGCCGCCCTCCTGGGCCTCCTCGCCTTCGGCCTCGGGGCCCAGGCGCCGGTCCTCCACGACGGGTCGGTGGCCCTCCGCCGGGACCGCCTCGACTGGACGCTGGGACAGGAACCCCTGGAGCCCTCCAGCCTGCCGTCCTTGGAAGCGGGCTGGGGCGGGGCTGGCGCCCAGGGCCTCCGAACCCCGCTGGTTGGCGCCGAGGGCCTGGGCCCGGGCACCGCCGGCTGGGGCCTGGGCCTCCAAGGCCGCTGGACCCGGGAGGGCCTCGCCATCGCCGCCACGGCCCTGGCCCTGCGGGACGGGAACCGCACCCTGGGTATCCTCCAGCGAGGCTCGGTGGCCTACCGCTGGGACTCGGGCTGGCGCCTGGCTCTGGAGCAGACGCCCCTGGCCTGGGGGGCCGGCCTCCTGGGTGGGGAACTCCTGGGGGACGGCGCCCGGCCCTTCCCCCGCTTGGCCCTCGGCTCAGCGAAGATTGACCTGCCCCTGGGCCGCTGGCGCCTGGAGGCCTTTCGGGGCCGCATGGAAGGCCCTGGGCCAGTGCCTGACACGCTGCCCCAGGCACCGCAGCGCCAGGCCGCCGCTGCGGCGGGGCAGGATCTGGCCCGCCCCTGGCTGGAGGGGGGACTTGTGGCGGCCACCTTCGCCGAGCGCCTGGAGCTGACCATCGGGGCCATCTCCCTGGCGGGTGGCACGGACGCCCAGGGCCGCCCAGCCCCCTCCGCCGCCACCCGCACCGCCCATCTGGCTCAGGCCCGCCTGCGCTGGCCGGGAGTCCAGGGGGCCTCCTTGCTCCTCAGCCGCAGCGGGTGGCCCGAAGCCGGTACCCGCACCCTGGCGGGCTTCCAGGTGGCACGGGAGAGCTGGGACGCCACCCTGGAGTGGGCCGGTGCCGCCCGTCCGCCCTCCGGGCCCCTGGCCCTACCGGAGCATCTGGCGGGGTTCTCCAGCCGAGGAGACGCCCTGGGGCCCGCCTTCGGGCCCTGGACCGCCACCCGCAGCGCGGCGTGGGGGCTGCCCCTGCCCGGGGAGGGTCGGGGCCGGCTCCTCCTGGTGCGGGCCACCAGCCCCCTGCCCGCCCCTGCACCAGAGGCCACCTGGCTCCTCCAGGGCGAGGCTCGCTGGCGCACAGCCTTTGGTCGCCTGGGGGCAACCCTCGCCAGCCGTCGGGACTCCCAGGCTGGACCCGCGCGGTGGGGCTGGGCCTTCAGCTGCTTCCAGGCCTTCCGGGTCTTCTGACGGGCCGCCGGACCCTGCGCTATCCTGGGCTTTTCGAGGTCCGCATGCCCCCAATCCCCATCCCCGCCACCCACCCTGAGCGGGGTCTTTGGTCCCGGGTCGGGCTGATGCTGGGGCTGTTGCTTTGCCTGGGCGCCTGCGAAAGCCCCAAGGCCGCTCCCGAACCCATGGAGCCCTTTGTCCCCACCCTGACCCTCCGGCCCACCGCCGTGGTCCTGACCCGGGGCGCCAGCCAGGCCTTCCAGGCCGAGATCAACTACCCCGCGGAGGTCCGGTACCTCCGCCAGCCCGTGCTCTGGCGGGTGGTGGAGCCCGGCGGTGGCACCCTCACGCCAGCCGGGGTCTACACGGCCCCGGCCACCCCCGGGACCTACCACGTGCATGCAGTGCGGGACGACTATCCGGCCCTCTCTGCCGTCGCCACCGTGACGGTGAAGTGATGGACCTCTACGGCGCCCTGCGGCCCCTGATCTTCCAGCTGGATCCCGAGACTGCCCACAACCTGGCCTTCCTCCTGGGGGAGGGCGCCTGCCTCCTGCCCCTCCTGCCCGAGGCGCAGCCCCCGGCCTCCCTGCGCTGTCAGGCGCTGGGCCTGGACTTCCCCACCCCGCTGGGGCTGGCGGCGGGCCTGGACAAAGGCGCCACCCTGCTGCCCCTCTGGAAGGCCCTGGGCTTCGGCCATGTGGAGATCGGCACCGTCACGCCCCGCCCCCAGCCGGGCAACCCCAAGCCCCGTCTGTTCCGCTTTCCCGAGGCGGGCCTGATCCTCAACCGCATGGGCTTCAACAGCGAAGGCGCCGAGGTGGTGGCAGCTCGTCTGCAGCGCCGCCCGTCCGGCCTGATCGTGGGCGGCAACCTGGGGAAGAACAAGGAGACGCCGGAGGCCCAGGCCCTGGATGACTACCGCGCGGCCTACCGCCTCATCGCCCCCGAAGTGGACTACATCGCCCTGAACGTGAGCAGCCCCAACACCCCGGGTCTCCGCAACCTGCAGGCCCCGGAGGCGCTGAAGCCTCTCCTGGCGGGCATGCTGGACCTCCGGAAGGAGGTGGGTCTTGAGGGCCAGCCCCTCCTGCTGAAGCTGGCCCCGGACCTGGCCCCGGAGGATCTGGACGCCATCGTCGAGGTGGCCGTGGCATCGGGCATCTCGGGCCTCATCGCCACCAACACCACCCTGGACCGGGGCGTGGTGCCCGAGCCCCTGCGAGCCCGAGTGGAGGCCCAGGGCGCCGGCGGCCTGAGCGGCGTGCCGCTGAAGAAGAAAGCCCGGGAGGTGCGCCTCCACATCATCAAGGCCCTCCACGGCCGCCTGCCCCTGGTGGCCTGCGGCGGCCTCGGCGGCCCCGAGGACGTGCTCACCGCCCTGGCCGACGGCGCCGCCCTGGCCCAGGTCTACAGCGCCCTCATCTTCGAAGGCCCCGGCCTCGTGGACCGGATCCATCAGGGCATCGCCTGAGCCCGGGAAAAAGAGCTTTCACCGCAGAGAACGCTGAGAGCGCAGAGGCTGGCGGGGTGGTCGATGCCCAACCTCTGTGGAAGTGCCTGTAACCGCAGATGTCGCCGATGACGCAGATGCCCCTTGAGGACGCAGGGTTGCAGGCTGGGGTTGCAGGCTGGGGTTGGGGCAGCCTCAGGCATGGGCACCCTCCAGGGGGATCGCTGTTGCGCCTTTTGGGGGGCGCAACGGCGGTACCTCTGGAGCACTTCCGGCAAGGCCGGAAGCCGCCGAAGGCGGACCCATGCCCCGTTGTGCCGGCGCCCCTCTGCGCTCTCTGTGTTCTCTGCGGTTGGCGTTTCTTTTCTGTGACCCACGGGGATCAAGCAAGCCCTGGTAACAGCGGTTGGCATTTGCTTTTCATCCCCGTCCATCCCATTTATCCCCGTCCGAAAAAGCTTTTTTTGACGAGGATATAAGGGATGAAGGGGAAAAGGAAAACGCATTGAATATGTGGCTTCATTCCACCCTCATTCATCCCCGTCTCGGCGCGCCCAAGGAGGGACGCTACACTGGTCGGCTGAGGTGAGCATGCTGTCTCTTCACACCCGGATCCGCGACCCGCGCCTGCTGCCCTTGGCGGACAAGGTGCTGGCGGGGGAGCGCCTGTCCTTCGAGGACGGCCTCCTGCTCTACGCCACGGCTGATCTCACGGGCGTCGGCGCCATGGCTCACCAGGTGCGCCTGCAGAAGCACGGCCGCGCCACCTACTACGTGAAGAGCCGCCGCCTCTCCTACACCAACGTCTGCTACACCCACTGCCAGTTCTGCGCCTTCCAGGCCAAGCCCGGTGACCCCCGGGCCTATTCGCTGTCCGCCGAGGACATCATCCGGGAGCTGGAGAAGCCCGAGAACACTGGCGTCCGCGAGCTGCACATGACCTCAGGCCACAACCCCAAGCTCAAGATCGACTACTTCGAGGACCTCTTCACAAAGATCAAGGCCCGGTTCCCGGCGATCCACCTGAAGGTCTTCACCATGATCGAGATGGACTACTACGCCCGCATCTCGGGCCTGTCCACGGACGCCTTCCTGGACCGCTGCATGGCCGCGGGACTGGAGAGTTGTCCCGGGGGTGGCGCCGAGATCTTCGACGAGGCCCTGCGGGAGCAGATCTGCATCGGCAAGAAGGACGCCCAGGTTTGGCTGGACACCGCCGCCCTGTGCCACCGCAAGGGCCTGCCCACCAACTGCACCATGCTCTACGGGCACATCGAGGAGGCCCACCACCGGGTGGACCACCTGCTGCGCCTGCGGGCCCTCCAGGATCAGTCCCATGCCGCCGGCTTTGCGGGCTTCCTGGCCTACATCCCCCTGGCCTACCAGAACGAAGAGAACGAGCTGAGCGCCACCCATGTGATCCACGAGACCACGGGCACCCAGGACCTGCGCGAGATCGCCGTGGCCCGCCTGCTCCTGGACAACATTCCGCACATCAAGGCGTACTGGGTGATGATCTCGCCGGGCCTGGCCCAGGCCGGACTCAGCTACGGTGCGGACGACCTGGACGGCACCGTGATCGCTGAGGAGATCGCCCACCTGGCCGGCGCCAAGAGCCCCCAGGGCCTGGCCCAACGGGACCTGGTGCGCCTCATCGAAGAGGCCGGCTTCCAGGCCCTGGAGCGCGACAACCTCTACAACGTGTACGCCCCGGCCTGAGGCTTCTGGGCTAGGGCAGCCTGAGGATGCTGGAGCCGTCGGCGTAGTCCTCGGTGGGGGTCTCCCGCATCTTCTGGAGCACCTGCACCAGGGCCCGGATGCGGTCCACCATCTCGCCGATCTTCCCGAGCTTGATCTCCTCGGGATACTTGCGCTGGAGCATCTCCACCTGCATGGAGATGATGGCCAGCGGGTTGTTGATCTCGTGCTTGAGGGTCCCGGCCATCTGTCGGAAGGACTCCAGCCGCTCCGCCGCCAGGGCCCGCTGGTGCAGCTCCGTGTGGCCCCGCAACACCTGCAGGCGGTGGTGCAGCGCCTCCCAGCGGAAGCCCTCCGCCAGCCAGTCGGTGGCGCCGGCCTCGATGAGTCCCGGGGTCTCGTCTTCGGTACAGCGCACCACCAGGATGGGGGTCGTGGCGAACGAGGGGTGGTGGCGGTAGGCGGAGACGCAGCCCTCGATGTCCCGCCCACCCTTGGCGTCCACCACCAGAAAGCGGAACTTGGGCACGGGCGGCGGCGGGGGCAGGGCTTCCAAAGGATGGAGCAGCAGGTCGCCGGCTTCGGAGACGGTCTGGAATAGGCCCACCAGCGTCAGGTCCTCGCTCACCAGGCCCAGGAGGGGCCGGACCGGCTCCTCCGGCATGAGGTCCGGGCCTTCCGGCAGCAGCACATCCAGGACCTGCTCGGCCCAGCGCCAGCGCACGCCGGCCTCCTTCAGGATGCGCACAGTCCAGGGGTCCGGCAGGGGCGCATGGATCCCGGGTGGCAGGGAGAGACGCAGCACGCGGAAGCTGCGCTCCTGGTCCCACCGAATGGCGACCTGGGAGTCCGGCAGCAGCTGCATCAGGAGGGGCTCCACCAGACCCGCCAGGGCCGCCACCAGGGGGCCCCCCGAGGCCCAGATCGAAGCGGCCGGAGCCTGATCCACGCAGAGGCGAGACCGGCGCAGGGCCAGCAGGGACTCCCAGCGACCTACCAGGTCATCCTGGAGGGTACTCATAAGCAGGGGATGGCCGATGAAGGGGGCCTCCTCACCACCCTCGGCCCGGCCGCCCCGCTCCAGCAGCAGCTTCAGGAGGTCCATCTGGCTGCGCAGGGCGGCGCCGGTCTCCGCCGGAACCTCCTCGGCCCAGCTCTGGATGCGCCGGATGGGACCGGCCATGGCCGCCAGCAGCTCGCCGTGGCGGTCCGCCTCCTTGTGGCGCACGGTGCGCAGACGGAGCAGCTCGCCCTGCTGCTCCGCCTGGCCCAAGGCCCGGCGATTCATCATCGCCTGGTGCAGGGCCATGGCGCCCTGCTTCACGAAGGCCTGGAAGATGGCCAGGTCGAAGCGGCTGAAGGGTCGATCCTCGGATTCCCGATCCAGATAGAGGATCCCTGTGATCTCCCCCTCATCCTCCATGGGGGCACAGAGGAGGGAGCCCCGGTGCAGCTCCAGCAGGCTCATGCCCCCGAAGCGGGGATCCAGCAGGGGACTGTTGGAGAGTACGGCGGTGCCCTCGCGGGCCACATAGTCCAGCACCGACCGGGAGAGGCCCACACCTTCCTGTAGATCGCCGACCCGATGGGCCGTCTTCCACCCCGCACCCTGGCGCATCACCAGGAACCCGCGGTCCCCGCCCAGCAGGCGCAGGGACTCGTCCAGCAGGCCCTTCACCAGGGCGTCGGCGTCGGCCTGGCGCAGCAGCTTTTCGGTGGACTTGTGCAGCAGCTCGATGCCCCGGATGAGCACCAGGGCCTGGCCCGGTTCCGGGCGGACCTCCTGGAAGAGGTCGCCCACCCGCTCCACGAAGTTAATCTCGTCCAGGCCCGGGAAGCCCTCGGTGAAGGTCAGGTGCCAGCCACCCAGAGCCAAGTCATCCCCGTCCTGAAGGGCGTTGCCCTGAGGGTGGCTGAGGGGCAGGCCGTTCAGGGTGGTGCCGTTGGCCGAGCCCAGATCCCGGACCCACCAGATGCCCCCCACCCGATCGACGGTGGCATGGACCCGCGACAGGGCCGCCAGGCTAGGCTGCGCCACGGTGCAGGCGATGGGATCCCGGCCGATCTGGCAGGCCTCATGGAGGGCATGCCGAAGCAGCTGGGTTCCCTCCATCCAGGACAGGTAGGGCATCAAGCCTCCATGCCGGTTTTTTCGGACGGAGGGGACCCTTACCTTAGAAATGGAGCCTGGCCTAGCCCGGCAGGGTGTAGCGGCTGGGCTTGTTCCGGCTGGCCCGGAAGAAGAGCAGGGTGTGACCGATGGTCCACACATGCTGGAGGCCAGCCACGGCGGCGCACAGGGCCGCAGGGGCGGTGGTCCCGTCCTCCAGGCTGTTGCCGTTGATCTTGACCTTCACCAGCTCGAGGCTCTCCACCATGATGTCCAGTTCGGCGGCCTGGGCCGGGGTCACCCCGCCCTTACCGATGTGCATCACGGGCTTCAGGCGGTGGGCCTGGGCCTTCAGGTACTGGCGCTGTTTGGACGTGAGCATCGGGACTCCCTCAAAGAGTCTATCGTGGAAGCCGAGGTAGCCCATGCTCCGTACCCTGCTCGCCCTTGCCACCGTCGCCGCCTTGGCCGCGCCGCCCCGGACCCTGCGGGTGGACTGCGGCCACACCGGGGATGCCGCCTCGGAGCGCTTCGGCGTGGAGCGGGTGGTGCTGGAGCCCCTGCCCTGGCCCGGCGATCCCGCCAAAGCCATCGACGGCAGCAACCTCGGCAAGTACTGCTTCGAGGTGGCCGACAAAGCCACGGGCCGCCTGCTCTACTCCCGGGGCTACGCCAGCATCTATGGCGAGTGGGAGACCACCGATGAGGCCAAGACCCTGAGCCGCACCTTCTCCGAGTCCCTCCGCTTTCCCCAGCCGGATGCCCCGGTGCGGATCACCGTCAAGAAACGGGATGCGAAGAACGCCTTCCAGGCCCTCTGGACCTTCGAGGTGAACCCGAAGGATCCCCTCATCGAGCAGGCATCCGGGCCTGATGCCGGGGCCCTCATCAGCCTCCAGAAGGCCGGCGACTCGGCGGACAAGGTGGACTTCCTCATCCTGGGAGACGGCTACACCCTCGCGGAGCGTGGCAAGTTCGAGGCCCAGGCCCGAAAAGTTATGGACACCCTCTTCCAGGAGACCCCCTTCAAGGAGCACCGCAAGGACTTCAACGTCTGGGCGCTCTGCCCGCCCTCCCGGGAGAGCGGCATCTCCCGGCCCTCCACGGGGGTCCACAAGCGCACGCCCCTGGGCACCACCTACGATGCCTTCGGCAGCGAGCGCTATGTGCTCACCTTTGAGAACAAGGCCTTCCGAGACATCGCTGCCCAGGCCCCCTACGAGTTCGTGGAGATCCTGGTGAACGCTGAGACCTACGGCGGCGGCGGCATCCACAACCTCTTCAGCACGGCCTCTGCGGGCAACAGCACCCTCGGCTACCTCTTTGTCCACGAGTTCGGCCACCACTTTGCAGGGCTGGCGGACGAGTACTACACCTCGGATGTGGCCATCACCAACAGCCCAAATCGCCCGGAGCCCTGGGAGCCCAACGTCACGGCGAAGCCCAAAGATCCCAAGTGGAAGGACCTCCTGAGCCCCGCCATCCCTCTGCCCACCCATTGGAAGAAGGCCGAGTTCGAGACCTACAGCCGGGCCACCCAGAAAGAGCGCCGGGCCATCCGGGCGGCCCAGCAGCCCGAGTCCGACATGGACGACCTCTTCGCCAAGGAGAAGGTCTTCGAGACTCGCCTCCTGGGCACCGATGCCCACAGCGGCAAGGTGGGCGCCTTCGAGGGCGCCAACTACGAGGCCCTGGGCTACTTCCGCAGCCAGGAGGACTGCCTGATGTTCACCCGGGATGATGTCGGCTTCTGCGCCGCCTGCCGCGCCGCCATCGAGCAGGTCATCAAGCAGTACGCCAAGTAGGGGGCCCCGTGCGCTCAGTCTGCGTCTTCCTGGGCTCCACGCCCGGCCACAACCCCGCCTTTGGCGCTGCCGCCGAGGCCCTGGGTCGAGAGATTGCCCGCCGGGGTCTGGCCACCGTCTACGGCGGCTCCAACACGGGCCTCATGAAGCGCCTCGCTGACGGTGCTCTGGCGGAAGGTGGCCCCGTCCACGGCGTCTCTGTCGGGGGCCTGAAAGACCTGGAGATCCAGCACCAGGGCCTCACCACGCTGGAGGTGGTGGCCACCATGCACGCCCGCAAAGCCCGCATGGCGGAGCTGGCGGATGCCTTCATCGCCTTCCCCGGTGGCATCGGCACCTTCGAGGAGTTCTTCGAGGTCTTCACCTGGGCCCGCCTGGGCCTCCACACCAAGCCCTGCGGCGTCCTCAACATCGAGGGCTACTACGACCCCCTCCTGGAGCTGCTGGACCACGCCGAGCGCGAAGGCTTCGTGCGCCCCATCGACCAGGCGCTCCTGGTGCGCGCCACCACCCCCGAAGCCATGCTGGACGGCCTGCAGGAGCGCTGGGACGGGCGGTAGCCAATTCCTCCGGCGTGCAGTTAGAACGGTGAACCGGGGCTCTGGACCACTGGTGCCACCTTGGGTCCAGACTCCCGTGGCAAGACTGTGGGGTCCTTGGGTGGGTCGGGAGCCACCCCGTTCAAAATTTCG
>CAIRQL010000126.1 GCA_903880675.1 uncultured Holophagaceae bacterium | reverse complement strand
TGGCGATGACCAGATCGCGCTCGCCAATCGGAGCTGATTTCAATGCCTGGCGCAGCCTCGCATGTTCCTTGGCGGCTTCGGCATCGAAGGGGAGCACGAGAATGGGAGCTAGGAACATGGCAACATCCTTGGCCCGCTTGAGCGGATCCTGGCTGTTGAGCGCCCCGTAGAGCAATTCCGCTTCATTCATTGCGCTGACTGCGACATCTGCAGGCATCAGGTTCTTGAGATGCTCTTGGGCTTCAGCGTTCTTCCGGAGAATCCAGATGCAAGTATCCGTGTCGAGGAGGAACCTCACAGCTCCTCCAGCACGACATCACGATGTGGGGTGGGAGGCAGTGGCTCAGGCGCGGTGAAATCATCCCCCACGGGCCCGAAGCTCTCCCAGTAGCCCTTGGGCCAAGTGCTCATCGGGGCAGGGCGCAAGATGATCACATCGCCCTCACGGTGCCCGATGGCTTCTGGGGCGTCGATGCGGAGTTCCTTAGGCAGCCTGGCGGCCTGGCTTCCGCCGTGTTTGAAGAGCTTGACGGGGAATTCAGAGAGCTTCTTGGCCAAGGTCATGGGCGGCCTCCTGTGTAGATACTAATATCTACGAATCGATTGTCAAGAGGCAGGGACGAGAGGCCTCTGGCAAGCGCATCATCCGGTCATTCATGGCGGGGAGAAGTCAATCCAGCTCGGTTTCCTGCCTGTCGGTGCGTCAATGCTGATCCCAATTTGGGAACATTTGCCTTGACTGATCCCAAAATGGGAACATGCTTGAACCATGAGGATATTCAATTACACGACCATCCGTGACTTCTGGGGAGCCCACCCAGGTTCCAAAGAAGCTCTGATTTACTGGTACGACATTACGGAACAGGCGACGTGGAACACATCCATGGACGTGAAGCACACGTTCCGCACCGCAGATATTCTTTCCGGTGACCGTGTCGTGTTCGACATCAAAGGGAATGCGTACCGGCTAATCGCATCGGTCAACTACCAGTACCAGTCCCTTTTCATCAAGTTCATCGGGACTCACCCGGAATACGACCGCGTGGACGCCCTGACGGTCGATGCCTACGGCGGAGGTGTAAAATGATGACTTATCCTGCGACAAAGCCCATCCATTGCGAGCAGGACTACCACGAGGCCCTTTCCAGACTGGAAAAGATCTTCTCGACAGCCCAGAAGGGGACGCCGGAGGGCGATGAATTCGAACTCCTCTCCCTTCTGATTTCCGACTGGGAGAAGCGCAACATCGTGATCGAGCGCCCCAGGGACCCGATTGGCTTGATCAGGTATGCCATGGAATCACGGGGAATGCGGGTCGCCGACCTCGCTCCCGTCATGCCCAGGAACCGAGCCTCCGAAATTCTCAACAAGAAACGACCTCTAACCCTTGGCATGATCCGGTGGTTCCACGAGAACCTCCACCTCTCGCTGGAATCCCTCACGCAACCCTACCCACTCGCCTAGACCTGGCCTTTTCAGGCCAGAACTGCAGCGTCACACGGCCAGAACGCCCTCCTGCCAGGGCAGCGCCAGAATGGGACCCATGCGTTGGGGTCGAGGGTCCCGGGACAGCAGGAAGGCTTCGGCATCCGGAAAGTCGGGCAGCAGGGCCATCAGGGCGGTGGCGTGGTCGTCCCGGATCCGGTCGGTGCTCTTGATCTCCACCAGGGCTAGGGGGCGGCCCGGGCGCTGGAGCACCAGGTCGATCTCCCGTCCCGCCTTCGTCAGCAGGTAGGAGAACCGCCAATCCAGTTGCTCATAGGCGTTCCGGGCATAGAGCTCCGCCACCACCATGCTTTCGAACAGCTCGCCGAAATAACTCGTGCCGGGGTGGGGAGGCACTTGCAGCATGCGGCTGAGGGCTCGAGTCACCCCCGTATCGAACAGGTAGAACTTGGGTGCCTGCCGCAGCTGCTTGCGGACCGAGGCGTGGAAGCCGTCCACATGAAACCCCAGCAGGGTGTCCTCCAGCACCTGGTACCAGGCCTGGACGGTCTTGGGATCGCTGCCCACCTCCCGCGCGATGCGGGCATGGTTCAGGATCTTGCCCGAATTCTGGGCCGCAACCTCGAGGAAGCGCCGGAAGGGAGCTAGGTTCCGGACCACCTGTTCAGCCTGGATCTCTTCGCGCAGGTAGCCGTGGGCATAGGCCCGCAGGAAATCACCGCGCTCCTCGTCACCGTTGGCGTTCCAGATGGCGGGGAGGCCTCCGAAGCGCAGGGCGCGGTCTTCGTCGTAGGCCGCACCCAGCTCGCGGCACTGCAAAGGGAAGAGGTGGCGCAGGGAGGCCCGCCCCGCCAGCAGGTTCGCGCCTCCCGCCTTCAGCTTGCGCGCGCTGGAGCCGGTCAGGACGAAGCGCTGCGGCACCCGATGGGTCTCCATGAGGTTGTGGACGGCATCCAGCAGGCGCGGGAGCTTCTGCACCTCGTCCACCACTACGTGGGTAATGGCCGGGGCCAGGGCCAGAACCTCCCACTCCAGGGCGCGGGGATCGCGGGCCAGGCGATCCTCGGTATCCGCCTCCAGCAGGTTGAAGACAACCGTGGAGGCCTGCGGCAAGGTGGCGCGCAGCAGGGTGCTTTTTCCCGTGCCCCTGGCACCGAAAAGGAAGCAGCTTCTGTCAGAAGGGAAGTTGAGAAGTCGTTGGAACATGATCCAGATTTA
>CAIRQL010000125.1 GCA_903880675.1 uncultured Holophagaceae bacterium | reverse complement strand
GGTCAGCATCGCGCACAACGTGATGCTGCACGGCTGCACCATCCGCCGGGGCGCCCTCATCGGCATGAGCACCACCATCATGGACGGCGCCGAGATCGGGGAGGGCTGCCTGGTGGCCGCCGGCAGCCTGGTGCGGGAGAACTTCAAGGCCCCGCCCCACAGCCTGGTGGCGGGCTGGCCTGCGGTGGTGAAGGGCCCCCTGGCCGAGGCCCAGCGGGAGCTGGCGGGCAGCGTCTGGGCCCGCTATGTCCGCTACAAGGAGGCCTACTTCCAGGACGGCTGGGCCCCTGCGGAAGCCCCAGTCATCGGGCACCCCCAGCCGGGCTTCGCCGAAGGCCACCCCTATCCCTGACGGGCGTCGATAAAGAATTGGATTTTCCTAGATTACGCACGGGTCTGTTGGGTTCCCCCTCCCCAGGGAGCGCGGGGAAGGGTAGACTTTCTCCACCATGTCCCCCCTTCTGATCCTTCGCGTCCACGCAGACCTGCGTCTTGGACTGGGCCATGTGGCCCGGGCCCTTGCCCTCCAGGAGGCCTGGCGGGCCCTGGGCGGCCTCGCCTGCATCGCCGTCTCCGGGGATGACCGGGCCCGGCGGGTGGGGGGTGGCTCCCACCCCTTTCTGGATCAGCCCCTGCCCTGCGAGGCCGTCTACCTGGGGGAGGAATTGCATGCCCCCTTGCCAGAGGCCCTGAAGGCACGGGCGGCCATCGTGCTGGTGGATCAGTGGGACACCACGCCGGCCTTCCTCGAAGCCCTGCGCCCCCTGAAGGTGGCCGTCATGGAGGACGACACGGACGCGCATGAAGGTGCGGACCTCCTGTTCCAGCCTTTCCTGGAGGGCGTGCGCTGGGCCGATCACCCCGTGAAGGTGGTGGACGGCCGCAAGGTGCGCCCCTTCGAGACCCGCTCCGGGGCCTGCCGGGTGCTGCGGGGCTCCCACTTCATCGTGGTGGACAAGGCCGCTCTGGAGCTGCGGCCCAAGCGGATGCCTCTGCAGCCCCTGGCGGTGCATAAGCTGCTGGTCACCTTCGGCGGCAGCGACGGCCCCAACCTGGCCCAGAAAGCCTTCGACATCCTGGCCCGCCTGGCGGCCGAAGACCTCTGGCGAGGCACCTGCACACTGCTCGCCCCCAACGGCATCCAGGGCAACCCTTTCCCGGGCTGCACGGTCCTCCGGGGCCTGCCCGCTCTGACGGGCCGCCTCCCCGCCTTTGATGCTCTCTGGTGCTCCGCCGGGGTCACCCTGGCGGAGGCTCTCTGCCTGGGCGTACCTTGTGCGGTCTGGGGCCAGAACGAGCGCCAGCACGCCATCCTGTCGGACCTGGCCCTGGCCAATGGCTGCTTCGACCTGGGCATCGGCCCCGGCGCCGACGCCACCATCGTGCGCGGGGCTCTGGCCCAGTGGCTGGGCCCCGAAGGGCAGGACAACCGCCAGGAGCAGGTGAAGGACGGCATGGAGCTGGTGGATGGCATGGCGGCCTCCCGCATCGTCAAGGAGCTGGTCCAGCTGGCTGCGCCCGCAGGCTGAGCCCCGGCCCGGGAAATCACGGCTTGACCCTTCGGGCCTCCAGCGATAAGCTTTTCCTTCTGTGGACTCGCCACCTCTGGGGTGGTGTCTTTGCAGCCCGATGATGATTCCGGAGCAGGCCATGAGCACGTACTTCCCTAAAGCTAATGAACTCAAGCGCCAGTGGTTCGTGGTCGACGCCGAGGGCGTCACCGTGGGCCGCCTGAGCACCACGGTCGCGGATGTCCTGTCCGGCAAGAACAAGCCGACCTGGACCCCCTTCCTCGATACCGGTGACCACGTGATCGTCATCAATGCCGAGAAGGCCGTCCTCACCGGGAAGAAGGGCGTGCAGAAGATGTACCGCCGCACCACCACCCAGCCCGGTTCCATGAAGGAGGTCCGCGCCGAAGTGATGAGGGCCACCTTCCCCGAGCGGATCATCGAGAGTGCCGTCAAGGGCATGCTCCCCAAGGGCCCCCTGGGCCGGGCGATGTACCGCAAGCTGAAGGTCTATGCTGGCCCCAATCACGACCAGGCCGCCCAGCAGCCCCAGATCCTGACCATCCAGAAGTAGAAGCGAGGCGTCCATGGCTATCACCCAGAACTACGGAACCGGTCGGCGCAAGAGCGCGGCAGCCCGCGCATTCCTTCGCCCCGGCACCGGCAAGATCACGGTCAACGGTCGCACCCTTGAGCACTACTTCCCCAATGCCGTGCTGCGCATGATGGTCCACCAGCCCCTGGTGCTGGCCGAGCTCGACGGCAAGTTCGACATGATCATCACCGTGGCGGGCGGCGGTCCTGCCGGTCAGGCCTCGGCCATCCGCATGGGCATCAGCCGTGCGCTGCTGGGCTACAACGATCAGCTCAAGTCCCTGCTGCGCGGCGCCGGTCTTCTGACCCGCGATCCCCGCATGAAGGAACGCAAGAAGCCCGGTCGCAAGGGCGCCCGTCGCCGCTTCCAGTTCAGCAAGCGCTAGTCAATTCTCTGGAAGGGGGATCTTCGGGTCCCCCTTCTGTTTTTCCGGTCCGCGCTGGTTTCTCGGCGTCGGGCGATTCGGGCGAGGGGATTCAACCTTTCGCCTTTCATCCCACCCGCGGCGCCTTCGCCGCTTGAACAGGGAGGCCAGCATGGCTGCCATCCAGATGAAGGAACTTCTCGAGGCCGGTGCCCACTTCGGACACCAGACCAAGCGTTGGAATCCCAAGATGAAGCAGTACATCTTCGGGGCGCGCAACAGCATCTACATCATCGACCTCCAGAAGACCCTGCGCCTCTGGAACACCGCCGCCAACTACCTGACCAAGTGCGCCGGGGAGGGGAAGAACTTCCTCTTCGTGGCCACCAAGCCCCAGGCCCAGGAGCTCATCGCCGAGCAGGCCGCCCGCTGCGGCGCCTACTACGTGAACAACCGCTGGCTCGGCGGCATGCTGACCAACTTCTCCACCATCAAGAAGAGCCTGGAGAAGTTCCGCGAAGTCGAAGCCACGCTGGCGGACCCCGCCCGCACAGCCCTGCTCTCCAAGAAAGAGCTGCTGACCCTGAACCGCACCCGCCTGAAGCTGGAGGCCTCCTTCCTCGGCATCCGCGACATGCGCTCGCTGCCTGACGTCATCTTCGTCATCGATCCGCACCGCGAGGACATCGCCGTCACCGAGGCCAAGAAGCTGGGCATCAAGGTCGTGGGCATCGTGGACACCAACTGCGACCCCGACATGGTGGACTACGTGATCCCCGCCAACGATGACGCGATCCGCTCCATCCT
>CAIRQL010000124.1 GCA_903880675.1 uncultured Holophagaceae bacterium | reverse complement strand
GCGGTCACAGACGAGCACGTCATGCTGGCTGCCGGAGCGGATCTCCTCGGCCATCTGGGTGAGGAAGATCCAGGTCTGGGCCTCCAGGCTGGTCTTCTGGTTGATGGGCAGGGGCGAGAGCCGCGCCACTTCCTTCACGATGTCCACGTGGATGCCCTCCCGCTTGAGGACCGCAGCCAGCTCGTAGCAGAGGGTGGTCTTGCCCACGCCGTGGGTGCCGATGAATGCAACTTTCATGGCTCCAGTATCCCGGGACCCAGCGCCCCGGAAATGTGTTCTGCATCACCTTGGGGCGCTCATCAGGGCCTGGGCGGAAATAAAGGTACTTCCGGGATTACTGGGAATGCCGACTATCCATGGATGCGTCCAGCTTGTGGGGGAAGAGCAACCACTCTCGCAGAGGATGCGGAGAAGGCTGAGGTTCGCAGAGAACAGCGGGAACCTGAAGCCCTCTGCGCCCCTCCGCTCCCCTCGTCTTTTCTCTGCGAGAGTGGTTGTTTTCGCCCGAGTGTGCAGAGAATTTACAGGGGTTGGCGAGGCTTGGCTCTTTCCCTGAAATTCAGGATGAACATCAAAAAAGGCTGGTGCCGTCCATGGCCGCTGGCTGGGGCAGGCCGAAGAGCTTGAGCAGGGTGGGGGCTACGTCGCAGAGGGCCCCCTCGCTCCGGAGCTGGCGGGCCTCGAAGCCTTTGGCCACCAGCACGGCGGGCACGAGGTTGAGGGTGTGGGCGGTGTGGGGGTTCCCTCCGGCGTCCCGCATGCACTCGCAGTTGCCGTGGTCGGCGGTGATGAAGAGGGCGCCCCCCATGGCCAGGGTCGCATCCGCAATGCGGCCCACGGCTGCATCCACGGCCTCGCAGGCGGTGATGGCCGCTGCCAGGTCGCCGGTGTGGCCGATCATGTCCGGGTTGGCCAGGTTGCAGACCAGGAAGCGGTGCGCCCCCGCTCGGATGGCTTCCTCGAGGCCCTGGCTGACTTCCGCCAGGCTCATCTCGGGCTGCAGGTCGTAGGTGGCCACCTTGGGGGAGGGCACCAGACGGCGGGCCTCCAGGGGGAAGGGCTCCTCCCGTCCACCGTTGAAGAAGTAGGTCACGTGGGCGTACTTCTCAGTCTCCGCCGTGCGGAGCTGGGGCCAGCCCTGGCGGGCGATGACCTCGCCCAGCAGGTCCTCGAAGCTCTGGGGCGGGTAGGCCACAGCCAGGTAGGGGTCCAGCTCGATGTCGTAGGCGGTGAAGGTCACCAGTTTCACGGCGGGCCGGAGGCGCTGGGGGAAGCCCTGGAAGCCCGGATGCACCAGGGCATGGCAGAGCTGCCGAGCCCGGTCGGCGCGGAAGTTGAAGAACAGCACCCCGTCGCCGTCGGCGATGGGCTGGAAGGCCGCCAGGCGGGTGGGGGCCACGAACTCGTCCGTCTCGCCCCGGGCATAGGCGGCGTCGACGGCGGCCAAGGCGTCTGATGCCGACTGGGCCCCTTCGCCATCCACGTAGAGGCGCCAGGCCTGCTCCGTGCGCTCCCAGCGCTTGTCCCGGTCCATGGCCGTGTAGCGCCCGCACACCGAGCCGAGGGTCACCAGGGGACAGGTGCGCAGCTGGAAGGTGAGCCACTGCAGGAAGCCGTCGGCGCTCTTCTGGCCCGTGTCCCGGCCGTCCGTGATGGCGTGGAGGGTGGTGGGGACGCCCTCGGCCTGGGCCCACTGGGCCAGGGCCACGATGTGGTTCTGGTGGCTGTGCACCCCGCCATCACTCACCAGGCCCAGCAGGTGCAGGCGCTTGCCGGTAGCCTTCAGATTGGCCAGCAGGGCCCCGATGGCGGGGTTCTCCCGGAAGGTGCCCCGGCGGATGGCGGCATCGATGCGGGTGAGCTCCTGCCAGACCACCCGGCCCGCCCCCAGGTTCATGTGGCCCACCTCGGAGTTCCCGAACTGGCCCTCGGGCAGGCCCACGGCCTCCCCGCTGGTGGTCAGCTGGGTGGTGGCGTAGTCCTTCCGCAGGGCGTTGAAGCGGGGCATGGCCGCCACAAAGGTGGCGTCGAAGGCGTTGCGGGGGCCGTCGCCGAAGCCGTCGAGGACCAGGAGGGTGATGGGGCCTTGGATCATGGGACCTTCCCGGTACGCCGGCGCCCTCAGGGCACCTGCTCCCCGTGGGGGTGAGACAGCAGGAAGAGCACGGCCATGCGGACGGGCACGCCGTTGGTGACCTGGTCCAGGATCAGGTTGTTGGGGCCGTCCGCGACGTCGCTGGTGATCTCCAGGCCGCGGTTGATGGGGCCCGGATGCAGCACCACCACGTCCTTGCGAGCCCGCTTCATGCGCGCCGGATTGAGCTGGTAGAAGCGGCTGTACTCGCCCTGGCCCGGGATGTAGGCCCCGGTGCCCCGCTCGAACTGGGCCCGCAGCATCATGATGGCGTCCTGCTCTGGGATGACGGCGTCGAAGTCATGGCAGATCTCGATGCCGGGCCAGGTCTGCTTCATTTCCTGGGGGACCAGGGTGGGGGGGCCGACCAGGGTGACCTTGGCGCCCATGCGGTTGAGCAGCCAGAGGTTGGAGCGGACCACCCGGCTGTTGCGGATGTCGCCCACGATGGCCACCCGCAGACCCTCCAGGCGGCCGAAGTGCTTGCGCAGAGTATAGGCGTCCAGCAGGGCCTGGGTGGGGTGCTCGTGGGAGCCGTCCCCGGCGTTGATGATGCTGGCCTTCATGTGCCGGGCCAGCAGGGTATGGGCCCCCGGGGCGCTGTGGCGCATGACGATGAGGTCCGGGTGCATGGCCTGGAGATTCATAGCCGTGTCGATAAGGGTCTCGCCCTTGTTGAGGCTGCTGGTATCCGCATCGAAGTTGATGATCTCGGCGGAGAGGCGCTTTTCGGCGATCTCGAAGCTGTTGCGGGTGCGGGTGCTGTTCTCGAAGAAGAGGTTGACCACCAGCTTCTTGCGCAGGGCCGGGACGATCTTGATGTTGGGCCGCTCGCAGACCTCCTCGAAGGCCTGGGCCTGGTCCAGGAGGGCCGTGATGTCCCGGGGGCTGAGGGGCTCAATCCCCAGCAGGTGCTTGTGGGGGAAGACATAGCGCTCGGAGGTCATCAGCAGGCCTCCACGGTGATGCCGTCCGTGCCATCGATCTCCCGCACGCTCACCGCCACGCGGTGGCCCGGGGGGACTTCGACCCGGATGCCCGCCAGGTCCGCCTGGATGGGCAGCTCCCGGCCCGAGCGCTCGGCCATGACCACCAGCATCACCCGCCGGGGCCGGCCGTGGTCGAGGAGGGCGTCCATGGCGGAGCGGACGGTCCGGCCCGTGTAAAGCACATCGTCAACCAGCACCACGGTGCGTTCTTTGAGGGTGAAGGGGATCTCCGTGGGCCGGACGATGGGGCTACCCACCATCTCGGTGAGGTCGTCCCGGTAGAGGGTGATGTCCAGGGAGCCCACGGGAATGGGCGCACCGGAGAGGGCCCGGAGCTTCTCGGCCAAGCGTTCGGCCAGGGGCAGGCCCCGGGAGCGGATGCCCAGCAGGACCAGCTCTTCTTCAGGCTTGACCAGGGCCAGCAGGCCTGTGGCCATGTCCAAGAGGAGAGCCTCCATCTGGCTGGGGTCCACGGGGCAGGAGCCTTGGGGGACAGACATGGAGCCTCCTCGACCCGCCCCGCTGCGGGGCGTGCGTGTCTCCAAGTCTAGCCGAGGCGGGGCCCGGATCGGAGGACCTCCAGGGGGCTTAACAGGATTCAAGTTGCGTCGGTCCCCCTCCGATTCCGGCTAAGAGGATGCCCATGAGCCAGGAACGCCGACAGTTTCGCCGGATCCCGCTGGAAGCCAGCTTAAGCTTCCAGGAGCTGAGCTTTCACAAAGGGGAGGCCCCGGCCACCAGCAACTACCGGGATGTCTCCGCTGGGGGCCTCCTCGTTGATTCCCCCCGCCCCTATCCCCTCGGCACCCTGCTGAAGTTGGAGCTGAGGGTCCCCGGCTGGGGCCGCTTCCAGAACCACTTCGGCCCGGTGCAGGACGCCGAGGTCCGACCCCTGGTGGCCCTCGGCCAGGTTGTCCGGCTGGAGCAGCTGGACAGCGGGGGCTTTGAGCTCGGCATCAAGTTTCAGAACGTCTACCCCGATGACCTGGAGGCCCTCGTGAAGTTCCTCGAGGCCGCCCCGTCATCCCCTTCGAACTGACCCCGCCAGACCCTTTCAGGAGGCCCCCGTGAAGATCCTCATCGTGGATGATTCCTCGACGATGCGGCGCATCATCATCAACACGCTGTCGCGCATCGGCTACACCGACGTGGTGGAAGGCGAGAACGGCAAGAGCGGCCTCGAGCGGCTCGGCCAGGGCGGCGTGGAGATGATCATCACCGACTGGAACATGCCGGAGATGGATGGCCTCGAATTTGTCAAGGTCGTGCGCGGCCAGAACCCCGGCATCCCGATCCTGATGGTGACCACCAACGCCGCCAAGGAGGACATCGTCGAGGCCCTCCAGGCCGGCGTGAACAACTACGTGGTGAAGCCCTTCACTCCAGACACCCTCAAAGAGAAGATCGAGTCCCTCCTGGGATAGGGAGCAGCAGATGGACCAGTCCGAGATCGACGCCCTCCTGGCCGCCGGTTCAAAACCCGCAAGTCAGTCTGCGGCGGCCCCCGCCCCGCCGGCACCCGTCGCTGCACCAGCTCCTGCAGCCCAGGAGCCCAGCCGGGATCCCAGCGGACATGTCATCGCCGAGCTCGACACCGTGACCGCCGTGACGGAGCGGGAATCGAACAAGGTCATGGATCAGCTGGACCAGATCTGTCGCCTGGTGACCCGCCAGCAGGAGCTCATCACGGGGATCATGACGCACACCGGGTCCCAGGAACCGAAGGTGCAGCAGGCCATTCACGAGGTCATGAGCGCCGGCAAGGAGATCCAGGACAAGGTCTTTGAGGCCATGGACCTCATGCAGTTCCAGGACATCACCCGGCAGAAGCTGGAGCGCATTCTTAACCACCTCCGCCAGATCCACGACTACATCGTGGACCTGCTGGGGACCGGGACGAAGAGCGAGGGCAAGCGCGCCTCCATCAGCAACACCATCGCCCAGACCGGGACCACGCCCGACGAAAACAAGGCCCATGCCGATGCGGTCATCGAGGCCTTCAAGTCCAAGGGCAAGGGGTGACCCGTGGCCACCGAATCCGCCCAGGCCCTTCTCGCCATGGAACTGGTTCCCTCGGGCCAGCTGGTGACCTTCACGCTGGATGGCGTGGAGTTCGGGCTGGACATCGATCGGGTCCAGGAGATCACCCAGCGGATTGATGTCACCCCGGTTCCGGGCAGCCCCCGGTTCATCCTGGGCGTGATTAACCTGCGGGGTCTCATCATCCCGGTCATCGACAGCCGGGTGCGCTTCCACCTGGCCCCCCAGGAGCCCACCCCACGGACCCGGATCATCGTCCTGCGCCTCGGGGCCGGGCCCACGGGGCTGCAGGTGGACTCTGTCGCAGAGGTGGTGCGCCTGGAGGATCACAACCTTCGGGAAACCCCGCCCCTCGTGGCCGGCATCCGGGCCGAGTACCTGGCGGGCATGGTTACAGTGGGGAACCGCCTGATCACCCTCATTCACCTGGACAAGCTCCTGGATAGTGCGGAGTTCACCCAGCGGGTGGCGCTCGAGGACCTGGGCATGGCCGGCATGGTCGGTGGCCAGGACGATGATCCCGGCGAGGAGATCCAGGAGGACGGCCACCCCTATGTCACGTTCCGGGTGGGAGCGGAGTCCTTCGGCATTGCCCTTCAGGAGGTAGAAGAGATCGTCGAGCTGCCCCTGGTGACCAAGGTCCCGGACGCCCCTGACTACGTGCTCGGGGTGATCTGCCTGCGGGATCAGGTCATGCCCCTGATCGATATCTCGGAGATCCTCTCCATCCAGCAGGGCTCGGCCGAGCGCAAGCGGGACATGGTCATCCTGCTGTCCTTCGGCGGCGCCAAGATCGGCGTGGTGGTGGACGAGATCCAGGAGATTCTCCGAGTCCAGGAAGGCCAAGCCCTGCCGCCCCCCCAGACCCTGTCCGAAGCGGAGCGGGAACACCTCGGGGGCATCCTTCTTCTGCCGGGCCGGATGGTGAGCCTGATCAACGTCCTCAAGATCATCACCGGCGATGACCAGGAGAAGATCGCTGCCATGGGCCGCGGGCTCGGCCTGGCCGATACCCGGACCCAGGAGGCGGCGCCGAACCTGGAGATGGTGGTCTTCCGCCTGGGGCCTGAGAGCTATGGCCTCCGCCTGCAGGAGGTCCGCGAGATCATCATGGTCGGCCTCATCACCCCTGTGCCCCGGGCGCCCCAGTTCGTGGACGGCGTCATCAATCTGCGCGGCGAGGTGATGCCGGTGGTGGACCTTCGGAGCCGCTTTGGGCTGGACCGCATTGAGCCCACCAGCATCTCCCGCATCCTGATCACCAGCCTCGGCGGAGTCTTCACGGGCCTGGTGGTGGATGCCGTCGATGAGGTCCGGCCGGTGGAGCTGAGTCGCTTTGGCCCACCCCCGTCCGTCACCGCCGTGGGCGCCAACCGCTACATCGAGCAGGTGGCCCGGCTGGAGAACGGCATGATCTTCCTCCTTGAGCTGCAGCAGCTGCTGACTGATGTGGAGACCGACCAACTGAAGAACGTCGGTGGCCGCCGCGGACAGACTGCCCGAAAGGGTGACGCATGAGCGACTTCGCCCTGGATGACCCCAGCTTCTACGAAGACTTCCTCGTCGAGGCCCAAGAGCACTTCGAACAGATCGAGACCAACTTCCTCTCCCTCGAGGAGGCCCCGGGGGATCTTGACCTCCTCAACGCCATCTTCCGAAGCGTCCATACCATCAAGGGCGCTGCAGGCTTTCTGGGGCTCCAGAAGGTGCTCTCGGTCGCCCACATGGGCGAGAACGTGCTGGACGAGCTGCGCAAGGGCCGCATGGAGCTAAGCGACCGGGTAATGGAGCTGCTCTTCGAGACGGTGGACATCCTCAAGGTGCTGGTTGACGACGTGGCGGTCCAGGTGCGCAAGCAAGGCGAGGCTTCGGACCCCGACACCACCGGCCTGATTCGTGATCTGGAGGCCCTGCGCCGGGGCGAAGCGGCCCCTGCCGCAGCCCCGACCCCGGAGCTGCCTGCGGTGCCGGCGCCCGCCCTGACCGAATGTCCCCTGCCGGAGGCTCTTGTGGGCATCACGGCGGCGGGTCAGGCGGCTGCTGCCGCCGCCCTCGCCAAAGGCGGCGAGGTGCTGGGCGTCCGGGTGGTGCTGGACGGCGCCATCTACGGGACCGCTTTCAATCCCTTGTCCCTCTTCCAGATGGCAGGCCTGGTGGGCCGCCTGCTCCACGGGCAGCTAATCCCCAAGGCGCCCCTGGTGGACCTGGACACCTTCGAGCCCCGGGCTTTCCACCTGGACCTGGTGATGATCATCGAGGTGTCTGAGCCCATGGAGGAGGTCCGCAAGGTGTTCGCCGCCGTCACCCATGCTGCGGTCTCCCTCCACCCCCTGAGCCTGGAACCCGTAGCTGATGCCACGCCTCCGCCCGCACCCGTTGCCGAGGCTGCGATCGAGGCCCCGGGAGAGGCCGCCGCCCCAGCAGCGGAAGACCGCCGCAAGGCCGGCCGCCGCGGCAGCGATGAGAAGGGCGCTGCCGACACCATCCGGGTGAGCCAGGCCAAGCTCGAGCAGTTCATGAACATCGTGGCGGAGCTGATCATCAGCAAGACCATGATCAGCCACCTGGTGGAGCGTCTGGTGCCCATGGTGGCCGGCCAGCCGGCGGCCTCTGTGGCCAAGGAGCTCGCCCACGCCTCGGTCTACCTCGACCACGTGAGCAAGGAGATCCAGGCCTCGGTGCTCGGCATCCGCATGGTCCCCGTGAAGACCGTCTTCTCCAAGTTCCCCCGCATGCTCCGGGACCTGGCCAAGGCCAGCGGCAAGAAGATCGACCTCCACCTGGTGGGGGAGGACACGGAGATCGACAAGAGCATCATCGAGGAGCTGGGGGATCCCATGATCCACCTGATCCGGAACAGTGCCGACCACGGCATCGAGTCCCCGGAAGTCCGCCTCAAGGCGGGCAAGTCCGAGACCGGCACCGTCATCCTGCGGGCCCGGCATGAGGGTGACAGCGTTGTGGTGGAGATCGAGGACGACGGCAAGGGCATCGACCCGGCTGTGATTCGGGCCAAGGCCATCGAAAAGGGCCTCCTCACCGCCGACCGGGCCGAGGCCATGCCCGATGAGGACGTGATCGAGCTGATCTTCGCCCCGGGGTTCAGCACCGCCGCCAAGGTCACCGACATCTCGGGCCGCGGCGTGGGGATGGACGTGGTGCTCTCCAATGTCCGCAAGCTCAACGGCCGAGTAGGCATCCGCTCCACGGTGGGTAAGGGCTCCACCTTCACCATTAAGCTTCCCCTCACCCTGGCCATCATCGATGCGCTGCTGGTGAAGAGCGGGGGTCAGGTCTTCGCCTTCCCCGGGACCTCGGTGGAGGAGACCCTCATCATTCCGCCGGAGAGCGTGGCCCACCTCACCAGCCGCCAGGCCATCAACCTGCGGGGCGAGGTCCTGGGCGTGTCCCACCTGCGCCACCTCCTACAGGGAGAGGCCACCGGCGTCGATCCCGGCACCGACGGACTCTCAGTGGTGGTGATCTCAGCCGCTGGCCGCCGCCTGGGCATCGTGGTGGATGCCTTTGTGCGCCGCCAGGAAGTCGTCATCAAGCCCCTGGCGCCCTACCTGGCCAGCCTGCCCGGCATCAGCGGCGCCTCCATCATGGGCGACGGCGGCGTGGTCCTGATCCTCGATCCGGCCGAACTGCTGCAGCTGGCGGTGCAGGAGGTCGTGTGAACCCAGGCGACGGCCTCCTGTCTCGGCCCGGAGACGGCGGCCCTGAGGCCGCCTCCCAGCGGTTCCTGACCTTTTTCCTGGATGGCCGGTCCTACGGCCTGCCCCTGGCCCAGGTGGCGGAAATCTCCCCCCTGCGCCCGCTCAACCGACTGCCTCACATGCCCCGGGCTGTGGAGGGGATCCTCGAGCTCAGGGGACGGGTGGTTCCGATCATGAATCTCCGGGAGCGCATGTCCCTCCCACCCCTGGAGGCAGACCGCACGGGCACCATCCTGGTCCTGGACCTGGCAGGCACCGCCACTGGCCTGCTGGTGGATGGCGTGGATGCCGTGATCAGCGTCCAGCCGGAGGCTCTGGTGACGGCCAGCCCCATGCTGGCGGGCCTGAGCGGGGCCTGGGCCCTGGGCTTCATTGCATTGGGGGAGCGCCTCATCACCATCCTGGACGCCGCCACGATCACCAACCTGGGTGGCGGTCACGGCGTGGGGCAGGAGGCCCTCGCCACCCGGAGCCTGGAGGAGCGTCTTGACGAAGACCTGCGCCACCTCATCGACATGGCACCCAGCAAGGACGCGGGGCAGGAACAGGGCCGGATCCTCCCCCAGATCGAGAGCTCCATCACCTACACCGAGCAGGAGATGGGCAAGGTGATGAACCGGGTGGAGGCCATGCTGGCGGGGACGGACCGGGCCTTCAAGGGCATCGGCTACCTCAAGCACGAGGTCGGCCTGGGCAAGCTGCCCAACCAGGAAAAGGCGATCGTGGACCTGGAGCGCACCAACCAGGAGCTCGAGGACACCGTGTTTGTGCTCATCCAGCAGATGCAGTACCAGGACATCGCCCGGCAGAAGCTGGAGCGGGTCATGGTCCACCTGAAGGGCATGCAGGGCGTCATCTCCGGCAAGCTCCGGACGACCGACTGAGACGGCCTCCTTCCCCTGGAGCCCAGGGCCTTCCCCGGTCACAATAGGGGTTTGGCCCAGGAGGCCCCGTGAGCGTTACCCCCTTCACCGAAGTCCGATTCCTCGCTGGCCAGATCGGCGAGACCGTCCGGCTGCGGGGCTGGGTCCGCAATGCCCGCACCAGCAAGACCCGCTTCATCGAACTGCGGGACGGCTCGGGCTTCGTCCAGTGCGTGGTGGGGGCCGCCGAGGCCGATCCCGCTGCCTACGAGCTGGCCGGCAAGCTCACGCAGGAATCAGCCATCGCCCTCACTGGGGTGGTGCAGCAGCACCCCCGCACCGGCCAGCCCGAGATCCTGGTGAAGTCCTTGGAGCTCATCGGGGGCAGCACTGACTTCCCCATCACCCCCAAGGAACACGGCACTGAGTTCCTCATGGAGAACCGCCACCTGTGGCTGCGCAGCCGCCGCCAGTGGGCCATTCTGCGCATCCGGCACACCCTGGTGAAGGGCATCCGCGACTTCTTTGACAGCGATGGCTTCACCCTCCTGGATGCGCCGATCCTCACCCCCAGCGCCTGCGAGGGCACCAGCACCCTCTTCGGCACCGAGTACTTCCACGAAGGCACGGCCTTCCTCAGCCAGTCGGGCCAGCTCTATCAGGAGCCAGGCATCGCAGCCTTCGGCAAGGTGTACTGCTTCGGCCCCACCTTCCGGGCCGAGAAGAGCAAGACCCGCCGCCACCTGACCGAGTTCTGGATGGTGGAGCCCGAGGTGGCCTTCGCCCACCTGGACGACGTCATGGCCCTGGGTGAGCGCATGACCAAGTACCTGATCCAGCGGGTGCTGGAGGCGCGGCAGGAGGAGCTGAAGATCCTGGAGCGCGACACCGCACCCCTGGAGACGGCCCTGGGTAACACTTTTGACCGCATGACCTACACCGAGGCCGTGGACAAGCTCAAGACCCTGGGCAGCGACATCCAGTGGGGCGAGGACTTCGGCAACGACGACGAGACCATCCTCATGAACGCCACGGACCGGCCCCTCTGGGTGCACCGCTTTCCCCGGGCCTTCAAGGCCTTCTACATGGAGCCAGACCCCCTGGATGACCGCCTGGCCCTAGGCGCTGACCTGCTGGCCCCGGAGGGCTACGGCGAGGTCATCGGCGGCGGCGAGCGCGCCAGCGATCTGCAGTACCTCCTGGACCAGATTGAGCACCACCAGCTCACCCGGGCCGACTACGAGTGGTACCTGGACGTCCGCAAGTACGGCAGCGTCCCCCACGCCGGCTTCGGCATGGGCCTCGAGCGCGCCGTGGCGTGGATGTGCAAGCTGCCGCATGTCCGCGAGACCATCCCCTATCCGCGGATGATGGGTACTCTGAGGCCGTAGCCGCAAACGGTCGGCCACCGCTCCCGCGGCGCCTGCGGCTTGCGATCGCGGGCGGCAGCCTCCGCGGGGCCGCGCCCCGCTCCGACTCGGGTCGGCGGGTCCCCGCGCCGCAGGCTGCCGATGCAGCCTGCTCTGCGACCCACTGCGCCCCTCGCCGCACGTCCGCGAGACCATCCCGTATCCCCGGATGATGGGGACTTTGCGGCCCTGACGAGCCTTCGTTCCCGCACACGGGCTGCGTCTCTGCACACGAGCTGCGCCCGTGTGATGGAAAATCGCTGCGCGATTTTCAGCAGAGCGACTGCTGATAAAAGCCCTCTTTTCCAGCCGCCCTTGCTTTTACCAGTGAAAATCGCGCAGCGATTTTCAGAAGCACGGCCCTAGATCGGAACTCACCCCTCAGAGCTGCATCACCACGCCGGGCAGCTTCTGGATGGCCTCTCGCAGGGGGGTCTCGGCCTGGTCATTCGGCAGGGTGACCCAGAAGGTATAGCTGATGTAGGCCCCCTTGCAAGATGCCCGGTGCTGCTCCTCGCCCTCGGGCTGGGGTCCCAGGTGCGCCAGGATGGTCTGCATCACCATCTCGGGGCGCAGCTCCTCCTGGCGCCCGATGATCTTCATGGGCACGCGGTTGGGATAGGTGACCTCAGGCCGCAGGCGAACTTCGTCCATCAAGGATGGGTCCCGTGCTTTTCACTGTCTCTCAGTGCGCAGCACTGAGAGCCTACTTGACCTCGATCTCGCGCAGGTCCTTCCCCGGCTTGAAGCGGATGCTCTTGCCCTTGGGGATCTGGACGCTGGCG
>CAIRQL010000123.1 GCA_903880675.1 uncultured Holophagaceae bacterium | reverse complement strand
GCCCTTGCCGCCGCCCATGGGCAGGCCGGTCAGGCTGTTCTTGAAGATCTGCTCGAAGCCCAGGAACTTCAGGGTGTCGAGGGTGACGTTGGGGTGGAAGCGGATGCCGCCCTTGTAGGGGCCAATGGCGCTGTTGAACTGCACGCGCCAGCCTGGATTGATACGGATGATGCCCTTGTCGTCCACCCAGGGCACCCGGAAGCCGATGACGCGCTCGGGCTCCACCACCCGCTCGAGGATGGCGTGCTTCTTGTACTTGGGCTCCTTCTCGAGGACCGGGTCCAGGGAGTGCAGGATCTCGGTGGCGGCTTGGATGAACAGGCTTTCCCAGGGGGCCTTGCGCTTGAGGCCGTCGAGGACGTCGTTGGTGTACTGGCTCATGGGTGCTCCATGCAAGGCTGGGTTGGGAAAGGGGGCGTGGGCCCGGATCTGGATGGTCGGAGTGGCGGTTGAGCAGGGTGGTGCAGAGGCCGGAAACAGGCCGACATGACTCTAGCCCCTGGAGACGCCCGGTGGCGACCCGATGGCGTCAATCGGTGACGCACAGCACTCAAACGGGGGTGGAATGGGAAAAAACGGCTCAGTACATTGACACTATGTCAAGCGTTGCAGCCGGTTGAGGCGTTCGGCGGCCTCGGCCCGGAAGTGGTCGATGGCGGCCAGGGCGAAAGCCGCCGGATCCAGGCTGTCGTCAGCGGCCAGGGGGCTCAGGTCCATGGCAAAAGTCAGGCCCTGCGCCTCATCCACCGCATGGCTGGCACGGTAGGTGGCGTGCGCCCGGCGGCGGCCCAGGGTGGCCAGGTCGTAGCGCTTGCCCCCGGCCACCTGGCTCTTGAACACGCCCAGGAGGACAGCCTGCAGGTCCTCCTCTGTGCCCGTGTCCAGGGCCACCTTGTCCGCCTCGGTGAGCCAGTCCAGGTCCCGCCACACCTCGCAACCCAGCAGGCAGGCCGGGCGCTGGTCCTGGGGCAGGCTGCGCACGGCCTCGAGCACCGCCAGCGTTACTGCCACATGGGTGTCGTGGCTGTCGATCAGGTTGTGCGTGTAGAGGATGCTGGGCCGGGCCGCTGCAAGGAGGGCCGCCAGGTCGGCCACAGGCTCCGGGGCGCAGGTCTTCAGGGCCGCGCTAGGGTGGGCCAGCTGTACGCAGGCACCGTACTCGCCGATGCGGGCAGCCTCCTGCTGCTCCTCCCAGCGGAGCACCTGCATATCGGCATCGCTGCAGGCTGCGTAGCGCCCACTGCGGGGCGAGCCAGCCCCATCCGTGACCACCACCCCCAGGAACCAGGCGTCCGGCTGCCCGTGGCAGGCCTGGATGCCATGGTGGGCCAGGATCTCCAGGTCATCCGGATGGGCCCCCACGGCCATGTGGGTGGTGCGGGCCAGGGCATTCGCCAGGTCTGCGCCATCGGGGACCAGGTACCGGGCATCGGGATGGCTGAAGTGCACGGTTCACCTCGGAACGGGCAGGGGCGGGGATTGGGCGCAGCCTTGATTATGCGGCCGGGGGGCCCTGATAGCATGGGCTCACTTCCCCTGCCGCACCCAAGGAGTCCCCATGAGCCCCCTGAACCAGGCCGAGGTCGAGCGTCTTTTCACGGCCTCGCCCTTCATCCAGCACCTGGGGCTGCGGCTGGTGTCCATCACCCCCGGAGAGTGCCGGACCGTGCTGGAGTTGGAGGAGCGGCACCTGCAGCAGGAGGGCTATGTGCACGCCGGAGTGCAGGCCACCGTGGCCGACCACACCGCTGGCGCTGCCGGGGCCAGCCTCATCGAACCAGGCCAGTTTGTGCTGTCCGCCGAGTTCAAGATCAACCTGCTCCGCGCCGCCAAGGGCACCCGCCTGGAGTGCGTGGCCAAGGTGCTGAAGGCCGGGGCGTCGCTCTCCGTGGTGGAGTCCGAGGTCTACTGCGGCACCGGCGACGACCTCCGCCTCGTGTCCAAGACCACCGTCACCCTGGCTATCTTGAGGCCGCGTGCCTAGCCGGGATAAAAAAAGGATCTTCCGGGATTTCAGGGGAAGAAGTCTCATGGCAGAGAACACAGAGAACGCCGAGGAAAACAGGCAAGGGGTGGCTGAAAAGAAAGGAAGGAACGCGGAGGAAAACCGAG
>CAIRQL010000122.1 GCA_903880675.1 uncultured Holophagaceae bacterium | reverse complement strand
GGCCACGTCTCCGGAATCAGACAGGGATGGGACCAGCTTCTCGTCCACCAGATCGAAGTTCACCACGCCGGAAGGCATGTCTTCCTGGCCCACCATCAGCTCGGCGAGGGGATCCTCGACCTGCTTCTGGATGGCCCGACGGAGGGGACGAGCGCCATAGGCCCGGTCCCGCAGCGTGGTCTTCACGAGCCAGTCGCAGGCCGCATCCGTGAGGGTGACGGCCAGCTTGTGCTTCTGGAGCGTGATGTTGAGGTCCTCCACCAGCAGGCGGACGATCTTGCGCAGTTCATCGTCGCCCAGGCGGTTGAACACCACGATCTCGTCGATGCGGTTCAGGAACTCAGGGGGGAAGGAGCGCTTGAGGACCTTCATGGCGTCCCCGGTCTTGGCGTCTGGACGGCCGTCCTGCTCGACGAAGCCGAGCGACTTTTCCGACAGCAGCTCTCGGCTGCCCACGTTGGAGGTCATGATGATGATGGTGTTCTTGAAGTCCACCAAGTTCCCGAAGGCATCCGAGGCCTGGCCGTCGTCAAAGATCGACAACTGGATGTTTATGAGGTCGGGGTGGGCCTTCTCGATTTCATCGAAGAGCAGCACGCAGTAGGGATTCCGCCGGATGCGGTCCGTGAGCATGCCGCCTTCCTCATAGCCGACGTAGCCCGGAGGGGCCCCGAGCAGCTTGGAGACTTCGTGCTTCTCCATGTACTCGGACATGTCGAAGCGGATCATCTTCTTGGGATCGCCGAACAGGAAATCCGCCAGGGTTTTCGCCAGCTCCGTCTTGCCCACGCCCGTGGGGCCCAGGAACAGGAAGGAGCCCATGGGGCGGTTGGGGTTCTTGAGGCCGGTCCGGGCCCGGCGCACGGCGCGCACCACGGCGCTCACCGCTTCCGGCTGGCCGATGACCCGCTCGTTCAGGCGGGGCTCCATGTTGATCAGGACGGCCTTCTCGTCGCCCTTGAGGGCCTTCACGGGGATGCCGGTCCAGCTGGCAACGACGTCCTCGACATCCTGCTCGGTGACCTCGGGGAAGTTGGAGTAGTCCTCGTCCGTCAGCTCCGTGCGGTGCTTCTGGATCTCCTCCCGCAGCTGCAGCTCCTTCTGGCGGAGCAGCACCGCGCGCTCGAAGTCCCGACTCAGGACGGCCTCGTTCATCTCGTTGATGACGCGGTGCAGCTCCTCTTCGTGGACGTGGGCCTCGGTGGCCACGTTGGCCGGCCCTACCCGCAGCTTCACCCGGGCCCCGGCCTCGTCCAGCAGGTCGATGGCCTTGTCGGGGAGGAAGCGGTCCGTGATGTAGCGGTTGGACAGGTAGACCGAGGCCTCCATGGTCTTCTGCGCATAGCGAACGCGGTGGAACATCTCGTAGCGGTTGCGGATGCCTTCGATGATGCGGAGACTCTCGGCCTCGTCCGGCGGATTCACGGTCACCGGCTGGAAGCGGCGCACCAGGCTGCGGTCCTTGTCGATGTACTTGGCGTATTCCTTGTGCGTGGTGGCGCCGATGCACTGGATCTCGCCCCGGCTGAGGGCCGGCTTCAGGATGTTGGCCGCGTCCAGGCTGCCTTCGGCCGCCCCGGTGCCGATGAGGCTGTGGATCTCATCGATGAACAGCACCACGCTGGTGTCCTTGCTGGCCTCGGCGATGATGGACTTGAGGCGCTCCTCGAACTGGCCGCGGTACTTGGTGCCCGCCACCACGAGGCTGAGATCCAGGGCGTAGATGCGCTTGTCTGCCAGGCTGGGCGGCACCATGCCCTCGTGGATCTTCTGGGCCAGGCCCTCCACGATGGCGGTCTTGCCCACGCCCGCCTCCCCCAGGAGGATCGGGTTGTTCTTCCGACGGCGGCTGAGGATCTGGATGATGCGATTCACCTCCTGATCCCGGCCGATGAGGTTGTCGAAGATGCCTCGCTCTGCCATCTCGGACAGGTTCCGGGCGAACTCGGAGAGCAGCGGATGCTCCTTCTTCTTTTTGGCGATCTTCTCTTCCTTGCTGCTTTCGAGGAGGATCTCCTTGGCCGCGATGAGGTCGGCCCCGGCCTCCTTGAGCAGGCGGCCCGCCAGGCAGCCCTCTTCCTTCAGCATGCCCAGCAGCAGGTGCTCGGCCCCCACATGCTTGTGGTTGAGCTTGGCGCTCTCGGCCGTGGCGTGCTGGAGGATGTGCTTGACCTCCTCCTCCATGGGGATGTCGATGCTGGTGCTGCTGGGAGTGATCTTCCGGTCCTTGGGGGTGAGCGCCGCCACCAGGCGCTCCCGCAGGGTGCTGGTCTGCACGCCCATGCGCTCCAGGAGCTGGGTGCTGGTCTTCTCGGACTCCCGCAGGAGCCCCAGGAGCAAGTGCCCACTCTGGATGCTTTCAGAACCGAACTGGCTGGCCTCGTAGCGGGCAAAGAACATCACCCGACGGGCTTTTTCTGTAAATTTCTCGAACACGGGACGCCCTTCCGGGGTAGGGATGACACCGGGGCCGGAATGGTTCCGATGC
>CAIRQL010000121.1 GCA_903880675.1 uncultured Holophagaceae bacterium | reverse complement strand
CTGCCGAAAAGGGCACGAAGGCAAGCCGTCACGCCGACAGGGCCTCCGGGCCTGCGGCCCCCGGTCGCCTGCGACCGGCCAAGGGGGCAGCGGCTGGAACGGCTCTTTGGGGCCGCAGCCAACCGCCGCCCCCTTGGGGATGCCCGCGGTGGGTCAGGGTGCATTCGTGTGCTTCCTGAGCCCGCAGGGCGTCTTCGTGTCCTTAGTGGAGCGCCCTTTTTAGCGGAGGCTGGCCGATAACTAGGAAGTTTTTTTCTGCAACCACACGCCCACCTCCGCTCCTCGGCCTTCCTCGGCCTTCCTCTGCGTTCCTGTTTGCCTGTGCAGTTATCCCCGCCATCCCCGTCATCCCCGGCTAAAGGCCTTTTATCATTGCCTTTTATTGAGTCCATCTGCGCCATCTGCGGTTCCGCCTTAGCTGTTGAGTGGCTGGGGCTGACTGAAGACCTGCGGAGCGTCTGAGTTGGCGTTTCGGGCCAAGTGCCGGAAGAATGGGGGCTACGAGGAACGCCATGGACCTGACCGACTACCTGCACGCCGAATGGAGGCCGGCCCTGGGCTGTACTGAGCCTGCGGCGGTGGCCCATGCGGCCTGCCTGGCGGCCCAGCAAGCCGGGGGCGGGGTGCAGCGGCTGAGCCTGCTGCTGGACGCCCGCACCTACAAGAACTGCCATGCGGTGGGCATCCCCAACAGCGGCCACCGCACGGGTGTGCTCTGGGCCGTGGCCCTGGGGGCGATGCTGCCGGACCCCTCGGCGGGCCTGGAGATCTTCGGGACGGTCACCCCCGAGGCCCTCGCTGCCGCGGGGCGTCTGGTGGCCGCCGGGGTCCTGCAGGTGGAGGTGGACGCCAGTCTCACGGAGCTCTGCATCGACTGCACCGTCACGGGCGAGGGGGGAACCGGCCGGGCCGTGCTGGCTCGGGAGCACACCCGCCTGGTGCGCCTGGAGGCCAACGGCGTGGCTCAAGCCCCGGGGGGCGGGCCAGCCCAGGAGGATGCGGACGACCCCATTCGAGCCCAGGTGGGGGCCATGACCCTGGCCGACCTCTGGGCCCTGGCGGACACCCTCACGGACGCCGACCGGGCCCGCCTGCGGGAGGGCCTGGCCCTCAACCTGGCCATGGCCGAGCACAGTGTCCCCCTGCTGCCAGTGGGCTTCGTCCCACTTGTCGGCGCCGAGCCCTGGCTGCGGGTTCCCCGCCTGGTGAGTGCTGGCGTCCTGGGCCGCATGTCCGGCGAGCCCCTCACGGTCATGTCCCTGGCTGGATCGGGCAACAAGGGCATCACCGTCTCCGTGGCCCTGGGCCTGTGGGGGCGCCACCGGGGCCACACGGAGGCCCGCATCGAAGAGGCCCTGGCTCTGGCCTGCCTGCTCACCACGGCCACCACCCAGCGCCTGGGCACCCTATCGGCCATCTGCGGCGCCGCCAACGCCGCAGGGATCGGCATCGCTGCAGGGCTGGTGCGCCTGGGGGGCGGGGGCCTCGCTGAGGTGGACCTGGCCCTGCAGAACATGGTGGGCACCCTGGCGGGCCTCATCTGCGATGGCGCCAAGGTGGGCTGCGCCATGAAGGCCATGACCGGCGTGGAGGTGGCCTTCCGCTCGGCGGAGCTGGCCCTGGCAGGCTTTGGCATCCCGGCCACGGACGGCATCGTGGGCGTCGATGGGAACGGTTCACTGGACAACCTGGGTCGCCTCGCCCAAAAGGGCATGACCAGCGCCGACCCCGAGATCCTCGACATCATGCAAGCCAAGCTGGGTCGGAGCTGAGTTCTTCGCCGTGGGTTCAAGAAAAAGAGCAACTGATACTGATCTGTTTTTCAAACCACTGTTTTTCTCGGTGCACTGACTGCGGCGAGGAGGAGGACGGTGGCTAGGGCGGCGTAGGCGAGGGGGGATGGGGAGCCTCCCAGGGTGGGGAGCTCTTCGGCCAGGAGGCGGCCGAGGCTGTCCTGGCCTGGCCCAGGCCCGAGGCCCAGGGCGCTGAGGGTGGCTTCGCCGCTGAGGGCAGCCAGCCAGGCGCCGGGGAACAGGCCAGCGGCCTGAGCCCAGCCCCAGGGAGTCCAACGCCGGAGGGTAGAAGCTCGGGAGGCCCCCAGCAGGCGCTCGGCAGCCCAGGCCGGGGACTGGCGGAAGCCGTCCACCCGGGTGCGCAGGGCCGGCTCCAGGTGGGGGGCCAGCAGGGTTCCCAGCAGCAGCCCCAGGGGCAGGGGCTCCAGGCCCCCCGTCGCTGCGGCGAGGGGTAGCAAAAAGAGCAGGGGTGGCAGGCCCCGCAGGGCGGACCAGACCCCCGCCAGGACCCGCCCGGGCCAAGCCAGGAGGAGACCCAGACTGAGGGCCAGGAGGGCGCAGGCACTGGCGAAGCCCAGGCTGCGGGCGGCGGCCAGGGCCAGGCGGAGGGTGGCGTCCCGGCCCAGGTCATCGGTGCCGAGGGGGTGCCCCCAGGAGGCCCCGAGGCCCCCCTGGAAGGGCGCCAGGGGCAGGTCTGGCAGCAACAGCGCCAGGAGGAAAGCCAGCCGCCAGCCCACTCAGACCTCCTCGTTGGGTTGGGCCAGCAGCCACAGGAGGGCCAGCACCCCAACCCAGAGAGCCAGGCCCCGTCGATCCCTGCTCGCTACCCGGGCCAGCCAGTCCAGGCCCAGACCCGGGACCCCCAGCACCCGCTCCAGGACGAGGGTGGCCGTGAGCCAGACCGGCAGGCGGGCCGCCAACCAGCGGCCCCACAGGCGCACCAGCACCAGGCGCCGGGCCCGCAGGACGGCTCTCTGCCCCCAGGCCTGGGGGAAGGGGCGCTCCCCCGGCAGGGCCTGGGTCAGCCAGCGCACCTCGCCGGGGAGGGCCGCCGCCAGGAGGGCCATCAGCCACCCACCCAATCCTGGGGGGCCCCAGGCCGCGGGCCAGAGGGCCAGGGTCAGGGCCGCCCACACCAGGTCCGGCGGGGCTTCCAGCAGGGCCAGGGACCGGCGCTGGGACCACCCTGGTCCCCCGGCCCAGGCCAGGACGGGGGCCCCCAGGGCCAGGGCGGTCACGGCCAGACCCGCGGGCAGGAGGGCGGCCCAGGGGAAGGCGGGGGCCGGGCCGGCCTTCCACACCGAGCCCGGGAGGGCCAGGGCCAGGGCCAGTCCAGCGGCCCACACCAGCAGGCCGGGCAGGCGGCCCCTCAGTGCCATCGCCAGCCCGCCGCCCCGGGGGTGGAGAGGTAGAGGCCCAGGGGGCTCGGCGTTACTTCCAGATGCCGGTCCACCCAGAGGACGCTCTGGAAGTCCAGGAGGGGCAGGGCCCCGAGGTGCTGGGCCCAGAGGTTCTGCAGGTCCCGCCAGGCGGGGTCATCTGGGTGGCGCAGGCGGGGCACCAAGGTCGCGAGGGCAGGGTGACTCCAGCCGGTGAAGTTCATGGGGCCACCGGGCTCCATGAACTCCAGGACGGCCCAGGGGTGGGGCTCGAAGACCACCATGGACCCCGCCAGGTCAAAGTCGCCCTGGGTGAGGCGGGCCACCAGCAGGCCCTGCTCCTGGGGGGCCAGGCGCAGGTCGTAGCCGTCGCGGCGGGCCCGCTCCCGCAGGGCCAGCAGCAGCTTTTCCAGGAGGGGCTCGCCGGCGGTGAAGGCCAGGTGCAGCACCCTGGGCACCTCCGGCAGAGGCACTCGGGGGGGAATCCCCTGGACCGGAAAGCCGAGGGTCTCGGGCCACAGACCCCGGCTGGGCCGGGCGTTGGCGCCCAGCAGACCGGGAGGAAAGGCGTCCCGCCGCCAGGTCTCCAGCAGGCGCAGGGGGCCGTCGCCAGACCGGCTCCACACCACGAACTGGGCATGCATGGCTTGACGCAGGAGGCGGTGGGTGGGGGGCGGCTCCTGGGGCCGGCCGGGGGCCGGCGCACCCAGGGAGAGCCAGCCCTTCCGCAAGGCGGTGGTGACGGCCCCGGCGTCGGGCAGCAGGCGGAAACGGATGCCCTCCACCTGCGGCGCCAGGAAGTGCTCCCGCCGCCGGAACACCCAGGCGCCGGGCTCCGCACGGAAGGCGAAGGGGCCGGACCCGACCTGGGGCTGTCCGGCCCGGGCGATGGGGAGGCGGGCCAGCTCCAGCAGGAGGCGCCCCGGCGGCTTGGGGGAGCGGATCCAGGGCTGGCCGCCCTGAAGGCCCACCCCCGCCCCCTGGAGAACGGCCCGCTTGGTGGGGCTGGCGCTGGGGTTCCGCTGGAGCTCCTGGAAGGTCCAGACCACATCCTCGGCGCTGACGGGCTGACCATCGGCGAAGCGGGCGTCACTCCGCAGGTGGAAGTGGAGGGTGCCATCGGGTGCGCTGGACCAGCTGTGCGCCAGGCGGGGGACCAGGCGGCCTGTGGGGCTGATGCCCACCAGGGCGTCTCCAGCCAGGGACTGGAAGATCCACTGCTCGTAGCCCTCGCCCCGGATGAAGTCCAGGGGGCCCGGGTTGGCAGAGAGGGCTTCCTCCACCATTTGGGCAGTGGCGAAGGGGGCGAGGAGCAGACAGAGGGCCAGCAGGCAATGGCGCAAGGTGGGTCCTGGGGTGTGGCAGAAGATGGGGCGGGCCGCCTCCCTGGGAAAGGCCCAGGGTGCTTTGTCCAGATCGGAGGGCCCGGGGCAGATGGGTGTTGGTACTCTGATTGGCGGAGGAACAATTGGCGGACCTTTCGGGTTCCAAGCTGTGGTGGTGGTGGCCCCTGATGGCCCGCCATCGGCGCACCCTCCACTGGGGCCTGGCGGCCACGGTTTGGTGCAGTCTGGCGGCCTCGATGGTCCCCTACTGGTCCGGCCGGGCGGTGAATGCCCTGGAGCGCGGGGACTGGCATGGCTCCCGGGTCTACCTGGCCTGGATGCTGGGGTTCACAGTGGTCGCCGGCATCGGTCGCTACCTCATGCGCAACACCCTGATCGGCCTCAGCCGCGAGGTGGAGCGGGAGCAGCGGGAGTCCCTCTACGACTTCCTGCTGGCCCGGCCCTTCGCCTTCTACGAGCGCCAGCGGGTGGGTGACCTCATGAGTCGTCTGGGCGACGATGTGGGTACGGTGCGGATGGCCACGGGGCCTGGCCTCATGAGCTTCCTCCAGGTGATCTCCATCCTGCCCCTCACCCTGGGCCTGATGTTCCACACCAGCTGGCGGCTCACCCTGGGGGTGATGCTGCCCTTCTCCTTCCTGGCCATGGGCTTCTATGCCATCGGGAAGTGGAGTCATGCGGTCCAACAGAAGCTGCAGGTGGCCTTTTCGGCCCTCTCCACCTTCAGCCACGAGACCATCAGTGGCGAGCGGGTGGTGCAGGCTTTTGGTCTGGAGGAGGCCCGGGTGGCCCAGTTCGGCGCCCTCAGCCGCCGCCATGCCTCCCTGACCATGAAGCAGTCCGTGATCTTCAGTGCTTACGCCCCCCTGGCCGCCCTCATCAGCGGCTTGGCCGCCCTGGTCCTGGTGGCCTATGGCGGCAGTTTGGTGGTGCGGGGCGACCTCACCCTGGGCGACCTGACGGCCTTCACCGGATTCCTGGTGGCCTTGGCTTGGCCCATCATGAGCCTGGGCTGGTCAGCCAACCTGTTCCAGCGGGCCCGGGCCGGGCAGGATCGCCTGGAGCAGCTGCTGCGGAGCCCCGAGGCCCCGCTGCCGCCGGCCCAGGCCATCGAGCTGCCGGGGGCGCCCACTGCCCTGCGTTTGGAGGGCCTGACCTTCCGCTTCGAGACGGGTCGGGGCCTGGGGCCTCTGGACCTGACTTTGGCCCCCGGCGACAGCTTGGCGGTGGTGGGGGGCATCGGCTCCGGGAAGACCTTGTTGCTGCAGGCCCTGGCCGGGCTGCGGGAGCCCCAGGCGGGCCGGCTGCTGGTGGACGGGGAATCCCTCAGCGAACCCCAGCTGCGCCGCCACTGGGCGGGTCTGGGCTGGGTGCCCCAGGATGCGTTCCTGTTCTCGGACACCCTGCGGGCAAACCTCACCATGGGCTGCCCGGAGGCCACGGAGGAAGAGATCTGGGAGATCGCCCGGGTGGTGGCCATGGACGGCCTGGTCCGGCGCCTGCCGGGGGGGCTGGACACGGTGGTCGGTGAGCGGGGGGTGATCCTGAGTGGCGGCGAGCGCCAGCGGACGGCCCTGGCCCGGGCCCTGCTGCGGCGTCCCCGGCTGCTGCTGCTGGATGATGCCCTCTCGGCGGTGGATGCGGAGACCGAGAGCCAGATCCTGGAGAACCTGCGGGACTTCCTGGGCAAGTCCACCCTGGTGGTGGCCACCCACCGGGTGTTCGTGGCAGAGACCTGCGCCCGGGTGCTGGTCCTGGAAGAGGGCCGCGCCGTGCAGCTGGGCACTCCCGGCGAGCTGGGTGCCGAGCCTGGTCTCTACGCACGCCTCAAGCGGCTGCAGAGCCTGGAGCGGGAGCTGGTGCGGGGCGCCTGAGGTACCACTGGGGGGGTGACTAAACTCATCCCGAGGTCGTTTGTGCCGATGGAGATGGGGTCAGGCCAGTTCATCTGGGGCCCCATGTCCGAACGCAGCGAGCCATTCCGTGATGCCGACCCCCCGGGATGGCATCCCGTGCTGGAGGCCCTCCCCCAGGGCGTCCTCCTCACCGATGGGCAGGGGCGCTTTGTCATGGGGAATGCTGCTGCCCTGGACCTGCTGGGGCTGGATCTCCCGGGCCTCATGGGCCTGGACCTGCATGGGCACTGCTGCCACCTCCTGGCCGAGGACCGGTCGCTGCTGCCACCCGAATCCTTTGCCGGCCTGAGGGCCTTCCGGGACCAGGTCCCGGTGCCCCCGGAGCGCATCGGGTTGGGCTGGGAAGACGGGCGGGTGCTCTGGGTGTCCGTGTCGGCCACGCCGGTGGTCGGTGGAGGGGTCCTCATCAGCCTGGAGGACCGAACGGCCACGCACTTGTCCCGTACCATCCTGGCCGCTCGGGCCCGGATTGGGGACATGGCGGACGGAGCCACGCTGGAGGAAGTCCTCCGGGGCACCCTGGACGAGGCTGAAAAGCTTACGGGCAGCTGCATCGGCTTCTTCCACTTCGTGGATGCCGACCAGCAGATGCTGACCCTGCAAGCCTGGAGCACCCGCACGGCCAAGGAGTTCTGCCGCGCCGAGGGCCATGGCATGCACTACCCGGTGCGCCAGGCCGGGGTCTGGGCGGACGCCCTCCGGAGCGGCCAGCCGGCGGTGCACAACGACTATCCGAGCCTGCCCCACCGCAAGGGCCTGCCCGAGGGGCATGCGGTGGTGCTGCGGGAGCTGGTGGTGCCGGTCCTGCGGGGGGGGCGGATCGTGGCCCTCCTGGGCGTGGGCAACAAGGCCTTCCCCTACGGGCCCAAGGACGTGGAAACGGTGCAGGGCCTGGCGGACCTGGCCTGGGAAGTGGCCGAAAAGAAGCGCACCGAGGAGGCCCTGCGGGCGAGCCGGGCGCTGCTGGGTTCCGTGCTGGACTCCCTCCAGGCCCACGTCGCGGTGCTGGATGCCAAGGGGGAGATCATCGCCGTCAACGAACCCTGGCTCCGCTTTGCCCGGGAGAACGGCATCCGGGAGCCGCAGGGCATCGTGGTGGGCGTGAACTACCTGGAGAAGCTGGCGCCGGCAGAGGCCGCCGGCGACGCCGGGGTCACGGCCATCCGGCAGGGACTACTGGCGGTTCTGGAGGGACGGTCCCGGGCTCACGAGGCGGAGTATCCCTGCCACGGGCCAGCGGGGGAGCGCTGGTTCCACATGACGGCGGTGCCGCTGTCCGGTGCGTCCGGCGGGATTGTCGTCGCCCACGAGAACATCACGCAGCGGAAAACGGCGGAGCTGGCCCTGGCGCTGAGCGAGGCCCGCCTGCGGAGCATGCTTCGGACCGCCATGGACGCCGTCTGGCTCGTGGGGACCGATGGCAGCATTCTGGAAGTAAACGAGGCCGCCTGCCAGATGTTGGGTCACTCCCGAGAGGAGCTGATCGGCAAGTCTGTTCCGGAGGTGGAGGCGGAGGAGCGGCCGGAGGACACCGCCAAGCGCATCCGGAGGGTGAT
>CAIRQL010000120.1 GCA_903880675.1 uncultured Holophagaceae bacterium | reverse complement strand
GACCTCCCCCGTGCCCACACAGAGGCTCACGTCCCGGACGACGGTCCGGTCCCCGTAGCGCTTCTGGAGGCTCACGGCCTCGAGACAGGGGGTGGTTTCGGTCATGCGTCTATCAGACCACACATGGCACAGTTCCTGCACCTCACCGGAGCATACGACCAGGCGTGAAGGGGGCCTTGGCGGTATCCAGGGCTGTTTCCAGACCGGAGAGCGTGGCCAGGGCTTTCTCGAAGCCCGTCTCCAGGTCCTTCAAGCCTGCTTCGGCCCAGGCCAGATTCTGGTGCTGGGTGGCCGTGGGCAGCTGGGTGGTGCCCCAGATGCTGCCCGTGACCTCCCCGAGGCGGCCCAGGAGGCCAGGGGCCGTGGGCTCCTGGCGGGCGGCCACGGTGGCATCGCCATCGAGGGCCTCCCGCAGGTCCTTCAGGGTGCCATCCAGGGTCCGGGCGTCCTTGAGAAGGGCGGGGTCCGCCGCTGGCGTTTCCAGCAGGGCCTTGCGCACATGGTCGAGGCGGTTGCGGGCGTCTGTGACGCGCTCCGAGGCCCCCAGGGTCCGGCGCAGGGTGTCCCCGGCCCGGTCACAGAAGGCGCTGAAGGCCTGCCACTGGTCTGGGCTGAGGCGGTCGGCATCCAGGGGCTTCACATCAAAGGACACGGGCCCGGAGACCGGCTTCAGCTCCCCGTCCACCAGGAACGAGAGGCTGGCCTGGTAGCGGCCGGGGACGGCCAGGGCGCCCTTGGCACCGTAGTCCCAGGGATCCCGCTCGCCGGGGACCTTGAGGCGCACCGGGCGGGGGTCCTGCAGGCGCAGGTCCCAGGCCGTGCGGTGGAGGCCATCGGCAGCCTTCACGGTGAGGCGACGCAGGGGCCGACCAGCGGCGTCGGCGATGGTGAGCACGGCCGCCGGAGCCTGCTCCCGGTCCTCGGCCCGGAGGGCGTCCCAACTCGGCACGGTGACGTCCTGCCCCGCCTTGCGGGCCTCCTTCTCCTGGGCCTTGCGGGCCTCCTTGCGGCTCTTGGGGGCGGCCTTCACCAGGTAGGTGAACACCGCACCAAAGGGGGGGTTGGGGCTGAGGAACAGGGCGTCGCCCTGGAAGGACTTGCCAGGGCCGCCCAGGGGCACGGCGGGGATGTAGGCCAGGGCCGACCGTAGGCCAAAGAGGTGGGCTTCCTTGGTGAGCAGCTCTGCCCGGGCCTCCCGCAGGGCCGTCAGATCATCCAGCACGAAGAAGCCACGGCCGAAGGAAGCCGCCACCAGGTCGCCCTCCCGGGTCTGGATGGCCAGGTCCCGGATGGGGATGGGGGGCAGGTCCGTGAAGCGGGACCAGGTGGCCCCGGCGTCCAGACTGAAGAAGAGCCCGAACTCGGTGCCGCAGTAGAGCAGTCCCTCCCGGGCCGGATCCTCCCGGACCGTGAGGACGCTGCCCCGCTCCGGCAGGCCCGCCACGATCGCGGTCCAGGTGCGGCCCCGGTCCCCGGAGCGCAGCAGGTAGGGCTTGAAGTCCCCCTCCTTATGGTTGTCGAAAGCGGCGAACAGGGTGCCCGCCTGGTGGGGGCTGGCGGAGAGGCAGGAGACATAGGACCGGTCCGGCACCCCCGGGAAGGTGTCCACCTTGCGCCAGGCCTGCCCGCCGTCTTCGCTGACCTGCACCAGGCCATCATCGGTCCCCACGTAGAGCAGGCCCTCGACCTTCGGGCTCTCGGAGAGGGCTACGATGTTGCCGTAGAAGCTTGTGGAAGTATTTCTTGCAACTGCATCAACAGACTGGACCTGCCCCATCAGCTTGAGGGACTCACGTGCAATTTTCCGGGTTAGGTCGGGGCTCACGGCCTTCCAGGAGTCCCCGCGATCGTCGGTGCGGAAGAGCTTCTGGGCAGCGAAGTAGAGGCGCTTGGGAGCGTGGGGGCTGAGCAGCAGAGGGGCGTCCCAGTTCCACTTGAAGGCGGCCTCGCCGGGGGCTGGCTGGGGCACCAGGTCCACCCGCTCGCCGGTCTTCCGGTCGAAGCGCACCAGGCCACCGTACTGGCTCTCGGAGTAGACCGTGTTGGGGTCCGTGGGGTCCACCTGGGTGTAGAAGCCGTCCCCGCCCTGGGTGACGAACCAGTCCGCCGCCAGGGAGCCGTGCAGGTTGCGGGTGCGGGAGGGGCCGCCCAGGGTGTAGTTGTCCTGGGTGCCCCCATAGATGGTGTAGAAGGGCTTGGCCTCGTCCACGGCCACCCGGTAGAACTGGATCACTGGCAGGTTGGCCTTGAAGTCCCAGGTGGCACCCCGGTCCCGGCTCTCATAGACGCCGCCGTCGCAGCCCGCCACCAGGTGCTGGGTGTTGCTGGGGTCCACCCAGAGAGCGTGGTTGTCCACGTGCTTGGACTTCTCGCCCACCCGCTTCCAGGTGCGGCCGCCGTCCTCCGTGACCTGCATCCAGGTGTCCATGCTGTAGACCCGCCGGGCGTCCTTGGGGTCGCAGATCAGCTCCTGGTAGTACTGGGCGCTGCCCGAGACCTGCTCATTGCGGCGCTCCCAGTTGTGGCCGCCGTCCGTGCTGGCGAAGAAGCCGCCGGTCTTGCCCGCGGCCTCGATGGTGGCATACACAGTGGTGGGCGCCCCGGGGGGCACGGCCAGGCCGATGCGGCCCATGTCCTCCTTGGGCAGGCCCTCCTTCAGGCGGGTCCAGGTGCGGCCCCCGTCGAGGCTCTTGTGGATGCCGGACCCAGGGCCGCCGTCCACCATGCCCCAGACGTGGCGGCGCCGCTGGTAGGTGGCGGCGTAGAGCACCTCGGGGTTGCCGGGCTCCATGACCAAGTCCGTCACGCCGGTGTGGGCGTCCACCGTCAAGACCGACTTCCAGGTGCGGCCGCCGTCGGTGGTCTTGTAGAGGCCGCGGTCACCGCCCTCCTTCCAGAGGGGGCCCTGGGCCGCCACATACACCACGGCGCTGTCCCGGGGGTCCACCAGGATCTTGGCGATGTGCTCGCTGGCCCCCAGGCCCAGGTTCTCCCAGGTCTTGCCGGCGTCCAGGCTGCGGTACACCCCGTCCCCGTAGCCCACCGAGCGCTGGGAGTTGTTCTCCCCACTGCCCACCCAGACGGTGTTGGAGTCCCGGGGGTCCACGGTCACACAGCCGATGGAGTAGGGGCCCTGCTTGTCGAAGATGGGGGCCCAGGTGGTGCCGCCGTTGACGGTCTTCCAGAGGCCCCCGCAGGCCACGGCCACGTACCAGGTGTCGTGCTTGCGCGGGTCCACGGCGATGTCCCCCACCCGGCCCGAGGTGACCGCAGGCCCCAGGGCCCGGAAGGGCAGGCTGGCCAGGGGCGAGGCCTTGGTGGCGCCGGCTTCAGGGGCCTTGGCTAAGCCGACCGGGAAAAGGGCCAGGGCCAGGGCAACAGCGGACAGGGTGCGGAACGTGGGCATGGAAGCTCCAGTGGGGGACAGGCCCTCCATGGTGCCTCATCTCACTTGGCGGTCAAAGAATAAGGGGCATCGACGAGAGAATAAGGATCACTGCCAAAAGCGAAAAAACTTCGCCACAGATTTTGGGATTTCACGGATAAAGCGATAAAGCAAAAGCCTTAGCCGGGGATGGACGGGGATCAGCGGGGATAACGGCAGATCGAGCGGGGTTTGGGTCGGCACCCATCTGCGGAATCTGTGGATCGCTCGTTTTGCCTTTTCTGACCGAATCCTGACCGCATCACCAGCCGGGACCCGCACCCTTGCCGCGGACGCGGCCTTGCCACTTCACGGACTGGGGGCCGGGCTCCAGCTCCAGGGCCTCGCCCTGCCCTTCGCCCAGGCGGCCCCGCAAGCTCACGGCGCCCTGGGCCTGCACCAGCTTCACAGAGCGGTCAGGCCCCACGGTGATGGTCACGGTGTCCGCCGCCAGGCGCCAGCCCTGGCCCTGGCACTCCACGCCGCCGCTGAGGACGATGCGGGAGCCCGCGCTCTGGCCCCGCTCGGCCCGCAGGGACAGGTCACCGTCCGCCGCCGCCAGGGTGCCGCTGAGGCCCTCAGGGAAGGTCACCACATCGCCCCGGCGCAGGATCCGCGGACCGGAGAGGCGCTCCCGCAGGCGGGACCAGGCGGCCGGGCGGCCCGTCAAAGTCCAGAGGGCGTCCTCCCACACCAGGTGCGCCCCCCGCAGGGTGCCACCGCTGAAGAGGTTCACCTGTACCGGGCCCTCGATGGTCCAGGAGCGGGGGGCGCCGAAGCCAGCGCCGCCTGTGAAGGTACCGTCTTCCCCGCGGCCCAGCACGGGGGCCTGCAGGGTCCAGCGCCGGGAGGCCCGCTCCACCTGGATGCGGGGAGACGACAGAAGGCGCCGGCCCCAAGTCAGCAGGGCCTGACCCTCCGCCACGGCGTAGCCCACTGGCAGGTCCGCCGGCAGGTCCTTCCCCTGCCCTTCCCGGATGAGCACCCGGGGTGCCTTCAGGGTCAGGAGCTGACCGTCCGCCGGCTGCTCCCAGACCACACTGCCTTCGAGGCGCAGGCCCGCCGGGGTCCAGCGGGCCCCCTCCGTGGCCAGGCGCTCTTCCCCGGTGGGGAGGGCCCGGTGGGCCTTGAAGCCCCGCAGCTCCACCTGCTGGAAGCCCGCTCCGGGGGCCGGCCGCGGTGCGGCGCCACCCTGGGCCTCACCGCGCCAGCCATCCGTGCGTTCGAAGGACAAAGCCCCGGGCCAGGTGACCATGCCGGGGCTGAGGTCGGCCACGGAGGCCCGCAGAGACCCCTCGGTGAGCCGGGCCTTCACGCCCTCCAGGCGCCCCGTCTGGAAGCCCGGTGCGGCCCAGAGGCGGTCGGCGTCCATGGCCAGGAGGGTGGCTGCATCTTCGGTCGGTGCCTGCCAGCGCACGGGGCCCTGCTCCACCCGCAGGCGACCATCGGCCTCCCGCTTCCAGCCGGCGGGCAGGTGCCAGGTGCCTCGGCCGCTGCCATCCAGGGCGTCCCAGCGCAGGGGGGCGAGGCCCTCCCACTCGGCGCCGGTCCAGCGGATGGCCGGGGTGTCGCCGTCGATGCGGCCCTGGCCCAGGGAGGCTCCGCTGCCAGGCTGGACCACCGCCAGGTCCATGGGTCCGTTGAGGGTCCACACGCCGGCCTGTCGCCGGGCCCGGGGGGACAGCAGACGCCAGCGCCCGGCCGCCTCGTCCAGACGGCCCTCCACCTGCTCCAAGCGGAGGTCTTCTTCCGTGCCTTCGATGGTCTTGTAGGACAGCACCATGCGGTTGGGGCCCAGCTGTTCGGTGAGGGTGCCCACGCTCCCGCGGGTGCCCTCGCCAAAGAGGGGATCGCCACCGCTGGTGCGGCCCGGCATGCCCTCGCTGCCCCGGCCCACGAAGCGGAAGGTGAGGCCCAGGATGCCGGCCACCAGCGCCCAGCCGAGCCAGCGCCAGAGGGGATGGCGGGCCGGTGGCAGGCCGGCGAAGGTGGCGGCGGCCTTCATGGGCGTTCCTCGCCCAGGGGTTCCTCCACCAGCCAGCCGCGACCCCAGCGGGCGGAGTCCTGGGGCATCACGGCCAGGGCCAGGGTGGCCCCCAGCTCGGGCGGCGCGGGGCGGTCGTCCTTGCGGAACCAGGTGATGCTCTCTGGCTGCCCTCCTAGGGTCAGCCGCCAGTGGTCGTCACCAAAAGACTTCAGGGCGGTGAGGCGACCCGCCACCCGGGCCAGTGGCGTGGGGAAGCCCTGGCCGAAGGGCTCCAGACGGGCCATGTCGCCGGGTGCGGGCATGTCGCCGGGGGCACCGTCGATAAGCACCGGTGCCGCCAGGCGGCCGGCAGCCTGGTCGGCGGCGCCCTTGCAGAGGGTCTGCTGGACGAAGCGGAAGCGGTTGGCCTCGAAGCTGATGCCGGCCGCAGCCCGATGGCCGCCGCCGCTCAGCAGGTAGGGCTGGGCGAGGTCCAGCATGGGGCCCAGGTCGTAGCCCTCGGGCGCCCGTAGGCTGCCGTGGGCCGCCCCGTCCAGCAGGGTGCAGACGCCCGCAGGCCGGCCGCTGGCGCGCATGCGCTGGCCCGCCAGGATCCCCAGCACCCCCTTGGGGGCCGCCGGGTGGAGCACCAGATCGAAGGCGTCCTCGCTCACCGACGGAAGCTTCTCGGCCAGGTCCGCCTGGGCCAGCCGGCGGTCGGCGTTGGCCGCTTCCACACGGGCCGCCAGCGCCTCCGCCTCGCCCGCATCCCGGGTGAGCAGCAGGCGCACCGCATCCTCGGCGCCGCCCATGCGGCCCACGGCATTGAGGCGGGGGGCCAGGCCGAAGGCAATGTCCTGCGCCCCGAGGGGGCCTTCCTTCTTTGCGGCCCGCAGCAGCGCCGCCAAGCCAAGGCCGTTCCGCCCGGCCAGGCCGCTCAGGCCCCGGCGCACCAGCAGCGCGTTCTCCCCCGTGAGTTGGGCCATGTCGGCCACGGTACCCAGCGCCACGAGCTTCAGCAGCCCATCCAGGAAGCGGGCGTCCTCACCGCTGGGCCGGGGCACGGCCCCCAGGAGGGCCTGGGCCAGCTTGAAGGCCACCCCCACGCCCGCCAGGGAGGGGTTCTCGTACCCGTCCAGGAGGGGATGCACCACCGCACAGGCTGGCGGCAGCTCCGCCCCCAGGGCGTGGTGGTCCGTGATGACCCAGTCCATGCCCAGCTCCGTGCTGGCCTGCACCTCGGCCACGCTGCGCACGCCGCAGTCCACGGAGATGAGCAGGCCGGGATTCCGGGTGGCCTTCAGCTCCTGGATGCAGTCCAGGTGCAGGCCGTAGCCATCGGAGAAGCGGTTGGGGATGAACCAGGAGGCCTTGGCCCCCAGGTGCTCCAGGACCCGGGTGAGCAGGGCCACGGAGGTGATGCCGTCCACATCGTAGTCGCCATAGACCACGATGGCTTCCTGCCCCTCGATGGCCCGGCGGATACGCGCCACGGCGGCGTCCACACCGGACAGCAGGTGCGGATCGGTGGTGCGGTCCCAGCTGGGATCGAGTCGCCAAGCCAGATCCTCCGGTCGGCTCACGCCCCGCAGCCAGGCCAGGCGGGCCAGGGCCAGGGGGAGGTCCCAGGCCGAGGCCAGGGTCAGCCAGGGCGCAGGTCCCGTCGGAATGTCCCGGCGGATGCGCCAAGCCTTTGCGTCCACCTCAGCCCACGCTGCCCATGCGGGCGAACTTCTGATAGCGCTGCTCGACGAGTTCTTCCGCCGACAGCTCCGAGAGCTCCGAGAAGGCCTCGATGATGGCCTCCTTAAGAGCGACCGCCGCGGCATCGTAGTCCGAGTGGGCGCCGCCCAGGGGCTCCTTCACGATGCCGTCGATGATGCCCAGGTTGAGCAGGTGGGGCGCCGTGAGCTTGAGGGCCGCCGCGGCTTTGGGGGCCTGGCTGGCGTCCTTCCACAGAATGGAGGCACAGCCCTCGGGAGAGATCACGGAGTAGATGGCGTTCTCCATCATGAGCACCCGATCGGCCACGCCCAGGGCCAGGGCCCCGCCGCTGCCGCCTTCACCCAGGACCACCGCCACCACAGGCACTTCCAGCTTGGCCATCTCCAGGAGGTTGCGGGCGATGGCCTCGGCCTGGCCGCGCTCCTCGGCGTCCACACCGGGGTAGGCCCCGGGGGTGTCGATGAGGCAGAGGATGGGGCGCTGGAACTTCTCCGCCAGCTTCATGAGGCGCAGGGCCTTCCGGTAGCCCTCGGGCTTGGGCATGCCGAAGTTGCGCAGGATCTTCATCTTCGTGTCCCGACCCTTCTGCTGGCCGATGACCATGACGGGGTTGCCCTCGATCCAGCCCATGCCGGCCACGATGGCGGCATCGTCGCCAAAGCGACGGTCGCCGTGCAGCTCATCGAAGCGCTCGCAGATGCGCTCCAGGTAGTCGAGGGTGTAGGGGCGCTTGGGATGTCGGGCAAGCTGCGCCCGCTGCCAGTCGGTGAGGTTGGAGAAGAGCTCCGCCTTCAGCTTGTCGAGCTTCTTCTGGAGCTTTTCCCGCTCCTTGTTCTGGGAGGGATCCATCTCCATGGCGCGGATCTGGGCATCCAGCTCCAGCACCGGCTTTTCCAGCTGGGCGAGGTCCATGGCCTGTTCGGGAGACGCGTCTTTCATGTGACCTCGGGTCAAGGGAAGGAACGGTCAAGTGTAGCCGAACCCCCGGCCCGGCCCCAGAATGCAGTCCAGACCGCGAGGCGTCATGCTCCCTGCCCCTGCTTTCCCGCCCTTCCCTCTCCTCGGCCTCAGCGGCGGTATCGCTGCGGGCAAGAGTTATGTGGCGCGGCTGCTGGTGGATCTGGGCTGGGCCCTCATCGATGCCGACACCCTGGCCCGGGAGGTCGTGGCGCCAGGCAGCGCAGGCTTGGCCGAGGTGGTGGCTCTGTTCGGGCCGGACTCCCTGCGACCGGACGGCAGCCTGGACCGACCCTGGGTGGCGGCCCGCGTGTTTTCGAACCCCGAGGAGCGGGCCCACCTGAACGCCATCGTGCATCCCCGCATCGAGGTCATGCGGCTTGAGCGCCTGGCGGCCCTGCCCCCCACCACCCCCGGCGCCGTGCTGGATGCGGCCCTGTGGGTGGAGCGCAGCCGGGCCCACCACTGCGACGCCTTCTGGACTGTGGACGCCCCCGAGGCCCTGCGGGTGACGCGCCTGGGCACCCGGGATGGGTTGTCTCCCGAGGCCGCCCAGGCCCGGATCGCCGCCCAGGCCAGCGCCCCGGAGCGGGCGCTCCATGCGGACCTGGTGCTGGAGAACGACGGCCGGGACCTTACCGAAACCGTGGCCAAGGCCGCAGCGGACCTCCTGGCACACTGGAAGATCCGCCGTACGCGAACCTGGAGGCCCGAGATGCCCGCACCCTTCACCGCCGAGGACCTTCAGCAGGTGCTGAGCGCCCTGCTCTCCAAGGGTGGAGACTGCGGAGAGGCCTTCGTGGAACGCCGCCGGGCCCACGCCCTGGGCATGGACGACGGCCGCATGGAGGATGTGCTGGCCACGGAGACCTTCGGCGTCAGCCTGCGCCTGGTGGTGGGCGACACCACCCGCTTTGCCGATCTCATCTCGCCATCTCTGGCTGAGCTCCTGGAGTCCGCTGAGACCCTGGCGGCTGCAGGCCAGGGCACCCCCGTGGCGGTTCCATCCCTGGTGACCCGCACCCACCCCACCCCCAGCCCCGTGGAGCGCGATCCCGGCCTGGTGCCCCTGCCGGAGAAGGTGGCCCTGGTGCGCCGCGCTGAGGCCGAAGCCCGGGTCCACGCTGAGACCCTTCGCCCCGGTGCCCTGAAGCAGGTCTCCGTGGGCTACGGCGACAGCACCCAGCGGGTGTGGATCGCCACCGCCGAAGCCCTGGGCGGCACCTGGGAGGGCCGCCTCACCGAGGACCACCGCACCCAGGTGGTGCTGCGCCTCAACGCCACCGCCGGGGACGGCACTCAGCTCCAGACCGGCTACCAGGCCCTGGGCGAGACCCGGGGCTTCGAGCTGTTCACCGCCGAAGCCGTCAGCCACACCGTCCACGAGGCCGTGCGCCTGGCCCTCCAGGCCCTGGATGCCCAGCCCGCCCCCGCTGGCACCTTCCCCGTGGTGCTCAGCAGCAGCGCCGGCGGCACCATGATCCATGAGGCCTGCGGCCACGGATTAGAGGCCGATCTGGCCCTGGCGGGCATGAGCGCCTTCGCCGGCAAGCTGGGCCAGAGAGTGGCCGCCGAGGGCGTCACGATCATCGATGACGGCACCCTGCCCCACAAGCGTGGCAGCCAGGCCATCGACGACGAGGGCCACCCCGTCAGCCGGGTGGTGCTCATCGAGAACGGCATCCTGAAGGCCTACCTCCAGTCCCGGAAGACCAGCCTGAAGATGGGCACCGAGCCCACGGGCAACGGCCGCCGCGAGAGCTACCGGCACCTGCCCATCCCCCGCATGCGGAACACCTTCCTGGCCCCCGGCACCGAGGCCCCCGAGGCCATCCTGCGGGACCTGGACCGGGGCCTGCTGGTGAAGCGCATGGGCGGCGGCCAGGTGGACACCGTCACGGGCAACTTCGTCTTCCAGGTCACCGAAGGCTACTGGGTGGAGCGGGGCGTGGCCCAGCACCCCGTGAAGAACGCCACCCTCAGCGGCTGCGGCCCTGACGTGCTGAAGCAGCTCACCCGCATCGGCAACGACCTCGACCACTTCGACATCGGCACCTGCGGCAAAGACGGCCAGGGCGTCCCCGTCAGCGACGGCCAGCCCACCATCCTCTGCCCCGCCCTCGTCGTCGGCGGCACCGCCGAAGCATTGCCGAGTGTTCTGTAACGAGAATTAAGAGATAAAAAGATAAAAAGATTCACCACGAAGACACGAAGACACGAAGACACGAAGACACGAAGAACTGCAAAAACAAAGAATATATGCATAAAAAACGAACAGGTTGGGTTTCAACAGCTTTGCTAGTTACGATCTCAGCCTCCCCCCTGAATACAATCCAACGGCAGCGTGGCACAACCTAACCATTAGCACTTTCTTACCTGCTTCTTGTTTTTCCGCTTTTCTTCGTGTCTTCGTGTCTTCGTGGTAATCAGTTTTCTTCTCTTCCAGGACCCTCCTCAATGTCCAACCCGTTCGAGTCGTTTATTCCGCAAGCTCTGGAAGCCCGTCTGCAGGACGGGATTGCTCATGCCATGGGGCTGGGAGCGGTGGGGGCGGAGGCCTATCTCTCCATTTCCAAGAGTCGCAAGGCCAAGGTGCAGAACGGTGCCCTGGAGGACCTCCGCACCAGCAAGCGCGGTGGCCTGGGGGTACGGGTCATCCGGGGCGGCGACCAGGGCTTCCGCGTAGGCCTGGCCACCACCACGGACCTGGTGTCGGCGGACTTCCAGAGCCTCTTCGCCCAGGCCTGGGAGCTGAGCGCCCTGGGCGATGAGGACCCCTGGCTGCGGCAGGCCGATCCCTCGGGCGTGGATGACCTGCCCAGCCCCTACGACCCCGCCGTGGAGGCCATCACCTCGGAGCAGCGCATCGCCTGGGCCCTGGAGCTGGAAGCCAGCGCCCGCCGTGCTTCCGCCAAGGTCGCCGCCGTGCGCGAGGCCGCCTGGACCGATGGCAGCGGAGCCGGCCTGCTGCTCACCCAGCGGGGCGTGCGCACCCCTGGTGCCGCCTCCAGTTGCGCCGCCAGCATCGAGCTGGCCGTGGCCGAGGGCGAGGAGCGCCAAGCCTCCTGGCACTGGGGCGTGTCCCGCAGCCCGGACCTGGACCTGGCGGCCATCGGCGCCGAGGCGGCCCTGAAGGGCGAGCGCAAGCTAAACCCCCAGCGCCTGCCTGCCGGCAAGTACCCCGTGGTCCTCCACCCGGAGGTCGCCGTGGACCTCCTGGGCATCGTGGCGGGCATGCTCGACGCCGAGTCCGTCCTCAAGCAGCGCAGCCTCTTCGCCGGGCGCCTGGGCGAGGTCATCGCCTCCCCCCTGCTCACCCTGGTGGATGACGGCCGACTCCTGCCGTCCAAGGGCTGCCCCGCCCTGGGCTCCGAGCCCTGGGACGCCGAGGGCCTGCCCACCCGCCGCAATGTCCTCATTGAGGGTGGCGTGCTGCAGACCTACCTGCACACCCTCAAGACCGCCGCCGAGATGGGCGTGGCCCCCACCGCCAGTGCGGGCCGGGGCTTCGGCAGCCAGCCCGGCGCCACCACCTTCAACCTGTTCCCCCTGGCCGGCACCCAGTCCGCTGAGGACCTCTATCGCTTGGCGGGCAACGGCGTGCTCATCACTGAGATCATGGGCCTGCACACCGTGGACCCCGTGAGCGGCGACCTCAGCGTGGGCGCCAGCGGCATCCGCATCCGCAACGGTGAGCTGGCCGAGCCCGTGGACAAGCTCACCTTCGCTGGCAACCTGCGGGACTTCCTCACCCGCATCGCCGCCCTGGGCAGCGACCTCCGCTGGTACGGCAGCAGCGCCGGCCTCAGCATCCTCCTGGACGACATCGCCCTGGGTGGGGCCTGAGGGGGGCCCCATAACCCCTGTGACCCAGGCGCTGATTCCGAGCCCAGTTGGCGGTAATCTGAAGGCTCACCCAGGATTCCCCATGAGCGTCGACGCGGCGAAAAAGTATCTCTCTTTCCCCCACCTGGAGGCTGAGCTGCGGGCGGATCTGGTGCCGCTGCTGGCGGCTGCGGAGGCTGGGGATGCGGGGGCTGCCGCGGAGCTGGAGGATCGCTTCTTCGAGCCGCTGGCCTTTGGCACGGGCGGCCTGCGGGGCTTCATGGCGGCGGGTCTGCGCCGCATGAACCAGCCCAATGTACGGCGGGTGACCATGGCCCTGGCGGCGGTGGCCCAGCG
>CAIRQL010000119.1 GCA_903880675.1 uncultured Holophagaceae bacterium | reverse complement strand
GTCTGGTAGTCACCCGTTGAGTTGGGGTAGGCCGTGTTGACCTTGAAGTCCGCATAGGCGGTCCACACAGGATTTTTCAGAGCCTCGTCATATCCAAGACGGAAGGACCCGTTGGGGAACTTAACTGCGTCCACATGAAGGGAGGGAAGGACGGTCAGCAGGCGGTTCGGGACAGGAACCGGTTCGCCGCCCGGCACATAGTACGGATTCGGCGCGATAACCGAGAAGGTGGCGGCATTGCTTTCGAGGCTGGAGCCGTTGTCCAGGACAACGGTGTAGCTGTCAGGGACCGTCTGCAGATCCGTGAATCCGGGAACGGTATAGGAGGCCGCTGTGGCACCCGAGATGGCCGTGCCGTTTTTCTTCCATTGGTAGGTCAGGCTGCTGCCTCCGGTCGCCACCACCGTAAAGGTGGGCGAGTCCGGTGCTGTTAGCACCTGGGTCTGGGGTTGAGTGGTGATGGAAATCGGAGCAATTACCGTCAGCGTGGCTGCACTGCTGGTCACGCTGCTGGCGACGGCGTTCTGGGTGTTGGTGACCACCACCGTGTAGGTCCCGGCGTCAGCCAGGGCCGCGGAAGTCAGGGTGAGGGTGGCCGAGGTGGCCCCACTGATGTTGCCGCCGTTGGTGAGGTTGGTGGACCCCTTGCGCCATTGGTAGCTCAGGGTTCCAGTGCCACTGGCTGCGACGGTGAAAGAGGCATTCTGGGCCTGGGTGATGGTCAGGCTGCCCGGCTGGGTGGTGATGGTGGGGGGCGTGGTGACAGCGAGCGCAGCGGCACTGCTGGTGGCCGTGAAGGTCACCCCGCCCACCGTGTTGGAGACCACCACGGAGTAGGAACCAGCGTCCCCAGCAGTGATGGCAGACAGAGCCAGCGAAGCGCTGGTGGCACCGGCGATGTTGCCCCCGGAGGTCAGCGCAGTCCCATCCTTCCGCCACTGGTAGGAGAGGGTCGTGACGCCCTGGGCGGCTACGGTAAAGGCGGTGGAGCCACCCACGGCCGCAGCGGCTGCGGTCGGCTGGGTGGAGATCACCGGGGCGGGATCCAGTACGGAGATGCCGAGCTGGGCCGTGGCAGTGCCACCGGAGTTGGTCCCGGTGACCACATGGGTGGTCGCCCCCTGCAGGGTGGTCGGGGTCCCGCTGAGGACACCGGTGGTGGCGCTCAGGGTGAGCCCGGCCGGAAGGGCGGGAGCTACGCTATAGGTGGTGATGGGACCGCCCGTATTCGTGGGCGTCTGGGCAGCGAGGGGCACGGCCCGGTAGAGAGTCAGGGTTGAGTTGGGATAGGCCAGGTTCAGAGGGGCCACATCCACCACACCGATGGCGATCTGGCAGCTGGTGTTGCCCGTCGGATTCGAAGCCGTGATGGTGAAGTTGGCAGTGGCCGAGACGGCCGTGGGGGTGCCCGTGATCACGCCCGTCGTGAGGCTCATGGTCAGGCCGGCTGGCAGGGCTGGGGACACGCTGTAGGCGTCGACCGCCCCGCCGTTGCTGGTGGGGAATTGGCCCGGAACGGCAGTGCCCCGCCGGAGCGACAGAACAGCACTGGGGTAGGCCAGGCTGGCGGGAGCCGCGTCGTTGACGGTGATGGACAGCAGGCAGGTGGCGCTACCCAGGCCGTTGGACCCGACGATGGTGAAGGTGGCGACGGGGGCCACCACCGTCGGGGTACCCGTGATCTGCCCAGAGGTGGTGTTCAGGGCCAACCCTGCCGGCAGGGCTGGGGCAACACTGTAGGAGGTGATGGCCCCCCCGGTGCTCCGGGGGGCATTCGGAGTGATGGCCGTGCCCTTGGCATAGACCGCCGGAGCAGTGCTGTAGCTCAGGCTGGCGGGGGCTGCCGTGGCACCGCCGGATGGGGGAGCCTTGACGCCAGAGTCGCCATTCCCCACACACCCGGTGGTGCCCACCAGGAGCAGAGACAGGGCCAAAAGGGCCCCGAAAAAGGAGAGTCGCCGCAGAACAACCATTCTGAACTCCTAGGTCTAGATAAATATCTGGACGATTGTCCACGAAGATTGATCATCTCTTGGTCAATTTTTCCAACCACTAGAAATAAACGCGTTCCATAGAAATTAATACAACCACATGCACATAAGTCCGGACCTGCCCTGCTGGCCCACCTAGAGGCCCCCGGGACCGCCAGTTCCCGCGCCACCCGCCCCTTTCTGGCAAGGTAGGGGGACCCCGAACCGTCCACCCCTTCCCCAGGCAGGGCACCCATGAACCAGACCCGACGCACCTTCCTCCAGTCCACCCTGCTGGCCACCCTGGCGGCCCGCCTGGGGCCGACCCTGGCAGCGGCCGGAGCCCCCCCCGCCCTCCTTAAGCCCCGGCGCCTGGTGGCAGGGGCGACCGTCGGCCTGGTGAGCCCGGCCAGCGCCACCTGGGTCACCGAGGAGCTGACCATCGCCCAGGAGACCCTGGCGGCGCTGGGCCTGAAGGCCAAGACGGGGGCCCATGCCCTGGACCGCCACGGCTACCTGGCGGGCACGGACGCGGCCCGGGCCGCCGACCTCAACGCCATGTTCGCCGACGACACGGTGGACGCCATCCTCTGCATCCGCGGCGGCTGGGGCTCCAACCGCATCCTCTCGCTCCTGGACTACAAGAGCATCGCCGCCCACCCCAAGATCCTCATGGGCTACAGCGACATCACGGGCCTACTCACAGCCATCCACGCCCGCACCGGGCTGGTGACCTTCCACGGCCCCGTGGGCGTGTCCACCTGGACTGACTTCTCCCTGGACGCCATGCGCCGGGTGCTCTTCAAGGGGGAGGCCATCACCATGGAGAACCCCCGGAAGGTGGGCGAGGCTGGGGTGGTGACCCGGGACCGCATCCAGACCATCACGCCCGGCACCGCCCGGGGCCGCCTGGTGGGAGGCAACCTCACGGTGCTCACGGCCATGCTCGGCTCGGACTACCTGCCGGACTGGAACGGGGCGATCCTCTTCCTCGAGGACACCAACGAGAACATCTACCGCATCGACCGCATGCTCACCCAGCTGAAGCTGGCGGGGGTGCTGGACCGCATCGGCGGCTTCGTCTTCGGCAAGTGCACCAAGTGCACGGCAGGGGACAACAACTACGGCTCCCTCACCCTGGAGGAGGTGCTGGCCGAGCATGTCCGGCCCCTGAAGATCCCCGCCTGGCAGGGGGCCATGATCGGCCACATCGACAGCCAGTTCACCGTGCCCGTGGGCCTGCGCGCCGAGATCGACGCCCAGCGGGGCAGCATCACCCTGCTGGAATCCGCGGTCCGCTAGCCATGCGACGCTCCCTCGCCCGGAGGTTGGCCCTGACCCTGGTGTTCCCCGCAGTTCTCGGGGCAGCCGGTCCAGCAGCGCCCACCGGACCACTCCTCTGGGAGGCCTGGCCCGCCGCCCGGGTGTCCCCCGCCGATCCCTGGGGCCTCAAGCACAGTGGCCTTCGGCTGGCCCTGGCAGACCTCCAGGCCCGGCATCCTGGCCTCATCACCCAGGTGGAAGAAGGTACCTCGGCAGAGGGACGCAAGATCCCCCTCCTCCGCCTGGGCAGCGGCCCCACGGGCGTGCTGCTCTGGTCCCAGATGCACGGCGATGAGCCCACCGCCACCTCGGCGCTGCTGGACCTCATCCACTGGATGGGAATGCGCCCCCAGGACCCTGTGGTGCAGCAGCTCCTGTCCCGCCTCACCCTTTGGGTCATCCCCATGCTCAACCCCGACGGGGCCGAGCGCACCCAGCGCTGGAACGCCCAGAGCATCGACATCAATCGGGACGCGCTGCAGCTCTCGTCCCCAGAGGGCCGCTTCCTAAAGGCCGTGCGGGACCGGGTGCAGCCCTCTGTCGGCTACAACCTGCACAACCAGAATCCCCACCTGCGGGCCGGGTCCAAGGGCACCCAGGTGGCCATGTCCCTCCTGTCCGTACCGGGGGATGAGGCTTTCACCGTGACCCCGGGGACCCGCCAGACCCGCCGCCTGGCGGTGGCTGTGGACCGCCTGGTCCAGCCCCTGGCCCGGGGCCGCGTGGCACGCTACGACACGGACTACACGGCCCGGGCCTTCGGCGACGCCATGACCCGCTGGGGCACTCCTACCTTGCTCATCGAGACGGGAGGGTGGGCCGGTCCCGCCGAAGCGGAGCGCCTCGTCCGCCTCAACTTCGTGGCCCTGGCGGGCTCCCTGGCGGCCCTGGCGGATGGCTCCCTCGCCGCCGTGGACGATGCCGCCTACGACCGCATCCCCCTCAACCAGCGGGACGCCACCGCCGCCTTGGTGGTGCGCCATGTCCGCCTGGCCAGCGGCCGTGGCCTGGCCCCCTTCGCCGCCGACCTGTCCTTCCTCCTGCCGGGCCCTTTCGCCGGGGAGCGGCCCCGCCTGCGGCAGCCGGTGCTGACGGAGGTCGGTGACCTGGACCACGTGCTGGGCCTCACGGAGCTCGATGGCAGCGGCCTGCTGGCCGTGCCCTGGCCCGCCCCCGAAGGCACGGACTGGCCTGCGCTCAAGGCCATCCTGGCGAGCCGGAACCTGGACGCCACCGATGAAGCCGCTGTCCTGGCTGCAGTGAAGGCCCTGGGCGAAGCGGCCGTGGCAGGGCCGGGCTACACGGGTGCGGTGCTCCTCTATCGAAGGAATCCCGGTGGCCGGGTGCACCTGACGGGGGCGGTCCTCCGGGGCCAGGTCGTGGGCTTCGAGCCCAGGTAAATCGCCACTGCAGCCCCTTTCGTTGCGGATCCCAACATCCTGCATGAGACCGGAATTCCTTGGCAGCACGGGGTCTGGGCCCTAGATTCGAGTCATGTCCGAGTCGCGCGTGGTGCTGTTGAAGATCGTGGGGATGTTCCTCGTCATCCTGGCGGGGTGGCTGGCGCGACGGCGGGGCTACCTGCCGGAGGCGACCAGCTCGATCCTCAGCCGGATCGTGGTGGATGCGGCCTTTCCGGCCCTGGTCTTCACCCAGATGCTGCGCACGGTCAACGCCTCGGTGCTGCGCCAGGACTGGCTACTGCCGCTGATCCCCCTGCCCCTGGTGGCCGTCGCCTATCTGGTGGCCCTGCTTGTGGCACCCCTCTTCGGGGGCCGAGAGCAGCGCAACACGGTGCACTTCCTCATCACCAGCCCCAACTGGGTCTTTCTGCCCCTGCCCATCGCCGAAGCCCTCTATGGCGGCGCCGGCGTGCGGGTGGTGCTGCTCTGCAATGTGGGAGCCCAGCTGGCCCTCTGGTCCATCGGGGTCTGGATCCTCCACGGCAAGATCTCCCAGGCCCTGAAGAACCTCGCCACCAACATCGGCCTCTGGTCCACGGCCCTCGGCATCCTGCTGGCCCTGGCCTTCCCCGGGCTCCGGGACCTCGGCAACCTCCACCCACCCCCTTCCACCCTGGGTGCCATGGCCGGTGCCGCCGTGTTTGACGCCCTGAGCATGGTGGGCAGCCTCACCATCCCCCTCTCGCTGCTGGCCATCGGCGCCCAGCTGGGGGCAGTGCCCATCGTCTTCCGCAGCCTGCCTTCCGCCCTCTGGGGGGTGGTCTTCGCCCGCCTGATCGCCGCCCCGCTGGCCACCATCGCCCTGGGCGTGGCACTGACGAGCATGGGTTTCCATCTCCCCCTCATCACCCGCATGGTGGTGGTCCTGGTGGCAGCCATGCCCGTGGCCATCGTGTGCAGCGTCATGGCCGAGCGCTTCGGCGGGGACGCCACCCTGGCCGCCCAGGGAGTCTTCCTCTCAACGCTGCTCAGCATCCTGACAGTGCCAGCGCTCTTTTTCCTGGTGTCCTGAGCGACACTGGACAGAGATTGTCACTTGGCAGACCAGATACTTGATCTGGAGGCTGCCATGGACCCCCGTCCCACCGACCAACACGCTGACCTGATCCGCCGCTTCAGTGCGGGCGAACGCTCCCCTGAGCTGCTGACCGCCCTGAACCAGGCCGCCTTCGCCCACTTCCACGCGCCCTGGGAGGAACCCCCCAGCCCCTCCAAACTGCCCCCTCTGGTGACCTGCTTCTCCGAAGACGTGGACGATGACGAGGATGGACCGGAGGAGCCCGAGGCTCCCAACCCGGCCCTGGACCTGCTCCTCGCCGACCTCCTCAAGCGCGGGTGCCAGCCCTTCATCCAGGATGGACCGGAGGTAATCGTGGTGCTTCCGAGGGACCCCGGGGCCGACTTCCAGATTCGGGCCCACTTCATCCTGCGGACCGGGACCGAGCGGCTGCACGTAAAGACCCGAGCCGACCTGCTCCATCCCCCTGCCACCGATGCCCGCCTGCGGGACTTCTGCTCCGCCTGGAACCAGTCGGGGGGACGGGTCCGAGCCCACGTGTTCCGGCACCAGCCCCAGGGCCGGGACCGCATGGAGGTCTCGGCCCACATGCCCATGGCCCGCGCCAGCCGTCCCCAGGCCTTCCAGGCCGCCCTCGCCACCCTGCTGGGGGACATCAACCGCTTCTGGTGGAAGGCCTACCTGGACCTGGGGCAGCCCGGGGGCTGAGCCCCCCGTAGGACAGTCCGTGTCAACCCGCTCCCCTCAGACTGTGAGGGTGGCATCCTCGCCCGGAAAGGCTCCATGACCCTCACAACCAACGTCCCATCCCGTCCCACCTCCGCCGAGCGGGCCCAGGGCTGTCTCCTGGGCCTGGCTGTCGGCAATGTGCTGGGCCTGGCGGTGGAGTCCCTCCCCCGGGAGCGCGTCCAGCTCCACTTGGGCTCTGCCGGCCCTTTCACCCACCTCCCCACCGAGGAGCGCCACCGCACCTGGGATGACGACCTGGCCATGGCCATGGCCCTCTCGGGTTGCCTGGTCGAACTACCCCCTGGAACCGATCACCTGGAGGGCCGGGCCATCCTCGACGCCTACCTCGCGTGGCTGCGCACAGGGGCCCGGGGCATCGGGAGCCTCACCCGAGAGGTCCTGATGAAGTGGCACACCGGCGAGGCCCGGGCCGCCGAGCGGGTCTGGCAGGCCCACTCCGACCGCGGTCGCCGCCCCCTGGGCAACGGTGCCGCCATGCGCATCGCTCCGCTGGGGGTGGCCTTCGCGGGCGAGCCGGAGAAGGTCGCCCGCCTGGCGGCCGAGGACGCCCAACTCACCCACTGGGACCCCGCCTGCCGACAAGCGGCGGGCCTCATCGCCCTCCTGGCCGCCGCTGGGGTGCGGGGGGAAGCGAACCCCCTGGCCTTCGCCGCCGCCCAGGCCGGCTCCCTGCTCCCGGAGGTGGCCGAAGCCTTCCGCCCCCTCCCCATCGAGGAGCTGGCCCAGCGCCGCCTCGACGGCTGGGACATGGGCTCCATCCTGCTGGCCCTGCAGGTCGCGGCCAGCCTGCTGGCCTCCGGCCTGTCCTACGCGGAGGCCCTGCCCTGGCTCATCCGGCAGGGCGGCGACACGGACACCCACGGGGCCATCGTGGGCGCCCTCCTGGGAGCGCGGGACGGTGTCACGGCCATCCCCGAGGCCTGGCGGGACTGTGTGGCTGACCGGGACCGAATCCTCCAGATGGCTGATCGCCTGCTGAGGCGCTCGGGGCTCTGACCCTGGGGTTCGACGAAAAAGCGCATCCCCAAACACTCACCCGAACCTGAGGCCTGAGAAAGCACACCACGGCCGTTCCGGTCAGAATGCCCACATGCGCTACGCCGAACCCCTGTTCCGCCCCCCCAGCGAGGCGGAGTCCTTCATCCTCCAGGCCACCTTGGGCTGCTCCTGGAATGCCTGTACTTACTGTGGAATGTACCGTAGCAAGGCCTACACGGTGCGCCCCCTGCCGGAGGTACTGGCGGAGATCGCCTGGGCCGGGGCCCACCTGGGCGACGAGGTGCGCCATGTCTTCGTGGCGGACGGTGATCCCCTGGGCCTGCCCACAGAGCACTGGGAACCCATCCTCCGGGCCCTGGCGGGGGCCTTCCCACGCCTGCGGCGGGTGTCCACCTACGCCACCGCCCGCAACCTCCTGGAGAAGCCAGCAGTGGACCTGCGCCGCCTGCGGGAGCTGGGCCTGTCCCTGCTCTACATTGGCCCCGAGTCCGGGGACGACGCCACCCTCCACCGCATCGCCAAGGGGGCCGATGCCGCAGCCCATGTCGAAGCCGCCCGCAAGGCCCGGGAGGCGGGCATGGAGCAGTCCCTGATTTTCCTGCTGGGGGCTGGGGGGGTGGAGCACAGCGAAGCCCACGCCCGGGCTTCGGGGCGGTTGGCCACGGCCATGGACCCGCGCTTCCTGTCCACCCTCACCCTGACCGTGGTGCCAGGCACGCCCCTGGACACCCTGGGCCGCCAGGGACGGTTCACCCTGCCCGATGTACCGGGCCTGCTCCAGGAGCTGCGCTGGTTCATAGAGGAGGCCCACCCCACCGGAGCCATCTTCCGCTCCAACCACGCCTCCAACTACCTGCCCATCGGCGGCCGCCTGCCCCGGGACCGGGACGCCATCCTGGCCGCCATCGACGCCGCCCTAGCGGGCCGCACGCCCCTACGCCCCGAGTGGGCCCGGGGCCTGTAGGACCTGGAACGAAAGCAATAGGTAACAGAGTGTAAAAAAAACAGCCTTTGGGGTGTTGATGCCTTGTGGGTCAATTATATTGAGCCCGGCTGGATCCCTTCCAGCCCCGGCTCTGCACCCTCACAGGGAGCCCATTCAAGTCCACCTTCCATGCCCCAAATGAGTTCCCATGCAGCGCCGCTCGATCCTTGTCCTCCTTGCCCCCGCCCTGGGCTTGGCCCTGGCCGCCCAGCCGGCCCCCAAGGTCGTCACCCCCTACACCCAGCCCACCTCTGGCGAGCAGGTCTACCTGGCCTACTGCGCCAGCTGCCACGGTGCGAAGGGCCTGGGCGACGGACCCGTGGCCGCTTCCCTCAAGAACACCGTCCCCAACCTCGCTACCCTGGCCCAGCGTAACCAGGGAAAGTTCCCCGCTGCCGGCGTGTCCCAGAGCGTCGGGGGCGAGACCATGAGCCGCAGCCACGGCACGGCGGACATGCCCGTGTGGGGCCCGGTGTTCCGCACCCTGGACAGCAGCAGCGAGGGCGCCACCGACATCCGGGTCTACAACCTGGTGAAGCACATTGAGAGCCTCCAGACCAAGTAAGGCCACCCGGTCCGGCTGGAAATTCAGGTTGTAACCTATCAATGCGAGGTATATTGATCCCCCACAGGTATGGTGGTCCTGAACCCGCTTCCGGAGGTCCCATGAGCATTCCCATCGCCTGTCGCGGCTGGTTGGCCGCCCTCCTGGTGGCGGCGCCCCTCGGAGCCCAGTCCATCCCTGTGGTGGAGAAGACCCTCTCCAACGGCATGCGCCTGGTCATGGTGGAGCGCCACGACCAGCCCACCATCTCCTTGGGGTGGATGGCCCGGGTGGGCAGCGCCGATGAGCGCCCGGGCATCACGGGCATGGCCCACCTCTTCGAGCACATGATGTTCAAGGGCACCCGCACCATCGGTACCAAGGATGCGAAGCGGGATGCGGAGCTCAATGACCAGCAGGACAAGGTGCAGGCCCAGATCCGCCAGGAGATGTCCATCCTGCGGGAGCGCCAGCGTCGGGGCGAGATTGCCGACATGATGGACCCCAAGGCCCGCACGCCCCGCCTGCAGCAGCTGCTCAAGGACTTCGAAGGCCTGGTGCAGGAACAGCGCGGCCTGGTGGTCAAGGACGAGATGGACCGCATCTACACCCAGGCCGGCGGCACAGGCTTGAACGCCAGTACCAGTCAGGACCGCACCTTCTACATCGTCGGCCTCCCCTCCAACAAGCTGGAGCTGTGGATGTGGATGGAGTCCGATCGGCTCGCGAATCCAGTGTTCCGCGAGTTCTACAGCGAGCGCGACGTGATCCTGGAGGAGCGCCGCCAGACCCTGGAGAGCCGCCCCGGCGGCGTGGTGGGCGAGGCCTTCAACGCCATGACCTGGGCCGCCAACACCTATCACTGGGAGGTCATCGGCTGGCCCAGCGATATCGCCCAGGTGACGCGAGAGCAGGCCAGCACCTTCTTCGCCACCTACTACGCCCCCAACAACCTGACGGCAGTGCTGGTGGGTGACTTCGACCCGGCCAAGGCCGAGGCCCTGGCGGAGCGCTACTTTGGCCGCATCCCGGCCAACACCAAGGGCGTGCCCGAGATCATCACCCTCGAGCCGGCCCAGCCTGCCGAACAGCGCATGGTGGCAGAGGTCGAGACCACCCCCTCCTTCCAGGTGGAGTACAAGACTGTCTCCGCGGTGCACAAGGACGCGCCCGCCCTGCAGGCCCTGGCCGGGATCCTCGGTGGCTCCTCGGCCTTCATGGGCCGTCCGGGCGGCGGCGGTGGCCGCGGTCCCTCGGGCCGTCTGAACAAGGCCCTGGTCCTGGACCAGAAGGTCGCCACCAGCGCCAGCGCCAGCTTCCGTGGCCAGAAGCTGGGCGGGACCTTCTCCCTGCGGGCCACGCCGGCCCAGGGCAAAAGCCCGGCGGACATGGAAGCCCTGCTGCAGGCCGAGCTCGACCGGCTGGCCAAGGACGGGGTCACCGAGGCCGAGTTGCAGCGGTACAAGAAGGCCACCCAGGTGGGCCTGTGGAACCGCCTGGAGACCAACGCGGGCATCCGCGAGACCCTGTCCTCTTTCCTGGCCGTGGGCACGGTCAAAGACTTCGAGCAGGCCCAGGCCCGCTTCCAGGCCGTGACCCGCGAAGATGTCCAGCGGGTGGCCAAGGCCTACTTCCCCCGCAGCGGCAAGAACGTGCTCATCACCCAGCGGGCCGCCGCACCCAAGGCTCCTGAAGGCCCTGTGGATCCTGATCTGGCAGCCCTGCCAGAGCCGGTCCGCGCCCGCCTCAAGGCCCAGCTCGACACCATGATGAAGCTGGATGCCCCCGCCCTTAAGGAACAGCTGGCCGCCCTGGAGGCCCGCCTTGGCTCCATGCCACCCCAGGCTCGCCCCACCGTGGAATACCTCATGAAGAAGGGGCGCGAGCGCCTTCAGAAGTTGGAGGCGAAGTGATGTTCGCGCGCACCGCCCTTGCCCTCGTCCTCGGCGCCACCGGCGTCCTGGCCCAGTCCATCCCGGACCGTCCGGAGAAGCTGGCCTTTGCACCGGTGACCTTTCAGATCCCCCGCGCAGCCGAGCACAAAGCCCGCCTGAAGAACGGCATCCCGGTCTACCTCAGCCTCGCCGAAAAGGAGGCCTCGCCCCTGGTGCGCATCACCATCACCTGGCGCGGCGGCTCCTACCTCGACCCCAAGGGCCGTGAGGGCCTGGCCCAGCTCTTTGGCGCCCAGCTGGCCCGGGGTGGCACCGCCACCCTCAGCGCCGAGAAGCTCGAAGACCGCCTCGAAGGCCTGGCCGCCAGCCTCGGCAGCAGCTGTGGCGATACCTCCGGCAACCTGTCCCTGACTGTGCTGGAGCAGGACCTGGACGAGGGCCTCGGCCTGATGCTCCAGGTGCTCACGGAGCCCGGCTTCGCCCAGGACCGCCTGGATCTGGCCAAGCGCCAGCAGAAGCAGGGCCTCGGCCGCCGCAACGATGCCGTCACCTCCATTGCCAGCTACCAGTTGCCGTTCCTGCTCCATGGCGAGACCCACTTCGCCAGCCAGGACCCCACCGCCGCCAGCCTGGATGCCCTCACCCGGGATGACCTCAAAGCCTTCCACGCCCGCCTTCTGCACCCCTCCAACCTCGTGGTGACGGTGTCGGGCCGGGGCAGCCGCAAGGCCCTACTGGCCAAGCTGGACGCCGGTCTCGGCGCCCTCAAGGCTGCTCCTGGAGCGCAGGTCAGCCCCGCCGTCCCGGCCCCGACCCACGTGCGGAAGCCCGGCATCTATGTGACGGATAAGGACGCCCCCCAGGCCATGGTGCAGTGGGCCTTCCCGGGTCTGCGCCGCACGGACCCTGACTGGCACGCGGCCCTGGTCATGAACCAGCTGCTGGGCGCCAGCGGCTTCACCAGCCGCCTGATGAAGAAGATCCGCTCCGACGAGGGCCTCACCTACGGCGTCCGCACAGCCCTAGGAGCCGGCCCCCACTGGCGCGGTGACCTCACGGGCAGCATGCAGACCAAGAACCGCTCCGTGGCCTATGCCCTGCGCCTGGCCCTGGAGGAGATGCGCCGCATGCGCGACGAAGCCCCCGCTGCCGAGGAGCTGAAGGTCATCCAGGACAACCTCATCGAGGCCTTCCCCGCCCAGTGGAGCGGCCGCCAGGCCGTGGCCGCCCGCTTTGCAGAAGAGGCCTTGGTGGGCTGGCCCGAGGACTGGTGGGTGGACTTCCGCGCCAAGGTCCAGAAGGTCACGCCGGCGGATGTGCGCCGCCTGGCTCAGCGCCTGCTGCACCCCGATCAGCTGGTGATCCTGGCGGTGGGCAAAGCCTCCGACATGGAAGCGGGCGATGGGGACCATCCGGGCAAGCTGGCCGACATTCTGCCCCTGCCTCTGGTGCGCCTCCCCCTGCGGGATCCCCAGACACTCAAGCCACTCAATTAGGGGCTGTCGGCTATTGGCTATCAGCTATCAGCTATCAGCTACCTAGGGCTTGACGCTCCCCAGGGGGCAGGCCTTGGCGCAGCCACCGCAGCCGGTGGGGCAGTCTGGCTCTGTCCGGAAGCTGCGGCGCAATCCGAGGGCAAACCAGCCCGCCGAGAGGGCCACCAGCACCAGGACCAGTGCGGACTGGGCGCTCATGCGAACCCCAGGGCATGGCCGATGGCCACGGTGGCCCAGGCTAGGCCCCAGCCCAGCACCAGCCCGTAGGCCACGGTGAAGGCCGCCCAGCCCCAGCTCCCCGCCTCGCGCCGAATCATGGCCAGGGTGCCCAGGCAGGGCGTGTAGATCAGCGTGAAGACCATGAAGGCGAGGGCCGTGAGGGGTGTAAGGCCCGAGCCATCCCGCAGGGCCACCTGAAGGGGGCTGAGGCGCTCGCCGGCCTTGGGCTCCTCGCTGGCCTGGTGGATGACGGCCATGGTGGAGACCACTATCTCCTTGGCCACGAAGCCCGCTGTGAGGGCGATGACATCCTTCCAGGCCTCTGGGCGCTTGTGCTCAGGGTCCAGGATGGGGCGCAGCACCGGCTCCACCTTCTGGCCCAGACGGGCGGCCAAGCTGGTGTTCACGATGCGGCTCTCGTGGGCCAGCTGCAGCGTCCGGAGGCGCTCTTCGGTCTCGGCAGGGGGCAGGTTCAGGGTGGCAACGGCCTGGCGCTGCTGCTGATATTCCAGGGTCCATTCGCGGTTCGCGATGCCGGGGTAGCGGGACAGGAACCACACCAGCGTGGCCCCAGCGAAGATGGTGGTGCCGGCCCGGGTGAGGAAGATGGAGCCCTTCTCCCACATGTGGATCAGGGTGGCCTTCAGCATGGGCAGGCGGTAGGGCGGGAGCTCCATCACGAAGGGCGCACTGGGCCCCGAGAACAGCGAGCTGCGGAGCAGGCGCCCCATGAGGACTGCCAGGGCCAGGCCCAGGAAGTGCATGGCCAGGATGGTGAGGGCCGCCATGAGCGGCGTGAAGAAGGTCCCTGCAATAACGATGTAGACCTGGAGACGCGCCGAACAGCTCACCAGGGGGGTCACCAGGATGGTGATGAGGCGGTCCTGGCGGCTTTCAATGGTCCGCGCGGCCTGGATGGCCGGGACATTGCAGCCACTGCCCATGATGAGGGGGATGAAGCTCTTTCCGTGGAGACCCATGACGTGCATGAGGCGGTCCATGATGAACGCCGCCCGGGCCATGTAGCCCGTGTCCTCCAGGAAGGCGATGCAGCCCATGAGAATCATGATCACGGGCACGAACACGATGACCGCGCTCACCCCGGGGATGACCCCGTCCACCAACAAGCTGGTCAGCTCACCCACGGGGAGCCGCGCGGCAGCAAAGGCGGCCAGGCCCTTGAACGCTTCGCCGATCCAGTCCTGGGGGATCTTTCCAAGGACGAAGGAGAGGGAGTACACCAGCACCAGAATGACGGCGAAGATTGGAATCCCCAGCAGACGGTGCGTGAGCACGGCATCCAGGCGCGAGGTGGGCGTCGCTCCTTCGTCTGCGGCCGAGGCGACCTCCTTGACCAGGCCGTGAGCAAAGCCATAGCGGCGTTCGGCCACCAGGGTCGCGCCGTCTGCACCCAGGTGGGGCTCGAGGAAGGCGAAGCTCTTGGCCAGCTGCAGGCCGATGGCCTCGCGAGCGTGGCTTTCCTGGATCCGCTGCTTGGCCTCGGCGTTGTTCTCCAGGAGCTGCAGGGCCAGCCAGCGGGGGGGCATGGTGGCCTTGAGCACCTCGTCCCGGCCGATCTCGGTCTCCAGGGCCCGTAGCTCGCCTTCGATGTCGTGGCCGTAGTCCACGGTGATGCGGCGGCAGCGGCTGGACTCGCCCCGAGCCATGGCGGCCAGGAGGGCTTTGAGGTCGTCGATGCCCTGCTCCCGGTTGCCCACCGTGGGGATCACCGGACCCCCCAGGAGGGTTTCCAGGGCCGGCACGTCGATATTGATGCCGCGACCCGAGGCGTCGTCCATCATGTTCAGCACAAAGGCCACGGGCTTGCCCAGCTCCAGCAGCTGGGTGCTCAGATAGAGGTTGCGCTCCAGGTTGGAGGCGTCCAGCACATTGAGGACCAGGTCCACTTCGGGCGAGGCCAGGAACTGGGCGGCCACCCGCTCGTCGTCGCTGCGGGCCGCCAGGGAGTAGGTGCCTGGGAGGTCCACCACCTCCAGGGCGCTGCCCTCGTGCTCGAAGGTCCCGCTGCGGCGCTCCACCGTGACGCCCGGCCAGTTGCCCACATGGTGCCGGGAGCCGGTCAGGGCGTTGAACAGGGTGGTCTTGCCACAGTTGGGGTTGCCCGCCAGGGCAATGGTCAGGGGCATCAGACCCCCCGCTGCACCAGGATGCAGGCGCTTTCTTCCCGACGGAGGGACAGGTGGTAGCCCTTGATCACCAGCTCCATGGGATCACCCAAGGGCGCCAGTTTGACCACCCGCAGGACGGCACCCCGGATGAAGCCCATCTCCAAGAGCCGCTGCCGCACGGGCCCCTGGGCCTGAATTTCGACAACCTCTCCCTGATCTCCAGGATGGAGAAGACTTAGGGATATGGGTGGATTTTGAGTCATGGTCTCAACTCTGTGCAATCAGTGTAACCCACTCAGGCCAGGTCACAAGGGCCTCCACCGGGGATGTGATCTCCGTCTAGACTGGAGTCAATGCCTTCCACCAGCCCCCTCACCATACCCAATGCCCTGACCCTGTTGCGGATCCTTGCGGTTCCATTCTTTGCCATTGCCCTCTGGTATGGCCACCACTGGCAGGCATTCTTTATTTTCGCGGGCGCCGCCATCACGGATCTGCTGGACGGCCTCATCGCCCGGGCCCTGGACCAGCGCTCGGACCTGGGGGCCATCCTCGACCCCGCCGCCGACAAACTGCTGATGACCACGGCTTTCATTCTCATGGCCTGGCAGACCCACGGCATGACGGCCCCCATTCCTGTTTGGGTGGCGATTCTGGCCATCACCCGGGATCTGGTGATCTCCTTCTATGCCTTCGCCTCGGTGGACCGCCTCAGCGACAGCACCTTCAAGCCCAGCCTCATGGGCAAGCTCAGCACCGCCATGCAGCTGATCGCAGTCTCCCTGGGCCTGTTCTTCAATGCGGTGGGCTATCGGCCCTGGATGGATCCCTTCCTGCCCGAGATGTACTGGCTCGTGGCCGCCCTGGTGCTGGCCTCTGGCATTCACTACTTCATGCGGGCCATCCGCTCGGCCCAGGCCTGATACACTGGAACTTCCGCGTCGGGAGACGCCGAAGGAGCCACCATGAGCAAGCCTGCCCCCAAGAAGGGGCCCCGTTCCATGTCTGCCCCCGCCAAAGCTAGCGCACCCCGATCCCAGGGGCGCCCAGGCCCGCGCCCAGCTGCAAGTGCCGGAGCGGACGCCCGTCCGGCCCGCCCCGCCAGCCGCACCCGCACGGCACCGGACGGCGCATCGGACTACCGCACACCCCGCCCTGCTGGCCGTACCCGCACATCCCCGGACTCCGGCTCGGACTACCGTGCGCCCCGCCCCGCCGGTCGTACCCGCACCGCAGCGGACGCTGGCTCGGACGCTCGCACACCCCGCCCTGCTGGCCGTACCCGCACATCCCCGGACTCCGGCTCGGACTACCGAACGCCCCGCCCCGCAGGACGCACCCGCACTCCATCAGGCGCCGCAGCGGACACCCGCTCACCCCGACCTGACAAGCGCACCCGCACCGCTGTTCCGGAGGCGGCCAAGCCTCGCACCCCGCGTCCTCCGAGTGAGCGTCGCCCCTCCCGTGTCGGCGATGAGCGGCTGCAGAAGATCCTCGCTGCCGCCGGCATCGACAGCCGCCGGGCCTGTGAGGAGATCATCCTGGCGGGCCGCGTCCAGATCAACGGTGTGACCGTCACGGAGCTGGGCACCAAGGCCGACCCGCGCCGGGACGAGATCACGGTGGACCTGATTCCCATCCAGCGGGAGGCCCCGGTCTACATCCTGATGAACAAGCCCAAGGGCTACGTCACCACGGTGAAGGACGATCAGGGTCGCCCCACGGTGATGGCCCTGCTGAAGGATGTCGCCGGCCGGGTCTACCCGGTGGGTCGCCTCGACTTCAACTCCGAGGGCCTGCTGCTCATGACCAATGACGGGGCCCTGGCCCAGATCCTCATGGGCCCCGAGCATGAAGTCCCCAAGGTCTACCTCGTGAAGGTGCACCGGACCCCCAAGCCGGAGCTGCTCCGGGAGTTCCAGGAGGGCTTTCTCCTCAGTGGCCGGAGGCTTAAGCCCTGCCACATCGAGATCGCCGAGAAGGGGGACAACCCCTGGCTCAAGGTCACCCTCACGGAAGGCAAGAACCAGCAGATCCGCCGCATGTTTGCCGCCGTGGGACACCCCGTCAGCAAGCTGCGCCGGGTGCAGTTCGGCCCCCTCGCCGACCCTTTGCTGAAGCCCGGGACCTGGCGCTACCTCAGCCCCCAGGAGATCACCGCCATCAAGAGCCTCTAGCAGCCTGGGCTGGATTTTCAGCCCAGGATCAGACTCCGCACGGCGAGCAGGACTTCGCGGAGGAAGAAGACCAGAGCCGCCACGAAGGCGCCCATGGCGAGGATGAACAGCGAGGCCACCGCGGTGGTCACATTGGCCTTCAGCATGGCCCCCAGAAACACGACTGCGATGCTGACGCAG
>CAIRQL010000118.1 GCA_903880675.1 uncultured Holophagaceae bacterium | reverse complement strand
GGGCTTGGCATAGAACTGGTACTTCGTGTCGTACTCGGCTTCGCGGTACTCGAAGGCGGTGATGACATAGAGGCTAAAGCTCCGACTCCCAACCTGGAAGCTGCGGTGCCAAGGCGCCCTAGCACCTTCCTCGTTCAGGCCAGCACCGAAGCTCGTAATGCCCTTGGCGGCAAGGGTGGACAAGGTCTGAAGGAGACCCTCTTGGCCCAGGTCTGCGGTGTGGTTGTTCGCCAGACCCACGACAGTGATGTTGTGGCGCAGCAGGGCCGCAGGAGTCTGGACTGGGTCAGAGTAGTGAACATAGTCCTTCTGGCCCGCGAAGGGCGAGGTCCGGGTCTGGGCCACGGGGGTCTCAAGGTTCGCCACCACGACCTGGGCGGATTTCAGCAAGGGGCCCAGCTTCGCCAGGGAATAGTCGTAGCCCTTGGCCTTCAGGATGTGTCCCTTGCCGGCCTTTTCGTACTCATCCTGGTAGCTCTCACCCCAACCGAGATCACCTGCAAACAGCACCCGCAGGGAGGTGGTGCCAGCCTGGCGGCTCAGGGCCAGATTCTCGGGTCCGGCGAAGAGTACCTTCTCGGCATGCACCGCCATCTTCTTGTCGTTATGGGGCACACCAGGTGCCGTGATCAGCTGCCAGGTGAAGGGTACCTTGAGGCGCTCAGCCTGGTTTCGCGCAGCCTCGAAGAAGGCCTTGCCACGAGCGAGGCGGAAGGCCCCCTGGGCCATGGCGCCGGGGGTTCGCCGGAGCTGCTTATGGTTGGGATCAATGTCCTGATCGCCCAATAGGATGGTCATGGGTAGGCCCAGAACCTGTTTGAGCCGGGCATCATCGCAGGCGGTGCCACCCATGCCGTAGGGGAAGGCGATCGCTGGATCGGGAAACATGTACCAGCCTGCGTTGGCGCTTACAATGCGCAGGGCCTTGACGGTTGGTTTGAAGAAGGCCAGGCGATGTACAAACTGGCTCCCAGCGGAGTGACCATAGAGAAGATAGCCAGGTGTCTTCAGCTTGAGCTGGGCGACCGCTGCCTCGAAGATCGGATCCAGACAGGAAAAGGTCCACTGGGACTCCGGTAGGGGCGCGGGCAGCTTGGCCTCTTCATTGAACTCCCCAAAGACATTGCCGAAGTTGTATTGGGAGTCCGAGGGGAAATCGGTCTTGGCGAACTCGGGGCAAAGCAGCACGGCCCCGCGGCGTTCCGCAATCTCGTTCCAGTCGTCACGGTAACGGTCGGCATCGCGGGTTACGCCGTGCATGACCATGAGCACCGGTGCATCCGGCTTGCAGTCGACAGGCACGCTGTAGAAGACCCGGAGAGGACGCCCCTGGTTAATGGCGGCATCTCGGAACGTGATGCTGCCCTTCCCGGGCTGGAAAGAGGGTGGTGGACTCTGAGCCCAGGCAGGCAGGAAGAGAAGGAGAGCGGTGAGACAAGCCAGCTTCATACTTCACCTCCTGGAACGGCGGGAGCCATCGCTGCGAGGGCGCGGATGACGGACAGACCGATGGTGACGGAGTCCACCAGGCACCGGATGGGCATGGCTTCCTGGTGGGAGTGAACGTTGTGATAGCCCAGGCCGAGGTTCACGCAGGCAATGCCGCGTCCATTAAGGACATTGGCATCGCTGCCGCCTGGATACCGCACGGGCTTGGGGTCGAACCCCGCAGCGGTGATGCCCAGGGTCACGGCACGGACAATGGGGTCCTCGGAGTCCAGAGAGAACCCATCGTACTTGGGGGTCCAGGTCAGTTCCACGGAACCACCCGCTGCAGCGGCCGCCCCTTCAAAGGCCTCCCGGACATGAGCCATCTGGGCTTGCAGCTCATCCGGGTGAGGGCTCCGGAACTCCCCAAGGATCTCCACACGGTCAGGGATCACATTGATGGCGGTCCCTCCCCGGATGGTCCCGATATTGAGCATTCCGGTCGTACCCCAGCGCCCCTGCTTCAGCTGGGAAATGGCCTGGGCAGCGATCTGGATGGCGTGGATGCCCTTCTCGGGCCAAACGGCGGCGTGGGCGGCCCGCCCATGGACCACAGCCTCGAAGACCACCGCCGCTGGAGCCTCAACCACAAAGCTTCCACAGGGTGCCGAGCTATCGAAGATGAGCCCGAGGGTCGCCTCGAGTCTGGAGATATCCAGCGCCTTAGCCCCATGCATGCCTGCTTCCTCGCACACCGTGAACACGATGTCCAGGGGACCATGGGGGATTTGGCGCTCAAGGAGCTGCTGGAGGATCTCCAGGATGATGGCAATTCCGGCGCGATCATCTGCTCCCAGGATGGTGGAGCCGTCGGACGTGATGAGGTCCTCCGCCTGGAACTGCGGCTTCAACCCGAGGGTGGGCGCGACCGTATCCAGGTGAGCGCAGAGCAGAAGCGCGGGGGTCGTCAAGCTGCCTGGCACATGGGCAACGAGGTTACCCGACCGGCCTCCAAAGGAAGGGCCGGCTTTGTCCACCATTGCGACGATCGACAAGTCCGCAAGGCGCTGCCGCACAACCTCCGCCACGTCACCTTCGTTTCGAGAGGGGCCATCCACTTTGGCCAACTGAAGAAACAACTCGATCAGCCGAGCTTGCTCTGTCATGGAATATTTCCAGTCATTTAGATATTCATTGGAACAAAAGTTCCAACGCGACGATAATACCGAATCGGCAGGTCTCTGTCAAAAACAGGGCTCCTGCGTGGAAATCGTTGATGTTGGGGTGGGATGTGAAGAATGAACCTTCGTTCCAGCGGCTGCAGGGCGCGATTCTGGCGATTCAGGATTCCCTGACTCCCACCGAGCGCCTCATTGCCAGCTACCTGCTGGAGCACCCCCGCAGCGTCGCTCTGATGCCGATTCAGGAGTTGGCTTCCAGACTTGAGGCCGGACCCGCCTCCATCATCCGGGTCATGCAGAAGCTAGGCTACAAGGGTTATTCCGAGCTCAAACGGGACCTGCAGCAGGAGCTCCGCCGGAACGACTCCCCGCTGGAGCGGTTCAAGTTGGCCCTGGACCGCCGAACGGACCTTGAATTCTCAGACATCCACGCCATCGCCAGTCAAGAGATGGATAACCTGCGGACAACGCTGGAGCGGGTGGATAGCGCCAGCCTGGCCCAGTCCGTGAAGCTTGTGAGCCGAGCGAGCATCGTCTACACCGCAGGGGTCGGCATCTCCTCTCATCTCGCCAGCCTGGCGACCTTCGTGTTCCAGCACATCGGCCTGCGCGCCTTCCTGGTCCAGCACACCGGGCTGAACCTGGCTGAGCAGCTGGTTTCCATCAGAAAGCAGGATGTGCTCCTCGCCTTCGCCTTCCCCCCCTATTCCAGCCAGACCATCGAAGGCGCCGCCCTGGCCAAAGCGCAGGGGGCGAAGGTGGTGGGAATTACCAATCAGACCCTCAGCCCCCTTGCGGAGCATTGCGATGTGGTGCTCCTGGCCAGGACCGACAGCAGCGCTCCGTCCAACTCCCTATCCGCCCCCCTGCTGCTCATCCACGCGATCGCCTCGGCAGTGGCCTCCTCCAAGCGTCGCCAGTCATCGAAGGCCATCGAGACGACCATCTCCCTCCGCAACCGAAAGCCCTAGCCCTGGATTCACAAGGAGCCCATGCCCAACCAGTCGAACCAGGGTCCGAACGCCAGCGCCACCTTCCCTGCCGTCTTCTGGGTGGCCAATGTTCTGGAGATGCTGGAGCGGGCTGCATTCTATGGCTTCTATATCGCCATCACGCTCTATCTCACCGACCTGGTGGGGTTCAGTGACCGGGAGACGGGCGTCGTGGCAGGCCTGTTC
>CAIRQL010000117.1 GCA_903880675.1 uncultured Holophagaceae bacterium | reverse complement strand
CCTGGACAGCGGGATCGTCCGGCCAGAGCTCCGGGCTCTCCAGCAGGTCGAACAGCCGGGCGTCGTCCTGGGGGGCGGCGGCGGGGCGCTGGGGGTCGAGGGGCGTGGTCATGGGAGGGATCCAAGGGTCTTGCGGAGCTTTTGGAGGCTTTGAAAGAGGGTGGCTTTGACGGTTCCTTCGGCGCAGCCCAGGTCCAGCGCGATCCGCTTGACCGGATGTTCGTGGACGTAATAGGCCAGGACCATGGAGCGCTGCCGGGGGGTCAGACCCTCCAGAGCCCCATGCAGGGCCTGGATCCGGCGGCTTTGGTCCACGGACTCCCAGGGTGAAGGTTGATGGGGGTCCGGCGCGTCAAAGGTCTCGGAAGGACTGACCTCCCTGCCTCTTCTACGCAGGTGGTCGGTTGCTGCATTAGCCGCCAACGTAAAAAGCCAGGCAGCTACCGGCCGACCCTCCTCAAAACGATGGCAATGCTGGAGGCACTTAAGAAAAACTTCTTGGGCCAGCTCCTGCACGACCCCCGCTTCGCCCTGGAGGCGGCGGTGCAGGAAGGCGAAGAGGGGCCGCTCGAAGCGGGCCATGAGGTGGGCGAGGGCCTCCTCCTGACCGGCCTTCAGCTGGGTCATCCAGTACTCAGGCGTGCGCTCCTCGGCCGGGGGCACGCCCCCATCGGCGGTCAGGGCCAGGGACGCACTCATGCTTTCGGGCCGCTCGGCTGCCGGAGCAGCGAGATGCCGGGCTGGCCCAGCTTCTCCATGACCAGCTTGAGCTGCTCGGGGGTGAGGGCACAGCGGAGGCCCACCCGCCGCTTTTCCTGCATCAGCTCGGGGGCCGCACCCGGGGCGGACTGCACCGCATTGGCGGCGGCCACCAGGCGCTGCAGCCAGGGCGCCACCTGGGAGATCCCTTCGGGTTTGCCGGCCATGGCCAGCTCAAACCGCACGGGATCATCCTTGCCAACCCCGGGGGTGACGCTCCAGAACATGGCCTTCACGCCTTGGGGCAGCTCCTTGGCCAGGGAGGCATCCAACCCCTTGCGCAGCCCGCCCAGCAGGGCCTCGGGCTGGAGGTAGCCCTGGATGGGGGCGCGCTTGCTGATCCACTCGGCGGCCAGGGCCATGTCCTCCTGGGCGGCCAGGGAGGGCTGGCTGGCCAGGCGGTGGAGGGACTCCAGGGAGCCGATCCACACCTGCCCCTTCTCATCGCTGGCGGCGCGGATGTGGGCCTTGATGCCCCCGGCCTCGACATCCAGGATCACGTGCAGGGGCCAGTCTTGGCCCCCCAGGCGGAGGCTGCCCTCCTGGGGAAAGGCCTCGGCCAGGGCCGACACCAGGGCGGCGGGGTCCTTGAAGTCCTGCAGCTGGACCAGGGCCATGCCCAGGCCCTTCTGCACCGAGGTCTCGCCGGCGGTGGGGGCGCCCATGATGTGCAGGGTCACGCGGCCGGTCTCGGTGCGGGGGTTGATGTGGGCCTTCTGCAGGAACAGATCCAGGGCCCGGTCCACGGCGGGGTCCCGGGCCAGCAGGGCGCGGATCTCGCCGTGGGCCAGGATCCACCCGGCCTCGCCGGAGACGGCGCCCAGGCTCTCGCCGGGGGCGGCCTGCACCCAGGCCGGGACCCGGGCCTTGGGGCGGCAGGCGCTGGTGAAGGGCAGGCAGACCAGGGCCACCACGGCGGGCATGAGGATGGCGGTGGCTGGGATTCGCATGAAGGCTCCACGGGGGCTACGGAACCCCGAGCCGGGTGTTTATCCCAAGGTTACGATCAATCGGGACTGCCGGGGCCCAGGGTGCGCAGGGTGGCCGGTAGGTGGGGGCTGCGCAGCAGCTGGCGGCGCTCGGACCCAGGCAGTCGGCCCCAGAGTCGGGCGGCGGTGTCCCGGGGGGTCTTGGGGTTCAGCAGCAGCTCCGCCGAGATGGGGGGATGGCGGGCCCGGGCGGGGTGGCGGGCGATCTCCTTCAGCACGGGCTGGGGGGTGAGCTTGTTTCGAGCCAGGCGCAGGAGGATGCCCGGGTCCAGCAGGGGGTCGGCCACCAGGGCCAGCAGGGTCTCCCCGTCCTGGAGGACCTCCTGGGGCAGGTGCCGCAGCAGCTCCCCGCCGGAGGCCTGGAGGGCCGTGATGCGATCCGGGAGCCGCAGGGCCAGGTAGCGGCGCCGCAGCAGCTCCAGGGCCCGGCGCCGGACCTCCAGGTGTGGGATGCCGGGGTCCCGCAGGATCTCCACAAAGGGCTTCAGGCCAGGCAGGCGGTCCAGCAACGCCAGGGCCGAGGCCTCGGACAGGGCCGGGTGGTGCGTGAGGGCTTCAGCCACCAGGGGGTCCAGTGGCCAGGTGCCGTGCGCCGCCAGGGCCTCGATGCGGTCCGCACCCAGGGCGGGCAGGGCCGCCGCCAGCAGGCCCGGGCTCAGGGCCGGGTTCTCCAGGGCGATGCGGAAGGCCCCAGGTGCGGGGTCCCGCAGGATCTGGCCGATGCGCTCCTCCTGGGTGGACCGGGCGGCCTGGGCGACCCGGGCCTCCAGGGAGGACCAGCGTCCCGCGTCGGCACTGTCTGGCAGGCCGGTCGCCGGCTCAGGCTCCCGCCGGGGGAGGTGGTCGTAGAAGTGCTTCACCACCCGCAGCAGGGGGGAGGCGTGGCGCCGCACCCAGTGGGTGATGAAGTGATACTCATCCTCGTCCAGCTGGGTGAAGAGGCTGACGATGCGCCGCAGCGTGCCCGGGTCCCGCAGGTCCTGGGCCAGGGTCTCCACCAGCAGGCGGGTCCGGCCAATGCGCCGCGCCAGGCCTTCCGGGGCGGCGGGGGCGGCCAGCAGGCTCTCCCGGACCTCGGTGCGGAAGTACCACTTGGCCTCCGCATAGACCTCACCGAAGAAGCCCGGCACCGTGCAGAGGAGCAGGGCCCGGCAGAGCAGTTCCTCAGAGACGAGGGGGTTCTGGAGGGCGGTTCGGCGGACCTCGGGGTCCGGGTCCACCAGGGCGGCCAGCAGCTCCTCGGGCTGGAGGCTGTGGCGGGCCCGGGCCAGGCGGCTGCCGTGGTCCAGAAGGGACGGCTCCGGAGCGACCACTGGGTCCGACGGGAGCTGGGTCAGAGCCTCCCAGTCCGGGTGGTCCGGCGGCAGGGGCGGCAGCTCCTGGGTGGTGCCTGTCGTGGCCACGGGCCGGGCCAGCTGCTTGGCCAAGCGCTTGGCCACGGGGCGGAGGTCCGGTCCCAGCTGGGTATGGAGGGCTTTGACAGCGGCTTCCCGCTCGGGCTTTTCCGGTGCGGGGGCCTGGTCCAGCTCTCGCATCTGATCAAAGAGGGAGACCACCAGCTCCAGGTCCCGCCGGATGGCTTCGGGGGTGGCTTCGTTGCCGGCCAGGGCGAGGAGGATGGGCCAGTGGCAGAGCCAGTGCGGTGTGCGGGCCATGAGGGTGAGGAGGCGGGGCGAGGCCAGGGCGCCGGCCAGACCCTCCAACAGCCGCAGTTGGGACTCGGAAGGCAGCTGGGGTCGAACCAGGGCCAGGTTGCGGAAGTGCAGCTGGTCCTGTTCCGGGAGCGAAGCCAGGAACGAGGCGTCCCGTGAGGCCAGCAGGCCCCCGGGATCAGGCGCAGGCTGCCTGGAGGAGGGCAAGGAGCCTCGGATCTCCCTCGAAGAGCAGGGCGTCGACCAGGGCACCCTTCACTTCGCGGTGGCTGTGGATGGCCTCGAGATGGGCCGGGCGGGTGATGCTGCCACCCATGATGAGGGGCAGCCCCGTGGTGGCAGCCACCGCACAGGCCGTGGCGAAGTCCGGAGCGGCCTCGGCGGACTCGGGGATGTCCACAAACAGCAGGCGCAGGAACCCGTAGTCCTTGGCGCGCTGGGCAAGGTCGAGGGCGGTGAGGGGCGAGGCTTCCACCCAGCCGGAGTGGCGGGTCATGCCCCCGCGGGCGTCGATGGCGGCGATGAGGAAGGACTGGAAGCGGGCCATGAGCTGCTCGGCGGCCATGGGGGACTTGTGCAGAATGGTCCCTGCCACCAGCCAGTTGGCGCCCTGGTCGATGAAGAACTGGGCCTGGTCGGAGCTGCGGATGCCTCCGGCCACCTGGACGCAGACCTTCCGCTCCCGCGAGCGGACGCCCTTCAGGATGTGGGAGATGAGGTCCCGGTTGTTGCCCTTCCCCAGGGCGGCGTCCACATCCACCAGCGCCAGGCGGGTGGCCCCGCCATCCACCATGCGCATGGCCAGGTCCAGGGGCTCCTCCGGGGAGATGGCCGCCTGCCCAGCTGTGGAGACCACACGGCCGCACTGGAGGTTGAGGGTCGGATAGATCTTCAAGCGCGAGCTCCAGGCGATGGCCATGCTGCAGTGTAACCCAAGGGTCACGGCTCCGTGACGGGGCAGAGGGTTTTCAGGAGCCGTCGGGCGGCCTCCCCCTCGGCCTGTTTGCGGCTGCTGCCCTGGGCCTCGGCAGCCTGGTCCGCCACAGCCACCCGCACGGTGAAGCGTGGGGCATGACCGGGTCCACTCTGGTCCAGCTGGGTGTAGACCGGGGCGGGCAGACCCAGGCGGGCGGCGGTTTCCTGCAGGTGGGTCTTGGGGTCCAGGCGGGTGAGGGCCTCGGGCCTGGCAGCCAGGATGGCCGGCAGAAAGCGCGCCTCCACCAGGGTGCGCAGGACGCTGGTCGCATCCGTCCCAGCGCGCTGGGCGTCCAGGAACACCGCCGCCAGCAGAGCCTCCAGGGCGTCCGCCAGGGGCTTCTGCCCCATGGGTGGGGCCTTCTTGGGGCGCACGGCGCTGAGGGCCCCGGCCAGTCCCAGGTCCAGGGCCCAGGCGTGCAGGGTCTGGGTGCGGACCAGCTGGCCCCGGAGCTTGCTCATGGGCCCCTCCTGCCAGTCGGGCCGGGCCTCGAAGAGGATCTGCGCCACCGTGAAGTTGAGGAGGGCGTCCCCCAGAAACTCCAGCCGCTGGTTGTCCGAACCGGCACCGGCGGAGGCGTGGGTCAGGGCCTCGTCCAGCAGGGTACGGTCGTGGAATGCATGGCCCAGGCGGGTCTCTAATTCCTGGCGCGCCCGGGCCTGCGGGGCGGCTGGCGCCTTGGGGCGGACCCTGGCTGGGGCGCCAGGGCGCCGAGTAGGCCGGGGTTGCAGTGGGGGTGGCTTGGTCATAAAGGCCCTACCAGAGGCGGGAACGGTCAGGGAAATAGGATAGGTCCAGAGCCAGAACCAACCAAGTAACGTGGAAAAATAAGACCTTCCTTGCCATCGACTGGGGCTGGCATCCTTGGCGGGACTGTGCACACTTAGGAACCACCTCCGGAGCCGTATTGCCTGCAGTCCGCTTCCACCCTTCCTTGCCGGCCCTCATGGGTTCCCTCCACCAGCAGAAGGGAACCGGAGAGCTGCTGCTCGAGCAGAACGACGGCAACCGCCGCCTCTACTGGTCTGAGGGGGAGCTGGCCTACATCCGCAGCGATGCGGTGGGTGAACAGTTCGGCAACTTCCTCATCCGCAGAGGCGTGCTGGACATGATCACGCTGCGCTCGCTGCTGGAGGAGGACCAGGGTTCCCGGGTGGGGGACCGCGTGGTGCAGCTGGGCCTGATCACCGAGGAAGTCCGCGATGCTCATCTCCACGAGCTGCTGAGCTCGGTGCTGCTCCATGCCCTGGAGCACCCCATCCTGCGGGGCACCTGGATCCCGGGTGATCCCGATGTGGCCAGCCTGGATTCTCTGCAGTTCCGCCTGAACCACCGCAGCCTGATCTGGGGGGCCTTCCGGGACGCCAACATCGATCGGGAACTGGAGGACATGTACCGGCGCGATCCCGAGTGGCGCTGGCAGGCGCCGCTGGATGTGCTGGACAGCATCAGCGACCTGCCGCTCACCCCCACCCTCGCCTATTCCATCTCCCTGCTGGGCACGGAGCCCATGGGCTGCACCACCTTCGCCACCCTGTCGGGCATGCCTGCCAGGGAGATCAACCGCCTGGTGGCAGCCCTATGGGCCCTGGGGGGCCTGGTCCTCGTGCAGGGCCGCACGCCGTCCGTTCAGGAAGAGGCAGTGCCGCCGCCGGTCGAGCCCATGGAGGCACCCCCGCTCCCCTTGCCACCGGACCCACCCGTCACTCCTGAGCCGCCGTCCCGCCCTGCGCCGCCAATCCGCCTGGAGCTTGAGCCGGTCTGGCAGATCGATGAGCCCGATGAGGAACCCCAGGCCTATCCGGACCTGACCCCGCTCCCCACCCCGACGGGCCTGCCCCTGGTGATGTCCACCGAGGAGGAGGGTCTCTCGGTGACCGAGCGGGCCCGGCGCCTGCTGGTCAAGGCCAAGAGCTACCTCATGCAGGACCGCACCAGCGAGGCCATCCGGGCCCTGGAGCAGGCCATCAAGCTGGATGGCGACTCCCCCTGGGCCTACGAGGTGTGGTTACTGCTGGGCCGCCTGCGCCTGAGCAACCCCGCCTGGTCCACCCGCGCCGTCGAAGCTCTCCAGATGGCCTCCCGCCTCAACCCGCGCTCTGCAGAGCCCTGGGCCCTCATGGGTGAGCTCTACCACCGCAAGGGCTACCGGGCCAACGCCCAGGGCTGCTTCCGCCGCGCCCTCGAGCTCGACCCCAGCGTCGCCGTCCCCGCCGGCTGGGTCCAAGACCCCCTCCCCGGCGCCCCCGCCCCCGACGCCCCCAGCCTCATGGGCAAGATTAAGGGGCTGTTTGGGCGGGAGAAGGGGTAGGGCCGCCCCAGGCCTGCCCCGGTTCCATGACCCTTCCTACCACATCATGTACGGCTGCAACGGAGGCTTTGGGGAAGCGTGCCGTAACCGCGTCAGCTCGGCCACGGTGGCGAGCCTTGTGACAAACCTGTCGGATGGATAGGCGGCCCGGAAAGCCCGGCCGTAGGTTCGGCCAAGCTCCACACAGGCGGCGGGATCCTTTAGGGCCGCGTGCACGGCGCTCTGAATCTGGTCTGGGTGGAAACAGAAGGCCGCATCGTTCAATTCAGGGAGGAGCCCCTCCAGCCAGGAACTTTGATTGGTCAAGGCGAAAGAGTAGCTTCCTGCTGACCGCATCATCCGGTCATGGCAGGACGTGTCGAGGTTCGGAGACATATCGATGACCCCCAGTTGGGACTGGTAGTGGGCTTCGGTATCTTGGAAGGTCTGGGCTGGTAACAGCGTGGCAACTGCGCCAGTGGTGTCCAAGTGATCCCAACGGTTTCCTTGAATTACAACGGGGCAAGCGAGCAAGGCCCGGGCAAGCAACGCGGATTTCGTGCGTCGGAGGTAGTCGTCCATCTGGGCGGCGAAGAAACACAGTAAGGATGCGTCCGCTCGAATGTCGATCCGCTGACTTACCAGGTAGGAGCGGATCAGGCCGTGAAGATCAAGCTTGCCGACCTTTAGTCCGATGGTGCGAACCTCCCGCGATAGTTCCAGAAGCTGACTAGCCAACTCGGGGGCTAGGCGCTCCCTCCAGAGGTTTTCAAGGTCATTGGGACTTCCACCGTTCTTGATGAAATGCAGCGTCCCCTTCTCTCGCAGGGAGAAGTCGATCTCAGCCTCCGGAGTGTCCGAGATGAGCCACGGGTCGATGAGCATGGAGACCGAAGTACTCTTGGGGAGCACGGATTGATGGAAGGCCAGGAACTCCTCGCAACCATATAGATTCACGGAAGTCCTGGGCAGGTCTCCATGCCGTTCAAGGAAATAGGCAGGAATATCTCCCTGCAGCTTGAGCAGAGGAATATTGAAGAATTCCCAGGCGTTCTGATTGCCGCCCTTGCGGGTAGCGACCTCCAGGCTTTGCCCAATGCCAAGATAGGTGAGGCCAAACAGAACATGCCCGGAGGAGATGGTATTAAAAAATCGTTGAGACTCCTTGGGGTTGAAATCGGACACGTTAAAGAATTCAACCTTCAAACCAGACAACCGGCACAAGTGAGCAAGAGAGGTCATGAGGCCGGTGATGGCGTCATTTTCCCCTCTGCCGGTTATAACCGCGACGGTATTCCTGGTATTTTCCATGCAGGCCACTCCTCGATACCCTCTCGGCGTCCAGTAGCAAAGAAAGTGCTGATCTTCATGTTCTCCATGAAAATACTCGCGGTCAAACGATTGAACCCGGTCTTCCATGGGTAACCATGGACCCGTCACCCAGGGAGACCCGGGGATGGATAATCATGAAAACGAAGGAGAAGCCGATACCAACCATTCAAGGAGGTGCTCTCATGACCTTGCGGGATTGCAAAATAATCGATCTTCCCAAAGTGGAGGACCGAAGAGGCAATCTCACCTTTGTGGAAGGCGGCAACCACATTCCCTTCGATATCAAACGGGTCTATTACCTCTATGACGTCCCCGGCGGGGCCGAGCGCGGTGGGCACGCCCACAAGAACCTGCACCAGTTCGTGATCGCCATGTCAGGCAGCTTTGACATGCTGCTGGATGACGGCCACACCAAGTTCAAATATCATCTTAACCGTTCCTATTACGGTCTTTATATACCTCCAATGATGTGGCGCGAGATCGATAATTTTTCCTCCGGATCCGTCTGCCTCGTCTTGGCTTCTGAGCACTTCGATGAGAACGACTATTTCCGGGATCATCAGCAGTTCGTCCAGGCCATCAGCGCCAAGAAATAACCCGAAAATCCAGCGTGGAACCATGTACATGCGGGATGCTGGACCTTTCCAGAGGGCAGTCATGGGGGGAGCGGTCAGGCCATGAGTGAACCATCAGGCTCAGGGACCATCCGATTCCTCGACCTGCGTGCGAGCTACCTCGAACTCAAAGAGGAGGTCGATGAGGCTGTGGCCCGCGTCCTCCAGAGCGGCTGGTACCTCCTTGGCAAAGAGCTGGAAGCCTTCGAGTCTGAGTTCGCGGCCTATACCGAGTCTCAGCACTGCGCCGGAGTTGCCAATGGGCTTGAGGGCCTGGTCCTCTCGCTGAAAGCGCTTGGGGTGGGGCCCGGTGACGAGGTGATTGTGCCCTCCAACACCTATATCGCAACCTGGCTGGCCGTGACACAGGTCGGGGCCACCCCCATTCCTGTGGAACCCATCCCTGGGGTTTGGAACCTGGACCCGGATCGCATCGAAGCGGCCCTGACGCCCCGAACCAAGGTCATCGTGCCGGTGCACCTCTATGGCCAGCCCGCCGACCTGACACCCATCCTGGCCCTGGCCCGGAAGCATGGGCTCCGGGTGCTGGAGGACGCCGCCCAAGCCCACGGGGCCCGCTATGGGAGCAAACGCATCGGAGCCCACGGGGACCTTGTCTCCTGGAGCTTTTACCCGGGGAAGAATCTGGGTTGTTTTGGGGATGGTGGTGCGGTGACCACGGATGATCCGGTGCTGGCGGACCGAATCCGAACCCTGCGGAATTATGGAAGCCGGGTGAAGTACCAAAACGACATCAAGGGGCACAACTCCCGACTGGATGAGCTCCAGGCCGCCGTCCTCCGGGTGAAGCTCAAGCATCTGGATGCCTGGAATGGGCGGAGAGTTTCGATTGCCAAGCGTTACCAGGAGGGCTTCGCGGGCCATGCCGCGATCAGCCTCCCCAAGGTCATTGCCGGGGTTGATCCCGTCTGGCACCTCTTTGTGATCGATGTTCCATCCAGGGATCATATTCGGACCAGACTTGAAGCGAAAGGCATCGAGACCCTGATCCACTACCCGGTACCACCCCACCTGAGCGAGGCCTTTGCCCACGACCAGGCCTGGGGCGAGTTTTCGATTGCGGAGCAGGCGGCCCGGACTCATCTGAGCCTGCCCATGGGGCCTCACCTCTCAATGGAGGCTGTTGATAGGGTGGCGGAGTGTGTTCTTCAAACCATCCAAGCTGGGTGACGATCTAACGGTGCAGCTACTTATCAAAATCCAGCCTTCGCCTCAAAGTTCTCGGGGAAACCATGCCATCAGATGCTGAATTATATGCTCAGTCCAGGGCCCTTGTCAAAGCAGGCAAGCCTAATGAGGCATACAAGTTGGCGCTGGACCTAGTGATGAAGAAAACAGATCTTTGGGAGCCTTATTATGAGGCTGCTGTTTTCTCTTTTTACAACAATGATGAAAGATCGGCCCAAGGATTCTTCCGGTTGGCCGCCCAGAGGGAGAAGGATTCTGCCGTCTCCACACAGGATTTGACCAATCTTCTGCTCGCTCAAGGCAAATATGGTGAAGCATTAGACATCTGGAAGCGCAAACTGGAAGCGCCCGTTTCCAAGAGAGACTTAGCCGCCTTTCTGGAGTTCTTGTCTGGAGATCACGTAACAGAAGAGCGTGCGGAGGATTTCTTCCGGGGAAGGGTTGGGGGACCCAAGGTACAATACCCGGGCTTCTGCCACCTGATGCGACAGGGTTCCCTGCCAGGCAAAGTGGAGGTCATTCCGGAGGAACCTATTCCTCCGGAATGCGTGCATTACTACAACATGCAGGCACCCGGTGCTTCAGGGTCGAGTTTTTCGAGCATCTGGGTACACGAATTGAGCGATGCCATTGTCCGTCCCTATTCCGATTTGGTGATCATGGGCGACAAAGGCATCATTCCCGACTTCTTCAACCTTGAAGAGCACCTTCTGTACGATACTTTCATCCGGCGATCCATCCCGCTCGCCGGTGGTGATATAGTCCTGGTCTCGAAGGAAGCGGTGCGGAAGAGGTTGCCCACGGGTGTTGTTTTAACGTCCTATACCATAAACAATTGGACACACTTTTTAACAGAAATCATGCCAATCGTGGCGATGACTGAAGCCCTTGGAATCCCGACTCATGTCCCCCTGCTCATCAGCAAGCCTCTGGCCAGTCAGATGATGGATTTCCTGAACCTCATCAAGTCGCCGGAGCGGGCCATCGAGATCATTTCGTGCCCAACCCAGGTCGTTGAGGCCATCTGGTTCACGCCAGTATCAACCGTCCCATTTGAATACCTGAAGTCCAGGTGCGGGGTGACCGTCCATTACTCACCGTCTGAATTATTGTTTTCACCCGCAGCTTTAGCCGCCTTGAAAGAGAGCATCAGTCATCACTGTTCATCGGACCACGAAAACCCACCGGTTAAGGTATTCATCGATCGCGAATCGGCACTTAGGCGTGTCACCAACCGAGAGGAGGTGGTCCATTACTTCTCGGAGGCCGGTTACGTCATAGCCAGACCGGAGTTGATGACACTTCGGGAGCAGATGGAGCTTTTTTCTCGGGCAACGGTCATTGTAGGCCAGTCCGGCGCTGGGTTGGCAAACATGGTATTTGCCCCTCCAGGTTCGAAAATCATTATCCTTTCTGGGAATCCTGAGGACCCGGGGCCTCACTGTTATTTCCCCAATCTTGCAAGGGCCCTGGGACATGAGACTCACTACATGGCATTCGGTCTCCCGATGACGGATCTCCATATTGATTTTGAGGTGGATTTGAAGGAATTAGTTCCTCTTCTTCATTCATTGTTGGCAGGTACATGAAGGCGCCCGAAGTTTTTACTGTAGAACGGCCGAAACCCTTACAGACAGTGCTTCTCCGGCGATGATCCTGCTGCCGGCTGTCTACGGAGGGGTCAGTTGCAGTAGGTCGAAGGCGCGCTTCTGGTAGGGACTGGGCTGGGTATAGCGCTTGAATGGCGGCAACTTTGAGCCCGTGGCTTGGCAGGTACAAAGGGACAGGCTGGCCAGGTCTCTGAGCAGATCCCTGAAGTTGTGGACCATGAACCCGTCCTCGGTGCGCT
>CAIRQL010000116.1 GCA_903880675.1 uncultured Holophagaceae bacterium | reverse complement strand
GTCACGGAGCTGTCAGCCTCCATTGAGCAGGTCTCCGGCAACATCCACCGCTCCCAGTCCGAGTCCGAGGCGGCCGTGGCCGCCGTGCGGCGGGGTGCCCAGGCCGGGGGCGAGAGTGCCCACGCCATGGAGGACATCCGGGCCTCGACCTCCCGCATGGTGGCCGCCGTGCGCCTGATCCAGGACATCGCCCGGCAGACCAACCTGCTGTCGCTGAACGCTGCCATCGAGGCCGCCAAGGCCGGGACCATGGGCAAGGGCTTTGCCGTGGTGGCCGAGGAGGTCCGCAAGCTGGCGGAACGCAGCGGCGCCGCCGCCCGCGAGATCGGCGAGCTCATCGAGCGCAGCAATGCCTCCGTGGACCAGGGGGCCGGCATGGTGGGCGCCACGGTCTCCGCCCTCAGCACCATCGAGACCAGCATCCAGGCCCTGGCTGCCGTGATCCTGGAGGTGGGTGCCGCGGCGGACGAGCAGGCCCGCACCAGCGCCGAGGTGGCCGAGCAGGTGGAGGAAAACCTCGACCGGGTGGCCCACAACGCTTCCGCATCGGCCCAGATGGCGCAGACCGTGGCCGAGGTGGCCCGCACCGCCGCCGATCTGGCCCGCGTGGCCGAGGATCAGCACCAGCAGGTGGGTCAGTTCAGGCTGTAGCCCGCCCCCTTAGACCTCGCTGATCAGGCCGTAGAGGTCTGGCCGGCGGTCCCGGAAGAAGCCGAAGGAGGCCCGGTTCCGCCGGATCTCCGCCAGATCGAGGTCGGCGGTGATGAAGCCCGTGTCGGTCCGGCCCAGCTCGGCCACCTTCTCGCCGCGGTGGTCCGCGATGAAGGAGTGGCCGTAAAAGGTCTGGTCGCCCTCGGTGCCGATGCGGTTGGCGGCCACCACGGGCACCACATTCGATACCGCGTGGCCGACCATGGCCCGCTGCCAGAGGTCCTTGGTATCCAGGCCCGGGTTCTCGGGCTCGGTGCCGATGGCCGTGGGATAGAGCAAGAGCTCCGCCCCCATGAGCATCAGGACCCGGGCGCACTCGGGGTACCACTGGTCCCAGCAGATGCCCGCGCCCACCTTGCCGAAGCGGGTGGTCCAGACCTTGAAGCCGGTGTTCCCGGGGCGGAAGTAGAACTTTTCCTCGTAGCCGGGACCGTCCGGGATATGGCTCTTGCGGTAGATGCCCAGCAGCGCCCCGTCCGCGTCCACCATGGCCAGGCTGTTGTAGTGGGCGTGCCCGTCCCGCTCAAAGAAGGAGACCGGGATCACCACGCCTAGCTCCCGAGCCAATGCCTGAAAGCGGGTGATGGTGGGATGGCCCTCGGCGGGCCGCGCCAGGTCGAAGAAGGCGTCCTTTTCCTCCCGGCAGAAGTAGGGGCCCTCGAACAGTTCCGAGGGCAGGATCACCTGGGCCCCGGCGGCGGCGGCCTGGCGCACCAGGGCCTCCACCCGGGCGACGTTCTCCGCGAGGTCCTCGGTGAAGGCGCACTGGGTGGCGGCGACTCGAACGGGCTGGGCTGCGGTCACAGAACCTCCGGCTGCTGCTGGGTGATGCAGTGGAAGGCGCCGCCACCGCTGAGGATGGCGAGGGCGGAGCGGCCCAGTACCCGGCGGCCTGGAAAGAGGGGCGCCAGGGCGGCCACGGCCTCGGCGCCGGCCGAGGTGCCATAGGTGGGTACAACGACCGCGCGGTTGCCGATGTAGAAGTTCACGTGGCTGGCGGGCAGCAGGCGGCCTTCCTCGTCGTGCAGGATGCCTGGGGAGGGGATGCGGAGCACCTGCAAGCGACGGCCCCGGGCGTCGGTGAAGCCGGCCAAGTCGGCAGCGATGCGGTCCAGCACCGGGGCGTTGGGATCCGCCGGATCCTGCGCCGCCATGCACACCACCACGCCCGGCGCCACGAAGCGGGCCAGGGTGTCGATGTGACCGTCCGTGTGGTCGTTGAGCAGGCCCTCGTCCAGCCAGAGCACCTTACGCGCACCCAGGTCTGCCCGCAGGCGGGCTTCCACCTCGGCCTCGTCCAGGCCGGGGTTGCGGTTGGGGTTGAGTAGGCACTGGCGCGTGGTGAGGAGGGTGCCCTCGCCATCGGGCTCCACGGAGCCGCCCTCGAGGATCCAGTCCGCAGCGTGGCGGGGCACACCGCTGCGCTCGGCTACCTGGCGGGCCACCGCGTCATCCCCGGGCAGCACGTATTTCCCGCCCCACCCGTTAAAGCCGAAGCAGGCGGCCCGCAGGGCGCGGCCCTCCTGCAGGAAGATGGGTGCTGTGTCCCGTAGCCAGATGTCGCCCACCGGAATGCGGTGGTAGCGGACCTTGGCCAGGATCGGCGCCAGTGCCAGACGAGCCTGGGCCTCGGCGGCGGCATCCTCCACCAGCAACTCCAGTAGCTCCCCGCCGTCCTCAGCGATGGCAAGGCACAGGGCCGCGAACTCGGCCTGGGCTGGGCCCAGGTTCTCTTCCCACAGGTGGGCGTGCGCAGGCCAAGCCAGCCAACAGGCGCTGTGGCGGGCCCACTCGGCGGGCTGGATGAGGTCGGCAAAGGTCATGGCGGAAGCGTATCAGGGGGGCCCCGGCGCGGGGCGAACCTCCAGTTCAGCAAAACCCGGCCCCGCCGTCGAGCAGAAGGAACGCCGAGGCCCCCGGAGGGCTCAGGCCCGCCAGCCCTCCAGCACCCGGAAGCGGCTCCCCATCATGTTGGGCAGGGTGAGCTGCAGCAGGTTCTCCGTACGAGCGCGGCGCTCCGGCTCCGGCAGGGCCTGCCACTCGGCTCCCCAGCGGTCCAGGGGCGCATGGGTGCGGATCCAGCGGCTGAGCTCCACGTGCCCGAGGCCGCCCAAGCCTTCGCCCTCCAACAGCGTGGCCAGGCGGGTGAAGTCCACATCTGCCGTCAGGTCGGCCTCGCCCAGGTCCTCCTGCCACTTGCCGTCCACCCCGTGGGCCTTGAAGCGGCGCAGATCCGCACCCTTGGCCAGGAGGCGACCGGCGGACTCGCCGTAGTCCACCGCCAGGAAGAGGCCCGCCTGCAGCGGCGCCGCCAGGTCGTGCACCAAGGCCGGTAGGCCCTCGCACCAGATGCTGCCATCCATGGGCTCCAGCCCGTCCGTGTGGGTGGCAAACCAGGCCCCGGCCGCGCCGGGATCAGCGGTCTGCCACTGCGGGCCCTCGGCGGTGAGCACCTCCCGGGTCCACTGGGTTCCGTCCCAGCGCCAGGGCTGGGCGGGCAGAGCGTCGAACAGCTCGTTGCTGAACACGGCGCCCACGAAGGGCTCCAGGGGCTCCGTCTCGGCAACAAAGCGCGCGCGCTTTGTTGTGAGGAAAGGCAAAAGCGCTTCTTCCGCAGCCCTGCGCGCGGCGGGGTTGTCGTCGCGGTGGACATAGACCAGGGCCTCAGCGAAGGGCCCCGACACCGCATTCAGCACGTCGCGGCCCAGCCAGCCTCGGCCGGCACCAGGCTCCAGGGCTGTGAACACCGCCGGGCGGCCCAGGTCCTCCCAGGCGGCCTCCAGGCGCAGGGCCAGCGTCTGGCCCAACAGTGGCCCCAGGTCCAGGGCCGTGTAGTAGTCCTTGCCCGCAAACCCCCAGGGCCCCTCGGCTCGCCGGTAGTACCCGTGCTCCGGGTGGTACAAACCCAGCGCCATCACCTCTGCCGCAGGCACAGCGCCCCCAGCGAGGCGGGATCGGAGGATGTCGTTCAGCGGATTCATTTCTTCTCCAGAGGCCACTTTTCGAGCAGCCGAGGGAGCAGCCACTGGGTGAGGGCCAGGGCCAGGGCGACGCCGCCGAGGCAGGCCAGGCCCAGGCCCCGCAGGCCCCGGTAGCCACTGAAGACCATGCCCCCGAAGCCCGCCAGGGTGGTCCCGGCGCAGACGGCGTTCACCCGGGCCACCCGCCGGGGGGCATCGGCCTCGCCCCGGGCCCGGTGCAAAAGGTTGAAGGCGGTGTCCACGCTCACACCCAGGGCGATGGGGATGGCCATGAGGGACAGGAAGGTGAGGGGCTCCCCGCCCCAGCCCAGCGCCCCCAGCACCCCCGCCTGACTGGCCAGGAGCGGCACCAGGGCCAGGAGCATAAAGCGCAGGCTCCGGCCGAAGAGGGCGATGATCCCGAGGATGGCGGCCAGGGCCAGCAACACCGCCTGCTGGACGGCCTCCTTGGCGATGCCCTTGACCACCCGGAAGAGGGGCTGGGTGCCCACAAAGCGCCCGCCGGCGGCCTCCACCGCAGGGGTGAGGCGCTCCAGGGTGGCTTCGTCCAGGCGCAAGGGCAGGGTCAGGGCCAGGGGGGCGGCGACCGGTGGGGGACGGCGCCGGAGGCCCTCCCACAGGGTCCAGGGGCGACGGGTCTCCGGGGGCGCGGTGCGGGGCAAGAGGGACTGGAGCGCCCGTACGGGCTGGCCGGGATCGGCGGCGGCGGCGGCCAGGGCCGTGAGGGGCCCCTCCAGGCCCGCCGGGTCCAGGCCCGCCCGGGCAGCGGCTTCCAGCACCTGGTGGCGCCAGGTCTCAGAGCCCAGGACATGGCGCAGCTCAGGATCGAGAACTTTCCAGTCAGGGATGGGGAGGCCGGCCTGACGCAGGATGGGGCTCAGGCGGTTCCAGCGGGCGGGCAGCCGATCCGGATCCTCCAGGGGGATCTGGAGGGCGAGGGGCTGCAGGCTGGCGCCGAGGGAGCGGCTGAGGCGCTCCTGCAGGGAGAGGGCAGGGTTGCCCTGGGCCCGGAAGCGCCGCAGGTCCTCCTCCCACCGGGTGCGGGGGGCCCCCACCAGGGCCAGGGCCAGCAGCGCCAGGGCGGCCCAGGGGGCCCAGCGGCGCTGGCGGGGCAGAGGCAGGGCGGGGCCCGGGGCAAAGGTTCCGGTGCCGCGATCGAAGAGCAGGAGCAGGGGTGGCAGCACCAGGAAGGTGGCGGTGAGACAAGCCAGCAGGCCCAGGCCCGTGGTGACGCCCAGGTCCCGGATGCCCGGGAAGGGGGCGAAGGCCAGGGCCAGGAAGGCCATGGCTGTCGCGAGGGCGCCGGCCACCACACCCGGGCCGGTGCCCAGGAGGGCGGCCCGCAGGGCCAGGCCCCGGTCTCGGCCAGCTCGGCGCTCGTCCCGGTAGCGGCTGAAGAGGAGGATGCCCACGTCGTCGCCCACGCCCAGCAGCACGGCCCCGAAGCCGGCGGCCATCAGGTTGACCCGGCCCAGCACCCAGCCCGTGAGGCCCAGGGACCAGAACATGCCCACCAGGAGGGGCACCATGACGAAGCCGTAGCCCGCGAGGGTGCGGAACCCCAGCCAGTAGACCAGGCCCACCAGCAGGAAGCTCAGCCCCAGGCTCTGCAGGACCTCTAGGGTGAGGCGGTGGGACTCCCAGGCGGTGATGGCATGGGCGCCCGTCACCTGAAGGGCGAAGGCCCGCCCCGAACCTGGGGCGAGGGCGGCAGCGGCCTCAGAAAGGCCGGCCTTCTCCGGCAGGATTCCTTTGGCTCCCCGCCCCAGCCACAGGAGGGCGCGGGTGGTGGCCTTGGCATCGGTGGGGGGGAAGGCCGCCACCAGGGGCAGCAGCACGAAGCGCCCATCCTTGGTCTCCATGTAGCCCGCACAGATCCGCAGAGTGAAGGCGCGGTTCAGCTCCCGGGCCTTGGCCATTCCCTCGTTATCCTGAGGCGCCAGGTCCCGCAGGCCCAGGGGGTCCAAGCGGGCCAGACCCGCCGCCAGGGGATCCGGCGAGGCCAGGGCCCGGGCGGTGGTCTGCAGCTGGCGCTGGAGGGCCGCCGGATCCGTGAGGGGCGTCAGGCGGTCGCCCAGCCAGGCGGGGGCGAGCGTATAGAGGGTCTGGGTGGTGAGGCGTCCCACGGCGGGGTCGCCCTCGGCGATGGCCCCCAGCGCCAGCAGGGCCGGCCAGGGACTCACCCCGGCGGAATCCGCCATGGGCTCGGAGAGGCGGCCTTCAGCGGCCAGGCCATTGAAAGGCAGGCCACTGTCCGTCTGCAGGCGATCCAGGAGCCCTTCGACCCAGACCCGCCGCGCCTCCAGGTCCCCTTCGCCCCCCTCGGCCACCAGCCACAGCAGCTCCTGGTGGCCCACCCCCGCTTCCAGGTTGGCCCGCACCACGGGATGGTCCGCCGGCAGCAGGCTCATGAGGTCCAAGGCGCGCTCCACCCGCAGGGTGCCCCAGCCCAGCAGCAGGGTCAGCCCCGCCACCAGGAGCCAGAGTCCCCGGGAGCGCGCCAGATGGATCCGGAGCAGGCCGCGGAGCAGGGCTTTCATCGCTCCACGCGGTCAATCCAGGGTTTGAGGGCGGGCACCATCTCCACCCGCTCGGCGCCCCGCAGGCGCTCCAGCAGGCTGCTGTCGTCCAGGCGGGCCAAGGGGTGACCCTCCCGGCGCTCCAGGACCTCGGGCGAGGACGCCGCCGTCAGGATGGTGGGCAGCTCGGCGCTGTAGCGGTGGTCCAGCAGCTGGGCCAGGGCGGCGGCCACCCGGATGTCGGAGTCCATGCGGTCCCAGTCGTCCAGCACCAGCAAGGCCGGGGTCTGAAGGGGCTCGATGAGATCACGCACGCTCTGGAAGGCCTGGTTCTGGTAGCTGCGCACATCGTAGTAGGCGTCCTTGATGGCCTGGCTGAGGGTGCGCACCGACACAAAGCTCCCGCTCCGACCCGTGCGCTCCACCCAACCCCGAAGGGCGGCGGCGGCCAGGGTGCTGCGGCCGCTCTGGGCGGGACCGTGAATCCACCACAGCTCCCAGCCCTTCCGGAAGCGGAACTTGCCACTGGTGGCCCACTGGGCCAGGCCCTCGGCACCGGCGGGCCGGATGCCGTGCTCGGGGCGCTTGCGCAGGGCCGCCAGGAGCTTGGTCAGCTCCTCCCGGCCTTCCAGCTCGCCCACCTCGTCCACGGGGCGGGCCAGGAGTTCTTCCAGATCCCCCACCCGGTCCAGCAGGGTGCGGGCGGTGCTGGCCTGGGCATTGTTCCACCACTTCCAGAAGCGGGTGAAGTCAGCCTCGCGATAGCGCTGGGGCAGGCCCAGGGTATCGGCATCCGGGGCCACCTCCGCCGTGCAGCCACAGATCCGCACGGGCTTGCGTGGGTCGGGATCAAAGATGAGGCCCTTGCCTTGGCAGCGTGGGCAGTCCGGCTTTCCCTTCATGGCCCGTCACTCCCCCGCAGAAACCCCCCCAGGATATCCTTGCGGCGCTCCCGGATGCGGGCCAGGGCCCGCTCTTCCAGCTGCCGCACCCGCTCCCGGGAAATGGAGGGCCGGAACTGCTTCCCGATCTGCTCCAGGGTCATGGGATCCTCGCCCCCCAGACCGAAGTGCAGGGTGATGATCCGGCGTTCCTTCTCGGTGAGGGTGGCCAGGCTGAACTCGATCTGCTCCAGGAAGGACTCCTGGTCCATGGTGTGCATGGCCGAGGGCTCCACCTCCTGCTCCAGGCTGTCGCCCACGGTGAGGTCGGAGTCGCCGAGGCCCTGCTCGGTGGACACCGTGGAAGTGGTCTGCTGCAGCAGCTGCAGGCGCTCCACCTCCTCGGCCGGCATGCCTGACGCTTCGGCGATCTCCTGCAGCATGGGCGTCCGACCCAGGCTCTGGCTGAGCTTCTGGGTGATGCGGTTGAGCTGCACCAGATGCCCCGCCACCTTTTGGGGCAGGCGGATCTTGTTGCCGTGCTCGGCGAGGGCGTGGAAGATCGCCTGCCGCACCCACCATGAGGCGTAGGTGAGGAACTTGTTGAGGCGCTCCGGGTCGAAGCGCTTGGCCGCCTCGATGAGGCCCAGGTTGCCCTCGCTGATGAGGTCCAGGAGGTCCAGGCCCATGCCCTCGAACTTGCGGGCCTCCTTCACCACGAAGCGGAGGTTGCCCTCCACCAGGCGGCGCAGGCCCTCGGGGTTCCGGTCGTTCTGCCACAAGCGCCCGTTGATCCGCTCTTCCTCAGCGGTGAGCAGAGGCAGGTGCCGGATCGAATCGAAGTACTTGTCGAGCGAACGCTCTTCGAGATGCCGGATGGGCACGAAACTCCCAGGTGGTGGGATCAGCATAGCAAGGCACCCGGTCGGCGGGGGGGGTGTCCAGACTTTGTGATGACATGACGCCGGTGGCGGGTGCCCTCAGCGTTTGCGCAGACCCTGGGGGGTCAGCTTCACCAGGCCCGTGGAGGAAGCGGGGCGGGGCACGTCCCGGAGGCCGGCGGATTCCATGACCCGCACCAGGCCCTCCATGTCCTCCTGCATGCGGTTCAGGCGGTCCCGCAGGCCCAGCACCACCTCCACGCCCGCCAGGTTGACGCCCAGGTCCCGGGTCAGGTTCAGGATGAACTCCAGGCGCTCCAGGTCCTCGTCGCTGTAGAGGCGGGTCTTGCCCTCAGTCCGGCTGGGGGCCAGCAGGCCCTCGCGCTCGTAGAGGCGCAGGGTCTGGGGATGGACGCCGTAGCGCACAGAGACCACCCCGATCATGTAGGCCCCCATGCGGGGGTCCCTCGTGTTAGCCATGCGAACCCCGCTGCTTATGCCATTCCTCATCGTTCAGTTCGCCCAACTCCCGCATCAGGGCCTTGCTCTTCTCGTCGTGCAGCTGAGGCGTCACCACCTTGAACTCGACGATGACATCGCCGCGCTGGCCGCTGGTCTTGGGGATGGGCATGCCCTCGCCCTTGAGGCGGTGCTTGGCGCCGGACTGGGTGCCCGGCGGCACCTTGATGGTCCGTTCCCCCTCGGGGGTGGGCACCGGCACCTTGGCGCCCAGGGCAGCCTCGCTGAAGCTGATGGCGATCGTCACGTTGAGGTTCGCACCCATCCGGGTGAAGCGCCTGTCTGGCTCCATGCTGATCTGGAGGAAGAGGTCGCCGGGACCACCGCCGCGCCGGCCCGCCTCGCCCTTGGCAGGCACCTTCAAGCGGGCACCATCATCCACTCCCGCCGGAATGTTGATGGCCACCGAGTCCTGGCGGGCATGGCGACCAGCCCCCTTGCAGTCGGGACAGGGCGGGGTCCGGGACCCCTTGCCCCCGCAGTCCGGACAGACCCGCCCAAAGGAGAGGAAGCCACTGCCGCCGCCCACCCGGCCCTTGCCCTGGCAGCCCCGGCAGGTCTCGGCCCTGCGGCCGACCTCACCGGTGCCCCGGCAGGAGAGGCAAGGCTCGGAGCGGTTGACCCGCAGGTTCAGCCGCGTGCCCTCGAAGGCCTCACGGAAACCCAGGCGCACGCTGTGGACCAGGTCCTCGCCCCGCTCGGGCCCGTGTCGGGAGGCCCGTCCGCCAATGCCCGAGAACAGGTCCTCAAAGGAGAAGTTGCCCTCCTGGGGAAACCCCGGAGGGACCTGGGCGCCGGGACCCGCTGGATCACCGCAGGTGTCGTAGTTGCGCCGCTTCTCGGCATCCGACAGCACCTCGTTGGCTTCGGACAGCTTCTTGAACTCGGCTTCAGCCTTGGCATCGCCAGGATTCAGGTCCGGGTGGTGCTTGCGGGCGAGCTTGCGGTAGGCCTTCTTGATGTCCTCATCCGAGGCGCCTCGCGGAACCCCCAGGATCTTGTAGTAGTCAGGATGAGCCATGGCTTTAGTCTAAGGCACTAAGATTTGTTGTAGACAAAAAAAGGGGGTGCCCAAAAGCACCCCCTTTTTTGTGGCTGACCTAACTGACAACTTCGGCATCGATGACATTGTCGTCGGCCTTCTTCTCGCCACCGGGGTGGGCGCCGGGGGTGGCCCCGCCGTCGGCGGGGGGGTCCTGCTTGTAGAGACTCTCCGCCAGCTTGTGGCTCTTGGCGGTGAGGGTCTCCAGGGCCTTCTTGATGCGCTCTGCCTCGAGGCTGGCAAGGGCGGCCTTGGCCTCGACGATGGCCTCCTCGGCCTCCTTCTTGTCGGCTTCCGGCAGCTTCTCGCCGTTCTCCTTCAGGAGCTTTTCCACCTGATAGACCATCTGATCCAGGTGGTTCTTCTCCTCCAGGAGGGCCTTCCGGGCCTCGTCCTCAGACTTGTGGGCCTCGGCATCCCGCACCTTGGCGTCGATGTCGTCCTTGGACAGGCCGGTGCTCCCCGTGAGGGTGATGCTGGCGTCCTTGCCCGTGCCCTTGTCCTTGGCGGTGACGTGTACGATGCCGTTGGCGTCGATGTCGAAGGTGACCTCGATCTGCGGCATGCCGCGGGGTGCAGGGGCGATGTCACCCAGGTGGAACTGGCCCAGCAGCTTGTTGCCTTCGACCACGGGACGCTCACCCTGGAAGACTTCGATGTCCACGCCAGGCTGGTTGTCCACGGCGGTGGTGTAGATCTCGGAGCGCTTGGTGGGGATGGTGGTGTTGCGGGGGATGATCACGCTCATCTGGCCACCGTTGGCGTTGATGCCCAGGCTGAGGGGGGTCACGTCCAGGAGCAGCACGCCCTTCACATCGCCTGCCAGCACGCCGGCCTGGACAGCGGCGCCCAGGGCCACCACCTCATCGGGGTTCACACTCTTGTTGGGCTCCCGGCCAAAGATCTTCTTCACCAGCTCCTGCACCATGGGGATGCGGGTGGAGCCGCCCACCAGCACCACTTCCTCGATCTCGTGGTGGGCCAGCTTGGCGTCCTTCACGGCGTTCTCGCAGGGGCCGCGCAGCTTCTGGATGATGGGGTCGATCATCAGCTCGAACTTGGCTCGGCTGAGGGTCTGATTGACGTGCTTGGGGCCACTGGCGTCCGCCGTGATGTAGGGCAGGCTGATGTCGGTCTGGGTGGTGCTGGACAGCTCGATCTTGGCCTTCTCGGCGGCTTCCTTCAGGCGCTGCATGGCGTCCGCCTGCTTGCGCAGGTCGATGCCCTCGGCCTTGAAGAACTCGTCGGCCAGCCAATCGATGACGGCCTGGTCCACGTTGTCGCCACCCAGGTGGGTGTCGCCGTTGGTGGACTTCACCTCGACCACACCCTCGCTGACTTCCAGGATGCTGATGTCGAAGGTGCCGCCGCCGAAGTCGAAGACGGCGATGGTGCCG
>CAIRQL010000115.1 GCA_903880675.1 uncultured Holophagaceae bacterium | reverse complement strand
GTGAATCTGGCGATGGCAGCGAGGGTCCCGGCCAGGATCAGGGTCGTGGAGATGGCCTGCCAGCCCGTGATGCGAGGGAGCAGTCGGAGCTTCATGGCTTCTCCTCGGGGCGGGGTGTCTCACCCTTTTTCTCTTCAGCTTCAAAAGCGGCTACTTCAGTGCGGCGGTTGGTGATCCACCAGATGCCACCCAGCACCACCCCACCCACGGACAGCACATTGGGGACCTTGGAGAGGGCGCTCATGGTCAGCATGGGCAGAGGGACCCTCCCCAGCCGTGCGTCGAAGCCTAGCTGCTCAAAGGGAACTGAGCTGAGATAGAACATCGAAGTGCCACCAACATCGTCCTTCCCATAGATCCTGGGAACGTACTTGGTCGGTTCGGCGCTGACCCGGCGGGCCGCCTCAAGTAGCAGCTCATCACGATCACCAAACAGGGTCGCCCCAACAGGACAGGCCTCGGCGCAGGCTGGCAGCTGGCCCTTGGCCAGCCTGGGCGCGCAGAAGCGACACTTCTGGATGCGGGGCTTGGTGCTGCTCCACTCGTATTTCGGCACATGGTAGGGGCAGGCCTGGAGGCAGTAGCGGCAGCCGATGCACTTGTCGGCATCGTAGGCGACCGGGCCATCGCCCTGCTTGACCAGTGCGCCCACAGGGCAGACCGACACACAGGTGGGAACGTCGCAGTGCTGGCAGAGCCGGCGCACATAGACGTCGCTGTACTTGTTGAGGGCGGTGTAAGCCGTCAGCGACAGGTTTTTTTCTTCATTCGGAGAGAGGTGATTTTCTTCTTTGCAGGCCGCCTGGCAGGCGTTGCAGCCCATGCAGAGGGTCAGGTCAATCAGCATGGCTTTTTTCTGGCTCAAAATTCCACCCCCGGCTTGTGAACCGCCCTGGACTCGACTCGGTGATCGCAGCACCGCTGGGATTCACCTCACCAATCAACTATCAAGTCCCGTGCCACGGCAGGTGATGGGCTCATGACTGATCTATTTATTGTTTTTATTATTGTTAGGAATATCTAGCAGACCCATCCCGTCGCGTGCAGCCTGCTGCCCACCGTGCCATGAGGCGGAACTGTCAAATGCGACGGCGAAGAGAACAGGACCACGCTCCTACACTTCGTAAATGGTCTCTAGAAATAGTTTTCAGATTTCTGGTTATCCAGCGGGAAGGGCCTACACTGATAGATGACCGATGCGTAATCAACGATCGGGTCGGAGTTCATTTGGCAACCCATCCGGGTTCTTGCGCCTTCCACTTCACCAAGGCCACTGGTGCCCGCTTCCGCTTTGATCCGGTGCAGGGGAAACGCAAACGGTCGATCACGGCCCACGTCTTTGAAGTGCTCCTGAAGCGCCTGGAGATGAATGCGATCCTCGACACCACACCGAATGGTGTCTGCATCGTGTCCTGCGAAGGCGTCACCCGGTGCAATCCCGCCGCCCTGCGATTGTTCGGCGTCGCCTCCCTGGAAGAGCTGCGGCGCACCTTCGGACGAAAGGGTGAGGGCTTCGCCTTCTGCTCGCCAAACAGCCCCTTCCCCCTGCGCGAGCAGGAGCGTCCCCTGATGCGCGCCCTGCAGGGCGAGAAGGTGACGGAGATCCTCCAGGCCACTCACGGCGAGACCGGCCAGGAGGTCACCCTCCGGATCACCGCCGCCCCCATCCTGATCCGGGGCCGGATCATCGGTGCCGTCGTCATCCACACGGATATCACCCTGGGGCTCCGAGAAGGCCGTTTCCCGCCATCCCAGCAGGAACCGGTTCTGGTGCCGGCCCCGCCCGACCACTCCACAGAGCTGCTGGCCCACGAGACGCACCTGCGGGAGCAGGCCGAAAAGGATCTGCAGCATGCCCACGCCGAGATCCAGGAGCTGAAGAAGCATCTACACGCGGAGAACAAGCACCTCTTCCAGGAGATCAGCCACGCGGCAAACTTCGGGGAAGTGGTGGGCCAGAGTCCCTGCCTGGAGGCCGTGTTCGCCCAGGTGGAGGCCGTGGCCCCGCAGGACTCGACGGTGCTGCTGCTGGGGGAGACGGGCACCGGCAAAGGCCTGGTGGCCCGCGCCATCCACAGCCGGAGCCTGCGCAGCCACCGTCCCCTGGTCATCGTCAACTGCACGGCCCTCCCCGCCAGCCTGATCGAGAGCGAGCTCTTCGGGCGCGAGAAGGGTGCCTTCACCGGCGCCAGCTCCCAGCAGCTGGGCCGCTTCGAGCTGGCGGATAAAGCGACCATCCTGCTGGACGAGATCGGCGACCTGCCCTTCGAGCTCCAGGCCAAGCTGCTCCACGTGATCCAGGAGGGGGAGTTCAGCCGCCTGGGCAGTGCCAAGACCATCAAGGTCGATGTGCGCATCATCGCTGCCACCAACCGGGACCTCTACGAAGAGATCCGGCTGGGCCGCTTCCGGGAGGACCTCTTCTACCGGCTCAACATCTTCCCCATCACCGTGCCCCCCCTGCGGGACCGCAAAGATGACATTCCCCTACTGGTGTACTACTTCCTGGCCAAGCTCAACCGCAAGCTCGGCAAGGATGTCCAGCGCGTCACCAGCGAGACCATGACGCAGCTGGTGGCCCATGCCTGGCCCGGCAATGTGCGCGAGCTGGAGAGCGTCATGGAGCGGGCCGTGATCATCTCCAAGGGCACGACCCTGCAGGTCCTGGATCACTTCAACGCAGCGGCCCCCCTGGTGACCCACCCCGAGGAAGGCCAGCTGCTGGTGGACCTGGAGCGCGACTACATCGCCCAGGTCCTCAAGAAGACCAACTGGCGCATCGAAGGCACCAACGGCGCCGCCAACCTCCTCGGCCTGAACCCCAGCACCCTCCGTGGCCGCATGCGCAAAGAGGGCATCCACCGGCCGTGAACCGGCGCGGGTGGGAGCCAAAAAACAGGTTCTTCGCGCTTTGGCGGGGTGCTCGCCAAAGGCCGGGCAGATCTAGGCAGGACTCCCCAACCTGGAGAGGCCAATCCCCTTCATCCCCTGCATCCCTGTTAATAAAGCAATAAGAAACAGGGATTAAGGGGATGAAGGGGATAGCCACCCCGATGGCGAGAAGGGTTCCCTTATCCTGATGTTCTTGCGCTGCGGCGCAGGCGCAGGTGCTCCGCAGATACGGTCCATGTCGTGGCGCCTGGGTGACGATCTGTTTCCGGTGCCTAGCCAGGTTTCGGAGCCGGGACTTGGCGAAAACCAGAGTCGCCTTCCCCG